>JAVBQW010000157.1:0-21240 GCA_031548665.1 Thermoguttaceae bacterium
TAGTACCCTGCCAAGCCTAGAATTGCTTTTAGCCACGGAAGACACGGAAGGAACACGGAAGGAGATGATGCAAGGAATTTCTCCGTGATTTTTCCGTGTCTTCCGTGGCAAAATATTGATAAAATATGCTTTGGCGTTGTAATAGGTCGCAGCTCGCTTTCGGAATTATCGGGGGGGTCCTAAATATAGTCGGCGAAAAGTTCCCGACTGGGGCGCGGAATCACCGTTTCCGAAACGAGCAGACCACGTTTTCGAACGGCGTCGGCGGCCGCTTCAACCGCTGCCGTGACACTGGACACGTCGCCGGTCATCAAAAGCAGGCCCTTGCCGCCGAGCGCCATCGCGACATGCAACCGAAAGAGTGTAACTTTGGCGGCTTTGCCGGCGAAATCCGCAGCGACCAAAGCGCTGACGCCGCTGAATGTTTCGATGATTCCCAAGGCTCCGATTTCATCCGGAGCGAGGATCACCGACTGCGACAAGGCCGGAAAAACTCCTTCGTAAGCGTTGGCGACCGTCAAATGGTCGACGACCGCGTCGTCGCCGACTCCGAGCGCAACGTCCATCGCGGCCTCGACGTCGCTGATTCCGCCGCCGTAGACGATCAAATACTTGCCGCTGCATATCGTCCGTGCAATGTACAGGTCGATGGACGCTGCTTTCAACATTTCGTCCTGCACCCGATATCCGACGCCGATACTCGACAGTTCAATGGCTCCAACCGCTTGTCCCATGGAATTCCTCGCTTTGTTGAAATGGTTCGATCACGTCGAAACGGATCATATCAAACGACCGATCTTGACGCAAGAGAAATTCATCTTGCGATTCGCGGCCAAAACGTAAGCGAAATACCGATCCGAACACGCGAAATTGATCTTTTCCGTTTTGCCGAAATCGGGTATCTTAGTCAACCTTATGCAAGAAGAATCCGTTCACGTTTCCGTACTGCTCCGGGAGGTCCTGGGTCTTCTCCGACCGATGAGGGGCGGCGTCTACGTCGACGGAACCCTCGGCGGCGGCGGACACACCGAAGAAATTGCCCGGGCCGTGGAGCCGGACGGCCTGGTGATCGGCATGGATCGGGACGTTTCGGCGATCGACCGCACCGAAAAGCGATTACGAGCCCTGTTTTCGACCGATAAAGAACAAAAAGACGGACGTTTTCCGATCCGATTCGTCCACGCGAACTACAGAGATTTTGCCGAAGCGCTTGACTTGCTCGACGTCGACCGTATCGACGGCATGTTGCTTGATCTGGGACTCTCCAGCGACCAGCTTGCCGATCGGAATCGCGGGTTCAGTTTCGACGCGGAAGGACCGCTCGACCTGAGATTTGATCCGACGGAAGGCGAAACCGCCGAAGAACTGCTTCGACGGCTCGGAGAAGAAAAAATCGCCGACCTGATTTTTCAGTTCGGCGAAGAACGGTATAGTCGACGGATCGCCCGACAGATCGTCGAACGCAGACAGCAGGGAACGCCGATTCGAACGGCCGCGGATCTCGCCGCCTTGGTTCGACGTTGCGTGCCGAGGGAACACCGAACCAATGTTGGTCGATCCAATATGGGAAAGGGTATCGATCCGGCGACGCGGACCTTCCAGGCGCTGCGGATCGCGGTCAACGACGAACTCGGATCGCTTCGTTCCGTGTTGCAGGCCGTTCCTGAACGGCTCAAACCGGGCGGCGTTCTCGCCGTGATCAGTTTTCATTCGCTGGAAGACCGGATCGTGAAAAACGCGTTCCGAGACGATTCGCGTTGGGATATTTTGACCAAAAAACCGATCGTTTCGTCCGATGAGGAAATCGAACGGAACCCTCGGGCAAGAAGTGCTAAATTGCGAGGAGGCGTGCTTCGTGTTTCGTGATTTATGGTCCGTAACTCTACACCATGAATCACGAACCACGAAGCACGAACTACGAACCACGATTTGCAAGGACGCTCCATGGGCTTTGTACCGAATAAAAAAAAGGATAGGAAGCACCGCGATCACGAAAGAAACGACGGCGACGATCTGAATCTGCCGTTGCCGGTGTTCGAACGAGTCGATTCCTTCACGGCGTCTTCGACGGAATCCGCCGCCACGGCGTCGACCGCCTCTTTCAAGCCGCCGCTTCCCGAAGATCTTGAAGATGTCAAAGATCTCGAAGATCCAGAAGAAAAAACGGGGGAAACGGACGAAGATCGAGGCCCCGGCTTCGCTAAAAAAATATCGGCGGTTCTCTGCCTGCCTTTTTTCGTGGGAATCGACTGTCTTAAAAAAACTTGGGCCGTTTCGTGGGGAGGAATTGCTTGGGTTGGAACCAAAACCGGTCAAGCTTTCCGCAAAATCGGTTCCTTCTTCGTCTGGAAATCCAACGAAGAAGACGAAGAAGAACAGAACGGTTCGTCAATCGCCCCGAAGTCCGCTGACTCTGAGGGACAAGGAACGTCTTCCGTTGAACCCGTGAAACGGTTTTCGGTCAAAGGAACTTCCTCATCCACCGTTTCCGCCCCCGAAAAGTTCGAATCGAAGCCAAATCCTGCTTCGACCAGACCGATCCCGGTATCCGGTTCTCCCGCTGTCGCTTCGTCTGTCGCTTCAGTGGTTGACGCTCCGGATTCCGATGAGGAGGAAAAGGAAGGACTTCATTGGCGGAGTGTCGTCATCAAACTCGCCGCCTTGGCTGCCATGGTTCTTTTGGTCGTCGGCGGATATTTCGGTGTCAAAACATATCTCGATTCGAAAAAAGACGAGTTGGGCGATCAAGCTTCCGTCAAGTCGACCGCGACAAACGAAAAAAGCTCTGTTGAAAGCAAGGCCGCAGAAAAAAAGATTGCTGCCGGTGTTCCCGCGTCTCCCGAAACCGCCAAACCGCCGGTCGCGAATCCTTTCAATTCGACGGCTCCCGTGAATAAGGAACCGGAAAAACCCATGGAAAGAGGCGCTGCCGCCGCGAAGAAGCCCGAGGAAAAAACGCCGGAAAAACCGGTGGAAAGAGTCGCTGCCGCCGTGAGGAAGCCCGAAGAAAAAGATTCGGAAAAGCCGGTGGAACGAGCCGCTGCCGCGAGGAAGCCCGAAGACAAAGATTCGGAAAAGCCGGTGGAACGAGCCACTGCCGCATCGAAAAAGCCCGAAGACAAAGATTCGGAAAAGCCGGTGGAACGAGCCGCCGCCGCGTCGAAAAAGTCCGAAGAAAGAGAATTGGAAAAGCCGGTGGAAAAAGCCGCCGCCGCGTTGAAAAAGTCCGACGAAAGAGAACTGGAAAAGCCGGCGGAAAAAGCTGCTGCCGCATTGAAAAAGTCCGACGAAAGAGAATTGGAAAAACCGGCGGAAAAAGCCGCTGCCGCGTCGAAAAAGTCCGAAGAAAGGGAATTGGAAAAGCCGGAGGAAAAAGCCGCCGCCACGCCGCCAAAACCTGTCGAAAAAGACGATCCTTGGGGAAACTCTGCGACTGCTGCTTCCTCCGTTCCTTCCTCAACCGATCTTTGGGGATCCCCCTCCACGCCGTCCCCCGGCCCAACGGTTGCGCTACCGGGCCAAACGGAACAACCGCTTTCCGTCTCAAGACCGGAACCGAAACTTACGGCGTTAACGGTTGCTCCTCCTCCAGTCCCGACTTCGGACGGTTTTCCCGCGTTGACAACCCCTATCGTCCAAACATCTTCTCCCGGCGTGCCGTCGGCGTCGCGCATTGATTCTCCAGTGAATCCGGCTCCTCCTGTCGTTCCGCCCTTGCCGACGGATTCGCTCGCGAAGGATTCGGCAGCTTCTTCTTCGCTCGCTTCTCTCCAACCGTTGGCGGCTTCGGCAGCGGTCAACGACACGGAAAAACCCTTGGCGATCCCCGATCCTTCGTCGACGACCATGAAATCGTTAACGGTCCCGCCGTTGCCGCCGGTCGCTTCGTCGTTCGATGCCGTGACGGAGCGAAAGCCCGAGTTTCCGACAACGAGTTTCTCCGCGGCGCCGCCTGCGCCGGCAAAAGACGTTTCCTTTTCGGAACCCAGTATCAGCGCGTTGCCGTCCATGAATTCTTCATCGCCGGTCCCTGAAGTCGTTCCTCGAATTCCGCTGACGGGAGGAACCGTCGAACCCATCACCATGACGATCTCTCCGAAACCGAATCTTTCGTCCGGCCTCGGAATTCCCAATGATCCCGTTACGCCGCCGGAATCTTCGGCAACTTTTGCCGCTCCGAACGTTGTTCAAAGTTCGAAACCGGCGCCGTCGTATGTTCCTCCGATCGTCGCCGTACCGACGCCGGTTTCGCTTCCGATTCCGCCACCGTTGCCGTCGTCGACTCCATCCCTCTCATCGTCTGTTCCGGCACCGGTCGCTGTTTCAGAACCGCAGCCGTCCGTCGTTTCGTCGACATCGCTTGCTCTGCCGGTGATTGCGTCTTCGGCGATTCCAACCGTTTCATCGGGTTCGTCCGCCGCTCCGCTGCTTGCGGCGGCGCCGAAGCCGGGCTCGGAATCAGCGACGCCTTCAGAGCAGACGCTGCGGATTCCTGAACCGATCAATGCTCCCATTATTGAAGCGACGCCGGGAAAAACTGATTCTCTCGTAGCAGCGCCGGAGAGAATTGCCGTCGCTCCCCTTCAAGTCGAGCAACAACGGTTGGCGGAAATCGCTCCGCCGCTGGGAACACAGCTTCAAAATGGAATTCAGGAAGCTCGACAATCGGCGAACGGATTGAGTTTCGGAGCTGCTCCGGTCACGGCGATGGGCGGCGCCGTTCGATACAACGCCAAAACGTCGCAAACCGAGACCGCGTCCGTTCCGCCGATGTCGATACCGACCGAACCGAACAATCCGGCCTCGAATCCCTTGCTCGCTCTCAATCCTTCGGCAGCGGGCGGAGGCAATGCTTCGGAGTTGCCGTCGTTGCAATCGGCGCCGGTTGCGAAACTTGCGACCATTGGGCCGAAATACCAACGTCCGTTGAGTGACGCGACCGACTCGGAAGACAGCGCAACGTCGTACCGTCAAAGGATGGGAAGACAGACGCCGGAATCTCCCTCGGATGTCAAGACTTACATTGTCCAATCGGGCGACACCTACATGAAGATCAGCGATCGGTTTTACGAAACGACGCTTCTTTATCGAGCGTTGGCGGTTCATAATCGGCGTCGCGGGGCCGCTTGGATTCCGGAAGTCGGAACAGAGGTCGAGATCCCGTCTCCCGAATATTTACAGAGCAACTACGCCGAGGTTCTTTCCCGAGCCGGTGAGAGAAGTCGGGGGACGTCCGGCAGCGAACGTCGAACGCCGTCGCCGATCGCGGCGGCAATTTCCTCGGTTGCGAATTCTGCGCCGCCCAACGCCAATCGGGGCGGAGTCCGTTACGTCGTTCAAGAAGGCGACACCGTGTTCAAGATTGCCGAGGAACGATTACGGGACACGGGAAAGTGGAAGGAGATCATCCAATGGAACAACGATCAACTCCAGGACGCTCGGGATTTGCGTCCCGGCATGGAGATCGTTTTACCGGTCTCCGGAACGCCAACCTACTCCACGCTACGATAAGAACTCGCAAAAAGAGAATTCCGAAAACGAGCCGGGGGTATTCGTTAAAAAGAGCCGGGACCTATGGTCCCGGTCCTTAAAAATTCGGCGACATCGGATGTTTTTTTCGAGGAGTCCTAAAGTTTGATCGCAACGGAAACCATGCGATTGGGTTGCAGCATCCAGGAGCTGCCGGAAGGCCGATTCTGGACTTCGACATAGACATCAAACACATCGCCACCGGAATCGATGCTTGGATCGACGAAAACCACCTTACCGGGAAAAACTTCCGTTTTACCGTTCGGCAGCGGAGCCGTGACGGACGCCGCCTTACCGGCGATACTATCCTGATCGTAAAGATTTGCATCCACCTTGCAAACGACGCGCAGCGTGTCAAGTTGAACGATTTGGAGAACTTCGTCGCCTTCTCGCAACCATTCGCCTTCTGCTTTGGAGATCTTGACGATGATCCCTGAAATCGGCGAAACGAGTTGGCGGAGTTGGATCATCACGTCAGCCATCTCGACTTCCTGACGTTGGACGTTGAGTTCTTCCTTCTTGACGACATTCAGATTGTAACTTTGAAGCTCGTAATTCGCGATCGCTTGCTCGACTTTGAGTTTCGCCTGAATAATGTCCAATTTGGTGACTGCGCCTTCATGCATACTATTGGCGTCTTCCAAAATTGCAAGCGACGCTTTTTCCGAATTGACGCCGGTCAGCGCATATTTAAGTTCAATCTCTTTTTCCGCTTCCGCTTGGGCGACCTTGAGCTTGCAAAGGGCGCTGGTTCGCTGTGCCTCCAAATATCGGATGTCGAAGTTGCCGAGAACCTGTCCTTCAACGACATGCATCCCTTCGCGCAGCGGAAGCAGGACGGGACGACCGTCGGGACCGTTGACGATTCTTCCGGAAGCGTCCCGTTGGGCCGTTTTCAATGACATGAGTTGCGCCTGAAAATTCGCGGCAAGCGGAACTTTGTTCCACTGCGGAATCATCAATCTTCCTCGAAATTCGAGTTCGTTCGGCCTTCCCGCTGTCGATGCAAACGTCGACGGGACCGAAGACGGAGTGTTCGCGGTCCTTGACGTCGTCGTCGGGGCCGCCGGATTTGACGGAGGAACGGCCGGAGATGGTGTGGTAGCGGTCGTCGAGCTCCAAACGGGAATCGGCGTTTCGCTGTCCGGTGCGTAAGCGACCGTCATTCGGTTCGGAATTACGGGAATCCGATCGCCGGGATCCGATGTTGATTCGACGACTCGAATTTCGGCGGGAGCCGGAGTCGACAACGACGAAAGTTGTTCGCCGGCCGTGGGGCCCGACAACGGAAGAAGGGCCGCGAGAACGAGAGTATTGTACATAAAAAAATCGGGGAAGACAAAAGCTTTCGAGAAGCTCCGCGATAACATGGACGGCAACCGATCAACGGAAGACGGAGACAACGAGGCCGAAAACAACCGCCTTACCGTGCCGTGCAATGGTATAGTTTACGATACTCTTCGCTTTTCTGTTCGCCGAGAACGATTTTTCCGCGAGAAAAATCATTTCGCCCTCGAAAAAAACCGGGTAATCGGTCTAGTCTTTCAGATAATCGACCAATCCCAATTTGGGTTTCGTGAGCTGGAGAATCGCGGCGTATTGATCATATTCTTTATCGACCTTGGCGAAAAGAACCGGAAGGGATTGCTCCATTTTCGGCGCGATCACATTGAGATAACCAATGAACGCCTCCTTTTCATTCCATGTCGGTCGTGTTGTCATCGGAAGAAGAGCGGAAAGGGCGACAATCGATTGCTCGTAATGTTGGTCGACATTTTTGACGAGTTCTTCAATGTTCAGGTGATTGTCGATAATCGTAACTAACGGCGCCGGCAGTTTCCAGTTCACCCCCAGAATACCGCCTGCATCAGCGTGCGTCCAGCCGAAAGTTTCCTGTTCTAATTTGGAAAGTCGAAGACTTGGATCGCTCGACAATTTATTGAGAACATCCCCATAAGTTTCCGGCTTCTGTTTAAGCAGCAGCGGAATCGACATATCCTGAAGCAACGCTCCGGCAAACGCGATTTCCGGATCGCCTTTTTTCAAATCAAGCAACACGAATCGGGCGAACATCGCCCGTCGCAACGAATCCTGCCAAAGCAGTCCGACGTCGAAACCGCCGAGTTTGCTTTTCGGAATCAAGCTGAAGACCGCTTTCCACAGCACAAAATTCTTGACAATCCGAACGCCGACCAGCGCGATCCCCTGTTTGACATTCGAAATTTTACTCTGAAATCCGAAATACGACGAATTAAGGAATTTCAAAACCTGAGCGGCAAGGCCCGGATCCGCTTCGATGGGACGAACCAAGTCGTTGATATTAACCTTCGCTAAATCGTTGTCCAACTGCAAGACGCTTAGCGCACTATGCGGCATCGCCGGAAGTTGTTCGACATTCAAGACTTTGCGTAGGTCGTCAAGGGCGGGACTCGTACTCATGGAAAGGGAAAAAATAGAACAAACATCGCCAACAGAAGAACGGACACCGATTCTACACGATTCCACCGGCAAGGGCAACAACGGGGGAAAATATTGTAGGGCTGGTACAAAGCGACCGGTCAAAAATAATAAAACAAAAAGAGCCGGGGATGAAGGCGGTACTCCGCCGTAATCCCCGGACGGATACACAAAACAATTTCGTACAATTCGACAACTTATTTTTGCCCAAGCCCAAAGTCAACGAAAACGAAATATACTACGAAACCGCATTCGACTGACATTTTGTGAAAAGGTTTATCCGTTTCGCTTTTTTTCATAAAGTCAAATGCTGCCGAAAGATGAGCCGACCAACGGAAGGCGGCGTCGACGAGGCTGAAGGCAGCCGCCATACCGTGCTACGGTATAACATCGGCCGGAAAGGAGCCCGCACCCCACCAGATTGACGGGAAACCGTCATTACGGCGGGTACGCCTCCATTCCGGCTGTTGTTCATGCCGCGAATACTATTTCGTGAACGTTGGACCAGTTCCTTTTTTTACAGATTTTCGCAAACCAAGTCGCCGACTTCAGAGGTTCCGAACCCCATTTTTCCAGCGGCCTGACTCTTCATCTTGGTACCGGTCACGGTCATGATGGAGTTCATGATTCGAGTCGCCGCCTTCGAATATCCTTCCTGATCGAGCAACATGGCTCCAGCCGAGATCGTCGCGATCGGATTGATGACGTTTTTGCCGGTATATTTCGGAGCGCTGCCGCCCATCGGCTCGTACATGCTCGTTCCGCCGGCTTCCGGATTGATGTTGCCGCCGGCCGCGACGCCCAGTCCTCCCTGCAAAATACCGGCAAGATCCGTGATGATGTCGCCGAACATGTTCGTCGTGACAATGACGTCATAATACTCGGGATTCTTGACCATCCACATACAACAGGCGTCAACGTGATTGTAGTCCGTCTTGACGTCCGGATAGTCCTTGGCGACGTCCTGGAATGTTCTCCACCAAAGATCGTGTCCGTAGGTCAGAACATTCGTTTTCGCGACCAACGTCAGCATTTTTTTCGCGCTGTTTCGTTTCCGAGTGAAATCGAAAGCCCAACGGATGCAGCGTTCGCAACCTTTTCGAGTGTACACGGCGGTCTGCGTCGCAACTTCGTCAGCGGTTCCCTTTTTGAGCCAGCCGCCGATTCCGGCGTACATATCTTCGGTGTTTTCACGGACGACGACAAAGTCGATGTCTTCCGGCTTTTTACCCTTCAGTGGCGTCTCGACACCGGGAAACAGCTTTACGGGCCGCAAATTGATGTACTGGTCGAATTCGAAACGGAGCCGGAGCAGGAGTCCACGTTCAAGAATTCCCGGCGCAACGTCCGGATGACCGATCGCACCGAGAAGAATCGAACGATATTTTCGAAGCTGTTCGATCTCTTCGTCCGTAATGATCACGCCGCTTTTGAGGTAGCGGTTGCCGCAAATATCGAAATCGTCGAATTGCATCTCGATCTTTTCGAGTTTGCCGACGGCTTTGAGGACTTTAATGGCTTCGGCGACGACTTCCGGTCCGGTACCGTCTCCACCAAGAACGGCGATCTTCAATGGTTGCTTTTTGCTCATGATTGGCGATCTTTCAAACTGAAAGGTTAAATTCGTATCAAGAAAACGACATTCGATGATTATATAAAGGCCGTCTTTGCTTGGATAGGGGCGGCAAACAACTGTAGAGTGTAGAGTGTAGAGAAAACGGATGAAAGCTGGAACTCTACACTTTGTACTCTACACTCTACACTTTGTACTCTACACTTCGTACTCCCCACCCAGCGTTGACGCTTGGGGCGGTATCTATCGAAGTCGGAATTGTCCGACGAGCTGTTGAAGCTTTCGGGCTTGCGAACTCATTTCGCCGGAGACGCTAGCGGTTTCTTCGGCGCTGGCCGTGTTCTGTTGGGTCACGGCGTCGATTTGATGGAGTCCCTGCGTCACTTGACCGACGCCTTGGGCTTGTTCGTTGCTCGCCGTCGCAATGCGTCCGACAATCTCCGTGACCTGCGTGACCTGTGAGACGATTCCATTGAGCATTTCGGCTGTTTGCCCGGCAATCTCGGCTCCCGCGGAAATTTGCTTGCTGTTGCCTTCGATCATCTGGGTCGTTTCTGCTGCCGCCTTCGCGCTTCGAGCGGCAAGGTTACGGACTTCCTCGGCAACGACGGCGAAACCTTTACCGTGTACTCCGGCACGGGCCGCTTCGACGGCGGCGTTCAACGCGAGCAGATTCGTCTGGAACGAAATATCGTCGATCACTTTGACAACCTTTTGGATGTCGGACGCGTTCTTGGTGATGCTTTCCATTGACTTAATCATCTTCTGCATCATTTCCTGACCGGTTTGAGCGGCGTTATTCGCGCTCTTCGCCAATTGGTTGGCATCGGTCGCGCTTTGGGCGTTCGCCTTCGTTTGACTGCCGATTTCGCTCATCGACGCGGTGATTTCCTCGATACTTGCTGCCGATTCCGTCGCTCCCTGAGAAAGACTTTCGCTGGCCGATGCGACCTGAACCGATCCTTCGGCGACCTGATTCACGGCATCCGACGTGTTTTTCAGGGCGACATTGATTTTGTCGATCATTTCGACCAGATGCAAATTCATCGCGTCCTTCTCACCTTTCGTTCGAATCGTCGACGTCCAGTTACCGCCGGCAAGTTCTTTCGCAAGGTGTTCGACTTCCCGATAGTCGTTCAAAATCGCATTGGCCGCGTTGCCGAGAACACCGACCTCGTCTTTACGATTCAGAAGATTCGAGTCGATAGTGAGGCTCAGATCGCCTTCGTCGGTAATCGCCTGAAGAATCTGCGTGATCCGTCTGGTCCCGATCGTAATGTTCCGTGTCAGGACAACGGCAACGATCACGCCGAAAAGAATCGCGAAACCGGCGACAACGAAAATAAGGAGGACGCAGTTCGACTGAAGCCCTTCGGCCTTCGTTACCGAACCTTCGATCTGATGACTTGATGATTCGTTCATTTCATTCGCGATCTTGATGATCTCCTCGGTCGCCGCATCGCTTTTGTCTTCGAAGACGTGTTGGGCATCGACCAGATTTTTGAACTGTATTCCTTGATTACCCCAATTGAGAGCAACCTCGTTCAGCGTGGTCGCCAGCTTTTTTTCCTGATCGTCGAGCGGATGATCGAGAATCTTTTTCCCATTGGCATAGAGAATTTCCATGGCGGCAAGCCGATCCGCTTCCGCTTTATCTCTCTTCTCGGAATCGAGAAGAATCTGGACATCACGGACCAGTCGACCGGCTTTTTCCCGTTGAACCGCACATTCCTGGAGGAAAAGGAGATGCTCCACGGCTTTCTCATACCGCTCATCTTTTGACGCGATCACCTTTTCAATATAGGTTTTAATATCTTTAATCGCGACGTTTAGAGCCTGTCCGGCAACCCGGCGATCGTCATCGGCCTTGTCCCGGGTGGAGACGCTGTCGTAAATCCCTTTGTTGACCGTCGCGAATTGTCCCGCGAACGTTTCAATTTTTGCGGCAAGCTCCCGCATGATCGGACGAGCCGTTCGTCTTTCGATCTCCTTTGCCTTTTCGATCACCGTATTATTGTTCGCGACCAAGCTGTCGTAAGTTTTTTGTTCGACAAACTGGACGTATCGCAACGAATCGGCCTCAGCTGCCTTCGCGGCAATCTCAAGTTCCGCCGCGAGATTCGAGACGTCGCTGTCTCGTTTCAGACCTTTGAGCGACTGCCCCAATTGGGAGAGTCCGTACCATCCCGACCCGACGGCGATCAGGAGCAGGATGATCATCAAGAGGAAACCTCCGTTAAGTTTCGTGCCGATTTTTAGGTTGGAAAGCATGGGAAGGAAAAAAGGCTAGAGGAAGGTTGCGAAAACCTGGTAAAGTATAGCTTGTGTAATACAAAAGTCCAGTAACGAGCGAAATCTCGAAAAATTTACTGTCTTCTCAAGAGCCGGGACCTATGGTCCTGGGCCTTCCGGTCCGGTCTTGAAAAAAAACGGTCGGACTATACACTAAAAGCATTGGAAGTGTAGAATGTTCGTCCTTTCTGATAACGAGGCGTCCGATCCATGGCTCAATTTGCCGAATTTCGAAAATTTGTCCGTCGCGACGTTCCGTTGGCGATGTATACGTGGTTTCAACTTGGCGGGCCGGCCGAATATTTCGCCGAACCGGAAACCGAGGAGGAGCTTCTGACGTTGCTGAAGCAGAGTCGTGAAGAAAACGTTCCGGTTCATGTTCTTGGCGTCGGCTCGAACGTTCTTGCTCCCGATGAGGGCGTTTCCGGTGTTGTGATTCTGCTTTCCGCTCCGGCGTTCGGCAATATCGAGTCGAGCGGTCAACGGATCGTCGCCGGCGGCGGCGTTCGGTTGGGCCGGGTGATTACGAAGGCGGCGACGGAAGGATTGGCTGGAATCGAGAACTTGATTGGAATTCCCGGCTCCGTGGGCGGCGCCGTTTGCGGCAACGCCGGTTCCGGCGGCGGCGACCTCGGACAATGGGTCGAAAAGGTTCGGGTCGCGAATCTGGACGGAACCGTCACGGAGATTCCGAAAGATGAGATTTCCTTCGGATACCGCTCCAGCAGTTTGGACGACGTTGTTCTCCTTTCCGCGACACTGAAGCTCGACAAGGACGATCCGGTCGAACTGGCGAAGCGGATGCAAAAGTTATGGATCGTTCGAAAGGCCAAGCAGCCGATGAGCGGCCAGTGTTCCGGATATGTCTTCAAGAATCCGCGAACCGGCGGCAGCGCCCAGGAGTTGATCGAACAGGTCGGCCTGAAAGGAACACGGATCGGCGGCGCCGCGATCAACGAGCGCAATCCTTGTTTTGTCGTCGTGGAGCCGGAATGTACCGCCAACGACGTCAAGCGATTGATCCAAATGGTTCGGGACATGGTCCGGGAACGAACGGAAATCGACTTGGAACCCGCCGTTGACATTTGGTAGCAATAATCGGATTAACGAGCCGTGACCTGCGGTCACGGTCTTTCTTCGACCGAAACCTTGTTTTCGTCCGAATTCCCTTTGAGTTCCGGAGCGTACATCGCTCCGATCGTCGTCGGCAGGGCGGAAAATGTTCCCGGCGTCTCGGCACGGAGCCGGTACGTTACGGAATGTTTCCCTCGCGGCAGCCGGTAGACGAAGAACGCGACCCGTTCGTCACGGAATTCGACGTAGGCTCCGAGTTCGTTGCCGTTGTACCCGCTACGGACTTCAACGGGTTCGAGTCCCGCCGCTTTAAAGTCTTCGAGGATGATCGACTCGTAATCGTTCTTGCTTTCGACGACGAGCTCGACTTCCAAAAGATCACCCGGGACCTGCCGTCCAGGCATATCGAGCTTCCGCTCGTTGGGTTTACCCGCTCCCGTTGGTCGCTGATCTTTTTCGAGCGGGGCTGCGTTTTGGTCGACAATAGACGAATCGATCAACGTCCGCGTATACTTCTCGACTTTCATGTCGACGACCTGCCCGCGTCCACCGGCCGCTTGCGTTTTAGCCGACTTGTCGCGATCAAGCCGGTAAATCCGTCGCTCGACTTTGACTTCAAGCCCCGATTTCTTGATCGGATCTTCGAGCGAAAAATATTCGAGATAAGCGTTGACATACAACGGACCCCCTGAATCATTACGGCTCTTTTTACGTAACTCGATTTTCCGTGTTCCCGTCGGCACGGCGTCTTTCTCCAAGACGAGTTGTCCGTCGGCGGCCAAAATACTTTCGGGCGTGAATTCGACGGTTTTTTTGACGACGCCGTCGACGAGAACCTCGACGGTCAGGTTCGGCTTCTCCTCGCCGGACGCCTTCAAAAACTCGGCGAACGCTTCGATGCAGATCGCGGTGTCCCGGGTCGAATTCCAGTACGTCGCGTGCCGCCGATTATTGAGCAGATACTTGACCAATTTCGGTGCGATTTTCCCCTTCGGATCGGTCCGATTGAGCAACTTGAGATAATACGCCTGCGTCTCGAACTCGCTGCCGTGCCAGGCCCACCAACACCATCCTGAATACCCGCCGAGATTCAGGTACGCCGTCTGGTTCTCGTCGTCGTGCACGAGATATTGTTCGAGAATCTTGACGCAGCCGTCGATTTTTTCCTTGTCTTCCTTGGGAATTCTCATCGGCTTCGAATTCCCTTGCGTCGAAAACAGGGTTGTTCCGTTCACGTTAAAATCAATGCCGCCGGATCGGAACGTGAGATCCATCGACGCAGCAAGGGCGTTTCCGAACATCGCGACGCCGTAGAGCGACAATTTGGTTCGGTCGCGCCAGAGATAATTCTTCATGGCGGTCGCTGCTTCGGTTTCAACGATTTTCCCCGTCTCATCATCGTCACGAAAATGCTCGCCGGTTTCGACGATTACCAAATAAACGAAAGCGTCGGTATTATCGGCGGCCGATTTCCAATCGTTCCATGAAAGTTTTTTTCTCTCTTCTTCGGAAAGTTCGCCGTTTTTCAGTTTTCGCAACTCTTCCTTTTGATATCGTTTCAGCCAATCGATACCGCGTCTCAAGGCGTCTTTATCGACGGCAACATCGTTGAACAACGCTTGGAGGAGTCCGTGAACGACAAGCGCCGTCTGGTGGGCGGACGAATGTTCGCCGTAGCCGCTGAACCAACCCCAGCCGCCGTCGGAGCATTGCATGTTTGCGAGTTTCTGCACGCCGTCACGGACCATTTCGGCGATTACGTCGGGGTCATAGACCCCGGCTCGTTTGCGGGAGATCGCCCATTGTTCTGAAGCCTGAAGCCTGAAGCCTGAAGCCTGCAACGTCTTCTGAACAATAACCGTCGGCAAAAACCGATTGAGCGTCTGTTCGGTGCAACCGTACGGATAATCGACCAAATACGGCAGCGCATCGACCATCGACACGGCGAGGCTCGGCGCGAAGCGGACCGTCAACCTAGTTTCCTCAGGCCGCCGTGCTTCCGGTACGTTAACGGTGATCGTCCCGGATTCGTTTTCCGGCGCAACGTACGTCGAGAACGAATCCGTTTTCAACATTCCGTGAACGTAAATCGGAAGAATCTTTTCCATGGCGTCGGACTCTTCGTCGGTGATCGCCTTCATGCGAACCACGGCGTCGCCGGCGCTCTTCGCTTCGACGAGCCAATCGACGCGGGCTTCGCCGCCGGCGGGAATTTTGACGACCCGATCAGAGCCGCGCCCGTCAGGAAGCGGTTCCCCCGGCCCTACCGCTCCCTCACGGTCGCGGCTCTGATTGGCGATTTGAATCAGTTTGTCGTCGAGTTCCAGCGAAACTTTTACTTCTTTTTCGTTCGCCAAATAATTATGGACGTTCGCCGAGAAGACGACCTTGTCTTTTTCGACCAGAAATCGCGGCGTCTGCATGCGAAGGATGAGATCCTTGCGCGTAATGACTTCGGCGTTTCCGTAACCGACTCGGGTTCCGGCGGCCAGCGACCAGACGTTGATCTTCCACGTCGTCAGCGACTCCGGCATGTCGAGTTCGATGTTCGCGATCCCTTTTTCGTTCGTTTCGAGAGCGCCGATCCAAAGAGCCGTGTCCGCGAAATTCTTTCGAACGGTCGGTTCGACGGTTTCAGTTTTCGGAGATTCCATCGGAGCGGCGGCGTCCATTATCACGGCGGATTCGGCGACGACTTCGCCTTTCATCATCGGCGCCGCGGCGGCCATCGGAACGGCGGCATTTCGTAACATTCCGCCGCCGAAGCCGCCCATTCCTCCGGCAATCCGTTGCATGACGTTGCCGAAGAGGCCGATCGGTTCCATTCCGGGACGAGCGGGTTCCTGCATGTTTTGGAAATATTTTTCGAGGTTCGACGGCGATTGCGGATGATGAAATCGCTTCCATTTCCAGAAGAATTCCTTGATATCGCCGACGTTGGAGCCGCCGGAAACATACTCGACCGACTTGTCGTAGATCGAAACGACGACTTGGCCGGAGACCGGAGTACCGGCTAAATCCGTGACGAGAAGTTCCGCCGTCGCCTTGCCGCCGGGTTTGTACGTTTCGGCCGACGGTTTCACGTCGACGTTCAAAATTCGTTGTTCCGGCGGAACGGCGAACTCTTTCGTTTCGGAAAATATTCGGCCGTCGGCAACGGTCAACGCTTCGATGAAGAAATTCGGCATGTCCCGCATCGTAACGGGTATTCTTACCAATTGCGACGTGCCGTCCATACGCAAGACTTGCGGTTTCGTACAGATTCCGTTCGTCGGTTTGACGAAAAGCAGCACGGTGGCGTCCCGTCGCTTGGTGTTGACTCTCAGCGAAACGGTTTCGTTAGAAGAAAACTCCGACTTGTCGGGGACCAGCTCAATGTCGTTGAATTCCCACAACGAGCTGCGGTCTGTGACCGCAGACTCTGCGACCACAGGTCGCAGCTCGTTTGAATGAACGTTGAAGACGTATCCGCCTTCTTGTTCTTTCAATTTGCACGAAATACGATATTGTCCCGCTTCGGCGGCGCTCAGCGAGAGATTCGCGACGCCTTCTTCATTCAACGCGATTTCTTTTGAGAAGATTTCCGTTTCTTCGACGGGCTGTCCGGGGACTGCGCTGCGCTGCGTCCCCGGCTCTTTGTAGATGATTTTGAACAATTTCACGACGGCGTTGCCGCTGACGGGTTTGCCGTCGAGACGTCGGGCTTGAAAACCCGCTTCGATTTTTTGACCGGGTTCGTACCAACCGCGATTTGTCCAGGCATAAACCTTGAACGGCTCCTTGGCGACGAGCACGGTGCCGTTGCCGACGATCGTTCGCCGTGACTGGTCGACGGCTTCCGCCGTGATTTTGTAACGCTGACTGTCGTTCGGAAACATCGCCTTGGCAAGCGACGTGTCAATCTCTACGTCGACGGTTCCGTCGGCGGAAATTTTGACTTCCTGTTCGGCGACGACTTCCGGCGGCCCCGAATGTCGCGGAAACCAGAACGGCAGCGGACGGCGGGTCCCCCATTTCGTCCAGCCCGGCAACCAAGCGGTATCGTAGGCCAACCAACCGTATCCGTTGCCGTAGAACCAGTCCCAAGGCCGGATCGGATACCAATCGGCGTCGGCCTTTTCGCGCAACACTTTGTACTTGACGGTCGCTTCCGTGACCGGCGAACCGAAATAGTATTTTGCACGGATCGTCGCCTTGAACTTGTCGCCCAGAGCGATCGGATCCTTCGGCGCGTCGACGGAAACTTCGTATTCCGGTTTCCGATATTCTTCGACACGGAAATTACCGCCGCCGAAGTTGATCACGTTGACCTGGTAGACGCCGAGTGTTGCGTCCTTCGAAAGCTCCAATGAGCCAACGAAGCCGCCGTAGGCGTCGAGCTTGACGTTTTTCTTTTCGACGATCTTTTCGCCACGAGGATCGTAAATTTCGTAAACGATCTCTTTGCCGGCCCAATCGCAGGAATTCGGCTGGTCGTATTTCGCCGTTCCGACCCAACATTTGAACTCGACCTTGTCTTTCGGCCGGTACACGGGTCGATCCGAGATGAAAAACGCCTTGACCTGTTTGTACTGTTCGTCAAATTGTTGCGAAAACCAGACGTTGTCGAAACCGAGATGGGCGAAGCGACCGTCGGCGTTCTTGACCGTTACGAGCCAGTTCATTCCGGTCCCGAGGCGATGTTCGTCGAGGATGATTTGGCCGTCGGCGTCGGTTTGGGACGAAAATTCCTTGAACGACCAATCAGGGACGTTTTCCCGTCGCTGTCGTCCGGCGGGACGCGGCGACGACTTCCATTCCATTTTGTAACCGAAGAATTCGGCGGCCTGCGACGAAATCGGTTTTCCCGTCGCGGCGTCGGCGACGAAATAAAGATTCGACTTGTCGAGTTGCTTTTGAACGATCGCGGTGTCGTTCAGCCAAAGGACGACGTATTCCGTGTTGCCGGCGTCCATCTCGGCCTTGACGAGATACGCCCCGGACTTTTTAATCGGCACGGAAATTTTTTCTTCGCGGTCGAAATGTTTTTCGGCGGGTTGCAAGTCGATGGACCATCGGCAAACTTCCTTGCCGAGATATTTTCTCCGTAAATCGTTTCCTTCCTTTCCGGCGACGAGTTGCCAGCCGATATGCTCGATCTGCAGTCGCTGCCAGTCGAGTTGCTTCGGCTTCGACTTGAGATATTCCTTGACGTCGGCGAGAAGTTTTTCGACATCGATTTCCGTCGCCGTCAAGTCGACTTTTTTACCGTTTCGAAAAACGTATCGCAATTCGGCGTCGGTTCCGGCGACCTTCGACGGCGTCGGTTCGAAGCGGCCCCAGTTCTTTTCGATCTGGTCGAGACTCGCTTGCCAGGAATCCCGTCGATCTTCCTTGGGGTTCGGAAATTCTTCAATCAGGCGTTTCCAATATCCTGCCGCCTTGTCGAATTGGCGACGATTTTGAGCACTCCGGGCAAGCCGTTCCAAGGCGTAAATCTTTTCCGACTCCGTTCCGACGTCGAGAACCTTCTTGAACAGCGCAAGATAATGGAATTCGTCCGGAATCGCGAACCGCTTGATTCCCGTCGCCAACCGGGCGATCGTTTCCGTGTCGTCCAACGTTTCAAGGCTCCAGATACTCGCCTGCTTCTCGACGGGATCAATCCGGTCGTTCCGGAAAAAATCGTAACCGGCCAGCGTTTCCTCGCTATAAAGCGGCAACGAGAAATCGGCTCGATTCAAAAGGGCTCGGCCGATCCGTTTCGGATCGCTTTCGACCGCTTGCTCCAAACACCAACGCCAGCGTTCGCCGTCGTTTTTCGCTTCTTCGAACGACTTCGGCACGGAATAATACACGGGACTTCCCTGTTCGTCGACGGAAGCATAGGATCGTTCCCGATACCGTCCGAATCGGCGACCGTGTTCCTGCGGCGTGAAGTCGGGAAGCGCCGAGAAGTCGGTCAACGACTGCATTTTCCACGCTTCGGACGAATTTTCCCAACAGCTTCCGAGCCAAAAGAAGAAATCGGCGGCGCCGGTTTTGTCCGGATCCTGTTGGACCAGCGGCATCGCTTCGACGAACAGTTGCAGGGAGCGAATCCGGTCCCGATCTTCGGCGTCGACCCGCTGCCCGGCGGCGTTGCGTTGACTGAAATTGTCCCGTTGAAACTTGTTGTCGACCAGCACGCCGCCGTGGGGAATCCGATTGCCGATCTGGTTCGCGATTTTTTCCAGAGCTCGCCAATTTTTTCGATGAACGACGACCGCCTGTTCGAGGAAGTCGTCGACTTCGGGCATCCGGTTCAGTTTGCCCAAACAGTCGACGACCATTTCAATTCCCTTCGGCACTTTTTCTATTTCGGCGGGGGCGGCGCTCTTCGGATCGAGAATCCAAGGTCGAAGTTTGTCGACAGCGTCTTTCGGCAAGCCCTGTTGCATCAATTTTTCGGCGTCGGCGACCGGATTCGGCATGGAAACCTCCACGGCGTTGGCGAATGATACGAATAAAAACACGACGACGAACAAGAGAAAGCGTTGCATGGTCGACCTCTTCGGTTTCAGCATGACGGTGTTCGAGATTCAGCGCGTCGCAGGCGACACGGTTAAGGAGCGGATTCGGGCCGCCTGATCGGGGCGACCGAGTTTTTCGAGGGTCGCGGCGGCTTCGTTCACGGCGGCCTCGACGAGGAGCTTGTTTTCCGGATAAAGGATCGGCAGCCGCATCCAATACAGGACGGCCTTTTCCCGTTCGCCGACGGCATGGGCGGCGCGGCCGAGCAGAAAATACGGTCCGGCCCGGAGCGGTTCGGGAATCTTTTCAACGGCGGTTTCGAGGAACGCCAACTCGTTGGTCGTTCGGAGTATCGGCAGTTTTTGTTTCCAGAGCAATGCAGCGGCCAACTGAGCGGCGGGACCTTCCGTTTTCGAAAGCTGATCGAGCCGGGCCAAACCACGATCCCTGCCGGCCCGTTGAGCGCTGACGGAAAGAATCCCCGCCGCCAGCAGAACGGCCGCCTGTCCCGGATCACGATGTTTGAGCGGATCCAAAAACTCTTCCGCCGTCTTTTCGAGCGCTGTCGGCGCCCCGGGCGCCGCGACCGGCGGATTCCACGGCAACGGAATACAGTCGAAAAGCGTCGTTTGCGGATCGACGCGACAAATCACGAAAAATTCCTGGGCGGCCCGATCTGAGTCGCCAAGCGCCGTACAACAACGAACGATTTGGGCCGAGAACTGCAACCAGCGTTCTGGATTGTTCGTTTCTCCGGCTCTCGCTTTGTCGTAAAGCTCTCTCGCCGAGGCGTAGTCCTTCTTTCGATAGTCGACATCCGCAGGTTCTTCAGCGAATCCCGATATCGACGGCAACAAGAACAGCAATAGGAAAAAAATGAATGATCTCCGTATCATCGGCAGGTTTTCGTCGGAGGGTTTTCGAAGCGGCCCGACGATCGCAGTAGATACCGTAGCACGGTAGGGCGGCTGCCTTCGGCCATGTCGTCGCCGCCTCCCGTTGGTCGGCTCATCCTCCGGTAAACATTCGAGTTACGGTATGGTTGCCGGCTGTTTGAACGATCCGAAAAATGTCAGTCAATTAGCGTTGTTTAGTATACCTTTTTTTACGGGGCCGTTCAATCGGGGATCGGGAAGACCGGGACCGCAGGATCCAGTTCGTTGGGACGGTTCGGTGAGGCAAAAAAAGAATCAACCGAGCCGACCGTGATAAAACCGGCAAAGGGCGACGGCGAGCGCGTCGGCGACGTCCGGCGGTTCCGGAACCTTTCCGAGACCGAGTTCCAATTGGATCGCCCGCTGCATCTGGTCCTTCGGGGCGTGTCCGTTGCCGGTCAGGATTTTTTTGATCTTCGTCGCGGCATAGGACGTCACGTCGAGCCCCGCTTGGGCGGCGGCAAGGCAAATACAGCCGCGAGCATGTCCCATCAGGATCGCCGTCGTCGGTCGGTCGTAATGGGAATAAAGCTCTTCCAACGCCATCGCGTCCGGATGAAACGTTTCGATTACCTCGCGGACGCCGTCGTAGATTTCCTTGACTTTTTCGGCGAGTTCTTTCGAACGGCTGCGAACGACACCGGCTTCGAGAAGACGGACCTTGCCGCTCGAAACATCAATCACGCCGTAACCCGTCGTATTCAGACCGGGGTCGATTCCCAAAATACGTTTCATAGTGACGAACGACTAGTACAATAAATCTCAAATGGTGTTCATTATTTTTCACACGGAGGCACAGAGCCACGGAGGAGGAAACTCTCATTCTCCTCTTCTCCGTGCCTTTGTGCCTCCGTGTGAGAAAACACACCAAAGAAAACGGCAATAATG
>JAVBQW010000071.1:0-60009 GCA_031548665.1 Thermoguttaceae bacterium
TAGTACAACGCCAAAGCATATTTTATCAATATTTTGCCACGGAAGACACGGAAAAATCACGGAGAAATTCCTTGCATCATCTCCTTCCGTGTTCCTTCCGTGTCTTCCGTGGCTAAAAGCAATTTTAGGCTTGGCAGGGTACTAGAATGCATTGGCCTTTCAGGCCGAAGATTCGAAAGTCAACAACTTTCTCGCTACTGTCCCAATTATTTCGTGTGTTTCGTGTTAAAAACGACTTAAAAGTCAAAGGCCGTGTTGGCAAGTTCCCTAACGGCGAAGAAGGTCGTGGTGGTTTCCGGATGGGGCGGTTCCCGACTCCTCTTCGCCGTATTATAATGAATTTCCTTTAATCGCCTTTTCACCAACCGCGTATTTCAAGAGGATTGGGATCGGGGAATTGGACTTTCCACGGATTCCGATTCCATCTTTGCACCGCTTCCATGAACGAAACGACGAAAACTTCGATTTTTCTGGCTCTTGCCGTTGTCCTCGTTGTCCTTGCGTTTGCCACCCGACCGATCGTCCGCGAAGTCAAATTGGACGAAATGGTTGGTCAACCGCTCTTTCCGAAGTTTACCGATCCGTTGACCGTCAAGTATCTTGAGATCGTTCGGCCGGATTCGAGCGGAGATCCCATTGAGTTCCGCGTTGCCGAGGTCGACGGCGTCTGGTCGATTCCCTCTCACGACAATTACCCGGCCGACGCCAAGGAACAGATGGGAAAGGTCGCCGAAGCGCTCGTCGATCTCAAGGTCCTCGACGCTTTGAAGCTCGACGAGTCGACGGACAAAACGACGATCCATACGATGTATGGAGTCATTGATCCGACATCCGACTCCGCGTCGCTCGGCGAGGGAATTGGCGTCAAAGTCAAGCTCGGCGGTCCCGGCGACGAAATTTTCGTCAATCTGATCATCGGAAAAGAAGCCGATCCCAAGGAAAAGAAAAACGTCGGAGACCCTGACGAAAAGGGAAAGCTCCGATATGTTCGGATCGTCGGACAAACGCCCGTCTACGTCGTCGAAATCGATCCGTCGAGATTCTCGACGAGCTTCGACCAATGGATTGAGAAAAACCTTCTGGATATCAGCACGATGGATCTCAAGCAGGTTTTCGTCGACGAATACTCCCTGAAGGTCGAAACCGAACTGACGCGGACGGTTGGCGGCGTGGTTCCTCAAGAGCGTTTGGTTCCGGCATTCATCGGAGACATGCTCCTCGGATACAATGGTTCCGCGACCGGCGCCGAAAAATGGAAGCTCGAACAATTGATGCGATTCGACAGGAATCTCAAATACGTCGAAGCGTCCCTGAAACCGGACGAGGAACTCAATACCGACGTGCTGGATGGAATGGTCTCTGCACTGAACGACCTGAAAATCGTCAGCGTGACGAAAAAACCGTCTGTGTTCGCGAACGCCCTGAAGTCCGGCAAAACGCTCGAAAGCATCGAGCCTGATCCGTCGCTGAAAAAGGCCGGATTCTATCTCGTTTCCATGCGGGACATGAAGGGCGGAACGACAAAGAAACGGAATCAGCTCCTTTCCAACGAAGGAGACATGCAGCTTCGAATGAAAGACGGTATTCGGTACAATCTTCGATTCGGCGACTTGACCGGTACGGAATCCGAGATCGACGACAAAAAAGACGGCGAAGAATCGAAAGACGTGGAGAAAGACGCCGTCAAATCGAAAACCGAGCCGACGATGGGCGTCAACCGATATCTTTTCGTTACGGCGGAGTTCGACAGCTCAGTGATTCCGAAGCCGGAAAGCAAGCCGATCCCGGAAATTCCGGCCGAAGGGGCCGCCGAGGATCTCGAAAAGCTCAAAACGGAAAAAGAGCGGATTGAAAAGGCCAATCAACGAGAACAGGACCGATACAATGAGGCCGTCGAAGCCGGACAACAACGAGTTCGGAAACTAACGGATAAGTTCGCTGACTGGTATTACGTGATTCCGGAAGATGTCTACAAAAAGGTTCACCTGAACCGGCTCAACGCCGTTCGGGAAAAGAAAAAGGAAGACGAAGCCGACAGCGATCACGATCACGCCGATCACGATCACGCCGACCATGATCACGCTGAAGAGACGGTCAAAAAACTGCCGACGCTGCCCGGTATGGACGGAATGCTGAAAATCCCCGGTCTCGACGAATCGGTCGCAGAAACTCCGAAAGCCGAGGAACCGAAACCGGCAGAGAACGAAAAACCGGCAGAGAACGAAAAACCGACAGAGAACGAAAAACCGGTAGAAGAAAAAAAACCGCCCGTGGAAAAGAAGGACGGCGAAAAGAAAGAAGAAAAAGCGTTCGACCCCTTCGGCGGCGACACGCCGAAATAAGGCTTTCGCCAGAAAATAAACCGCCAACTTTTGAGTGAGAGGGTGAAAGGGTGAGAGAGTGAAGGGAAAAACACAAGATGCGTTCTATCAAGCGGTTGCGTCTCTCCCACCCTTTCACTCTTTCACCCTCTCACCTCTCTGTTTTCGGCATGAAACTTTCTGGCGAAAGCCTAATAATTGAGAATTGAGAATTATTTTTCCATTTTCTTTCTCAATTCTCCATTTTCAATTCTCTATTCTCCATTCTCCTCAATGTCAACACCCGAATCCGTTCTTTCGCTGTGCAAGGAAAAAAATATTAAGGCCGTCGATCTCCGCTTCATGGACTTTCCCGGTCTCTGGAAGCATTTCACGATTCCGGCGTACCGGCTCGACATGGAGATCTTCGAAAACGGACTCGGTTTCGACGGGTCCAGTATTCGCGGTTGGAAGTCGATCAACGAAAGCGACATGCTCGTTGTTCCGCAGGCGGAAACCTGTACGATCGATCCGTTCATCGCGATTCCGACGATTTCGTTGATTTGCAACATTCAAGATCCGATCACCCGGGAGGATTATGCCAGGGATCCTCGCAACGTCGCCCGAATGGCGGCGAACTATCTTCGAACCACGGGAATCGGCGATACCTGTTTCGTCGGAGCCGAGGCGGAGTTCTATATTTTCGACGACATGCGTTTCGATCAACGCAGCGAACACGGTTTCTACCACATCGACTGCATTGAAGGAATCGCCAATCGAGGCCGTGACGAACGGCCGAACCTCGCGAACAAGATTCGCTACAAAGAAGGATATTGTTCGGTGCCGCCGGCCGACCAAACGAACGACCTGCGCAACGAAATGATGATCACGATGATCGATTGCGGCCTGTACGTCGAGACGCAGCATCATGAAACCGGCGGCAACGGCCAGGCGGAAATCGACCTGCGCTACAACGAGCTCGTTTCGATGGCCGATCAGGTGATGATGTTTAAATACATCGTCAAAAACGTCGCCAAGCGACATAACAAGGTTGTCACGTTCATGCCGAAACCGCTGTTCGACGACGCCGGGTCCGGGATGCACACCCACATGTCGATCTGGAAAAACGGTCAACCGCTTTTCGCCGGCAGCGGTTACGCCGGATTGAGCGACACGGCGTTGTACGCTCTGGGCGGTATCCTGAAGCACGCTCCGGCGCTGTGCGCGTTCACGAATCCGACGACGAACAGTTACAAAAGATTGGTCCCCGGTTTCGAAGCGCCCGTCAATTTGGCGTATTCGCAGCAGAATCGTTCCGCCGCGATTCGGATTCCCATGTACAGCCAGAGTCCGAAGGCGAAACGGATCGAATTCCGCTGTCCGGACCCGAGTTCGAATCCCTATTTGGCGTTCGCCGCGATTCTCATGGCGATGATCGACGGTATTCAGAACAAGACCGATCCGGGCGAGCCGCTTGACAAGGATATTTACGATCTGCCGCCGGAAGAACTCGACCGGGTTCCGCAGGCTCCGGAATCCCTGGAAGCGGCCCTGAAAGCGTTGCGGCAGGATTCCGAGTTCCTGTTGCGCGGCGACGTTTTCACCTCCGACGTCATCGACACCTGGATCTGGTACAAGACGGAAAACGAGGTCAACGCCGTCAAACAGCGACCGCATCCCTACGAATTTTGCCTCTACGCGGACATTTGACACCGCGCGAAAATTTATCTCTTCCGTTGTCAGTGTAGAGTGTAAAGTGATCAGTGTAGAGTTATCGTACACGACTCTACACTCTACACTCTACACTCTACACTCTACACTCTACACTCTACACTCTACACTCTACACTCTACACTCTACACTCTACACTCTACACTCTGCAGAGTATGCCCGATTTCGTTTACACGGCACGAACGGCGGCGGGAACCGATATCACCGGAAAGTTGTCCGCCAATTCCAAACGCGAGGCGCTGGACGCTCTGGGACGGCTTGCGCTGTTTCCGATCCGTGTGGAAGACGCCAGTCGCGGTGAGATTTCGCTGAAATTCATGAAGGGCCGCGTTTCCGATGCGCTGATCGCCTCGACCTTGTCGCAGCTCGCGGACCTTTTGGAAAACGGCGTGCCGGTACTCGATTCATTTCAGGTTCTGATCAAACAGACGCCGCCGGGAACGCTCCACGAGGTGTTGACCGACATCCACGACAGGGTCGCCGACGGCGAGGCGATTGACGCCGCGTTTTCAGCTCATGACGGGATTTTCAACGATCTGACGATCAGTGTCATCCGGGCCGGTGCCGAAGGAGCGTTTCTGGAAGATTCGTTGCGTCGGACATCGAAATTTCTCGAACAACAGTCCGAGATGAAGGGAAAGATCGTCGGAGCGATGATTTATCCGTCGATACTTTTCGTCGTTGGAATTACGGTCGTCGTCGTGTTGTTGATCTTTTTCGTTCCGCAGTTCAAACCGTTTTTCGATCAGATGGAGGCCCAGGGAATTCCGCTGCCGGCGACGACGACGTCGCTGCTCGTAATGCGGGACTTTCTCATGAAATACGGCCTGTATACGGTCGGCGTCTTGGCTTTCCTCGCCGTTTGGTTGCAGGGACAACTGTCGACGAAATGGGGACAGCGGGTCTTGGACCGAGTCAAGTTGCGTTTGCCGATTATCGGTCCGATTTTGTTGAGTACGGCGGTTTCACGGTTTTGCCGCGTACTCGGCACGTTGTTGGAAAACGGCGTCCCGATTTTACGGGCTTTGGATATCAGCAGCCATTCGACGGGCAACGCGTTGCTTGCCGACGCCGTTCGGCGTTCGGCGGAAAACGTTTCCAGCGGCGAACCGCTGTCGAAACCGCTGGCGGAATCCGGCATCGTGCCTCCTCAAGTCATGGCGATGATCGCCGTCGCCGAGGAATCGAACACGCTCGAAAACGTCCTCGTCAACGTCGCGGAAACCATTGAAAAGAGTACATCCCGAAAGCTCGATACGATCATCCGACTCATCGAGCCCGTGATGCTCCTCATCATGGCGATCGCCGTCTTCTATATTATCGTTTCGCTCCTGTTGCCGATCTTCCAGATGGGCCAGACCGCGGGCTAGTACAGTAAATAATGGATGGGAGCGTTTGAAACTTGCATCTCTCCTGACGCCCACACTCGGGCTCTTGACCCGGCTTCTGTCGTCGTGTTATACTTTTGATGTGGATTTTCGTTCAAACGGTCGCCTCAACGTTAACTTCTTTCATCGTCATGAAATTATCTCGTCGACAACTGTTAAAGGCCGCGGCGCTGGCTCCCTTGGTCGTTCCGGCGGCTGTACTCGGCAAAGACGGCAAAACGGCCCCCAGCGAACGCGTGACGATGGGAACCATCGGTTGCGGCGGACGAGGAACCGGCGTGATGCACGGGTTCATCGGTTTCAACGAGATTCGGATGGTCGCCGTCTGCGATCCCGTCAAAGAACATCGGGAACGGGCTCGGAATCAGGTCAATGACCGTTACAAGACCAACGACTGCCAAATTTACAGCGACTTCCGTGAGCTTCTTGGGCGGCCGGAAATCGATGCGGTCCTAATCGGAACGCCGGATCATTGGCATTCGATCATTACGGTCGCCGCGTGCAAGGCCGGCAAGGACGTTTTCTGCGAAAAACCGGAATCATTGACGATCCGTGAAGGCCGAAGAATGGCGGAGGCGATCAAAAAGCACGGAACCGTATTCTCCGGCGGCAGCCAGCGGGTACTCGGCGATTACGGCGACCTGCCACGACTCCTCTGGGGCGGCGCGATCGGCGAAGTGAAAGAGGTGTTCGTCGACTGCGGCGGCCCCTCCGGCGACTGTTATCTCCCCGCTGAACCGGAACCGGAGGGTCTCGATTGGGATCTTTGGCTCGGTCCGGCTCCGTGGCGTCCGTTTCATGGCAATCTGATTCGTGGCGGATTCCGAAGTTATCGTGATTACTCCGGCGGTGGAATGACCGACTGGGGCGCTCATCGATTCGGCGCCGCTCTTTTTGCCACGCAAAAACATTACACCGGTCCCGTCGAAATCGCTCCCGGCGAGCCCGGCGACGACAAGCGTCGACTCGTCTACACGTTCGCCGACGGCATGAAAATGTACCACAGCGGCGTCGGCGACATCGTGTACGAAGGAACCGAAGGTTCTCTGCGGGTCGGTCGGAACCAAACCGTGATCGGCAAGCATCACAAACCGACGACTCGAATCGAGATTCCCGGATATCATTGGTTCAATTCTTGGGAAAACCGGGATATCATCGGCGACTTCATCTATTGCGTCAAAACTCGGGAAAAGCCGTTCCGGAACATTGAGGCAGCCCATCGAGCCTTGACGATTTGCCATCTCGGCAACCTTGTGTACTGGCTCGGTCGAAAACTTCGCTGGGACCCCGTCAAGGAGGAAATCCTCGACGATCCGATCGCCAACCGTTGGCTCGATCGACCGAAGCGGGCGCCGTGGTCGGACGTCTAAAAGACCGCCGCCAACGCTACGAAAACGCGCTTCGCGGCTAAAACGCAAGCGAAATTCCGACCTCACGAAAACGTCCGGACGAAAACCTTATTTCAGGTCGATTTTGAACTCTTTGTCCGATTTTGTGATTTCGACGAGGAAACCGGGCGAGTCGCCGCCGTATTTCTTAAGAATTTCCCCGATTTCCGTCGGTGGTGTTTTGCTTTCCGTATCACTCGAACCATTCCATGCGACTCTCAACACCATTTTGCCGACTGGAATACCGTCCGTGCGACGAGTATGGACGGCCTTGAATTTTCCTCCGTCGCCAACCAGAGCTTCGCTCGGTCGACCTTCGCCGTTGGCCGGAACAAATTGAAGAAACAATCCTTGGGGAAGCGGCTTTCCCTGATAAGTAATCGTTCCCTGAATCCCGGCAACCTGATAGGGAAACTTTTCGCCGCATCCGACAAACGAAATCGAGAGCGTTATCACGACGAAAACAAAAGCGATGTAGGGTTTCATATCGACGAGCAAAAAAAGTATTCGGTACGTCTTTCGCCAGAGTTTGGCCTCACGGTGACAGAGAATTCTATTTCAACGCTTCGGCCGTTCTCAATCCGCCTCCGGCAGCGGCGCCGGAAAAGGATGCAGTGCTGGCGTCATACAGACCGCCGGATCGAGTGAAAGTCCCACACCAAACTCCCATGCCGATCGTATCTCGAATAAATCGGGTCGAACCGTCTCCCATAGCGACATTCAGGCCGCCGGGATGGAAACTACGCGTTGTTCGTGTCGGTGAATTGTGGGACAATGTATTCGGCGGAAAAACGGAAACGCCGGAAGGGGCGCCGGAAGCCAGAGTAAAACTCGCGATTCCTTGTCCTGCATGGTTGACGAAGAAAAAAGGATTCGCCCCATAGCCCCGCTCGATTGAAGGATTCATCTCGGCCGCTTCCGGGAGTACCATCGCTGACTGCTCGAGAAAGAAAAATGTGTGTCCCGCTCCGTCCTTGACGTCCGTCACGGCTGTTCCACTGTTTCGATAAAACACACCGAAAAGAGCTGATCGGTTTGAAGCAAACGTCGTGTTCTTCGTCGCCGCCGACATGGTGGAGGCTTTGTAAAGCTCCGTATTGACTCGTTCGGCAAAGTCCGCGCCGCCGTTGCAGGCGTAATCCTTCATGCCCTTGATCGACTGGGCGTTATGGGGTGTCGACGCACAACGAAAAACCGACGGACAGTTTCTTGAAGCCTCGATGTTACTCGACGTCCCCAACAAATCGCAGGGACCTTCCCCCGAATGCTCACCGTATGCGGCACCAACGCCACAGTAATCGGCGTAAGCGGGTTGCAAAAAGTCGATGTCTTTGTAAACGGTTTCACCGGCTTCAAGATACGGCAAAATGAAAGCCGCCCAACCGATCATTCCGCAGGGAACGTCGACGGAGTCCGGACTGTGTCCCCCTCCCAAATGTGTTTGGTTTGTCGCTAAATGCAAGCAGCCCGGCGGAAAAACTTTATTCGTTTCCTGATAGTTGACCGTCGCCAACATGATTTGACGCATGTTGCTTGTACAGACGGTCCGACGTCCCGCTTCCCGTGCCTGTTGCACGGCAGGAAAGATCAACGCCACAACAATACCGATGATCGCAATGACCACCAACAGCTCCGCGAGGGTAAAACCAAACCGTGTATGCATTTTCATAACGTGTCTCCGAAAGAAAAATATCATCTCCGCCTATCTTAAGCTCCGGACAAGGGAAAATCAAGGAGAATACTCTTAAAAAGAAGGGAAAACCTCCGGTAAACGAGCCGTAGGAAAACAGAGAGCCGTGTAAAAAACGGAGCCGCGACCTGCGTTCACGGAATGGAGGGCCGTCCTCACACTCCGTGACCATAGGTCACGGCTCTCAGCATGTTCTTTTCGAAGAGATTTAGTACCCGATGCTCGGCGGATTCGGATTCAGGAAATCCCGAGGGCCTCGGGTCGTATAAGTCGGCATCGGCGGCTGCGGCGAGGTCGTCATGTACATCGGCGGTGCCGAGAAGAGAGACCGCAGCATCGGAAATCGCGGCGGTTGTTGCGGACCGTATGCTCCATACGGTGCTTCCGGTCGGGCCGGGATCAACGGTTGCATGCCGAAATACGGCCGGTCAGGCGAAGCGTAAGCTTGGCGAAGCCCGAGTCCGAGATCGATCCGTTCTTCCGGACAGGGACCGTAACCATGAATCGGACAGACTTCGTTGGCTTTCGCTCGTTGGCAGATTGGAGCCTTACCATAGCCGTAATGTCCAATCATACATCCACCGTGTTGGTGACAGCGTCCGCCGCAGTTGCCGTTGCACGACGGACTACAACTGATGTCGTTTGCAGAGGGCTCTTGTCCGCGAACTCCGTACGGGGCGGCGACGAAAAGCACCGCAACCAACATTGCAACGCTCAGATGAACGAACTTCATTGTATTTTTCCTTAAGTATTCGATGGGACGGCGGACCTTGGAACCCATGTTCTGCCGTAGTTATCGGCTTTCCCGGATTACTCAATTCAGCAAATCCGCCAATCGGCGACGGGATTTCGTGAAATCCCCGGTCGTTCGATCGTTTCGTGGTCGCTTTGCCCTTGACGTCGTATCGAAAAACCGCTAGCCTTCCGCCGATTGTTTCTGCGGTAACGTTTTCTCGAACTCCATCGCGTCGCGGACGACGTGGTATAAGCTGTCTTTGTAGAATAATGACCTGTCCGATTTTAGCGATTGTTTTGCCCTGTTTCAACGAAGAAGACGTCCTGCCGACAACGGTCGAGAGGATCGGCACGTTGCTTGATGAAATGATTCAATCGGGAAAAATCGCCTCGGACTCGTTCGCCTGCTTCGTTGACGACGGCAGCCGGGACAAAACCTGGCAGATGATTCAAGCGTTAACAATTCATGAACCCCTGCGATTCCGATCCGTCAAACTTTCCCGAAACTACGGACATCAACAGGCAATCCTTGCCGGAATGGAAACGGTCGTCGAGCACTGTGATTGCTGCATCACGATCGACGCCGATCTGCAAGACGATCTCGACGCCCTCAAGAACATGGTCGACAAGTTTCGGAACGGCGACGCGGAAATCGTTCTTGGCATCAAACGCAAGCGGAGCGTCGACTCCCTATTCAAACGGCTCACGGCCAAGGCGTTTTACCGGGTTCTCGATTGGACGGGTTGCAAAAGCGTTGAGAATCACGCCGATTTCCGTTTGTTGAGCCAAAAAGCGCTTCGCTACCTTGCCGAATATGAGGAATACAACCTGTTCCTTCGTGGAATTATCATGCAGCTCGGTCTGAAGACGGAATTTGTCTATTACGACATCGTGGACCGGACCGCGGGAACGACGAAATACACCTTGTCCAAAATGCTCAATTTGGCTCTGGTCGGCATCACCTCGTTCTCCGTGATGCCGTTACGGATCCTTTTTGGAGTCGGTTTGACGTTTTTCGTGCTCTCGACCTTGCTGAGCGTCTGGTTCATCGCGGATTATTGGCTCGGCAACACGGTTCCTGGTTGGGCGACGCTCGCGACCTCGATTTGGGCTCTCGGCGGCATCCAATTGATGGGGCTCGGAATTCTCGGCGAGTACATCGGCCGCATCTTCATGGAAGTCAAGCGACGTCCCCGATATCTGATCGACGAGCAAACCGTCAGCGTTGCCGCAACCATTTCGATGCAGGACGAATACAGAAAATCGGCTTAAATGTCTCGACGTACCCTGATTATCAGCGCGGACGATTTCGGCTTTTCAGCGTCGGTCAACGAAGCGGTGCTTCGCGCGGCTGAGTTCGGAACGCTTGGAGCCGCCAGCTTGATGACCAACATGCCTTTTGCCGAAGAGGCGGTTGCCGCCGCCAAACGACGCACGCCGACGCTGAGCTTCGGACTTCATTTTGCGTTGACGAGCGGTACGGCTTGCGCTCAGAAGGACGAAGTTTCGCTCTTGGTCGACGGCAAAGGGTTTTTCCATCGCGGTTTCGGCGGACTCCTCAAGCTTCTGAGAGGAAAAGACGGCAACGAGGCCAAACGGCAGATTCAACGTGAGTTTGCCGCTCAACTTGCAGAATCGGACCGATTGTCGAAGACATACGGCGTCGAATTCGATCATCTCGACTCGCATCAACACGTTCACGTTCTGCCGGGGATTTTTGAGATTCTTGCCGAAGCGTCCAAACAACGAAATTGGACGCTCCGAATCCCCCGAGAGCGTTTCGGCAGTTTCCGACGGTTCGCCCAACGGTTGTTTTCCTGGGGAGCCGTCGGTTTCCTCAAACGGGAAATCTTGAAGCATTGTCTTCCGTCGATCGAGGGACCGGACTATTTTGGAATTCTCGATACAGGAAAAATGGACGCCGTTGCCTGGAACGCGATTCTTTCCGTTCTGAACCGTTCCGTCGCCGAGGTCAACGTTCATCCTTCATTGGATCCCGGCGTCAACGAAGCGGCATGGCGCTGCAGCGAAGGCGACCGGATCTTTCACCGTTCCGTTTGGCGGCGTCGGGAATTCGACGCGATCATTACCGAAGAATTTCGAACCCGACTCCGTGAACGGAATATCATCCCGGGATCATTCCGACAGGATTAGTAACTGACAACTCGACTCTTGACTTTTTGAGTCAACTTTTTTTAACACGAAACACACGAAATAACGAAATTCACAAAAAAGACGTTCGTGTTTTTCGTCTTTTGTGTCTTTCGTGTTTAATGCATTGGGCTGGGGCAAAACCCCGTTAGAGCTTTCGCCGGGAAACAACATTACTCAAGACGCGCTTCGCGGCTAAAACGCAAGCGGGTCGCCAAGCGGGTACGAAACATTCGAGCGGAAGCCTAACGTCGATCTTGATATCGTTTGGCGCGTTCGACGTGGTTCTTGTCTTTCGAACGTTCGATGACCTTGTCGAGACACGGATCGATCTTTTTTCGATTGCCCATGTAAAAGCCGTTGTCGTTCGCCATGTCGACGACTGCTCGACACGCTTCCTGAACCAAATCGGCGTCGTCGAGATATGGAACGACGAAATCGAACACCTCGTTGCTCCTGGCCGTCTCGACTCGGACAAGCAGGAATTTCTTGTCGTCGAGAGATTTCGCGAGTTGCATGCCTTTTTCAAAAAGCTGCCGCGATTCCTTCGGCGAACGGTCGGTTCGGAGCGTGATGACACGAAGATAGGCCCGAGTCGCGTCTTTGCTTTTCGGATCGTCCGAACTCGATGCGAATTGGTACAGTTCGTCCGCGACGCTTGCATCCGGCCAAGCACAAAGCGCTTTGACCGCCGCGTCCCTCTGGGGAAGAACATTGATTTGTTCCAAAACGAACTTTTTCGGTGCCGAGCCGCCGATTCGACCGAGCAGCGGCAGGAGCAATCGCTGGTCGTCCTGATGCCGTTTCGTGATTTCGTCACAGAGAGCTTGTCCGCGTCCGTCGACGTCTTCGTATCGGGAACTGATTCCGACGATCGCCCGTTCGGCGGCCTCGCGAACCGCAGTATCCTCCGCACGAAGAAATCGGTCGACCAGCGCCGGAATCGACGACGCCTCGCCGATACTCTCCAAGGCCCAGAGCGCTCGGGACCGCAAACCCGGATCGTCCGAGACCAAAGCCTTTTCGAACACCGGAATCGCGACGCTTCCTTTCCGTTTTCGTAATACTTCGAGCAGTTCGTTTTTGACGCCGTTGTCGGTCGCCTTGTCGTAAGCGTCAATCAACATTTTGTCGGCGCCATCGAAATGCAAACGGCAGAGCGAGTCACGGACCGTGTTGCCGAAGGCGTCTTTCTCCCGGATCTTTTCGACGAGCAGCGGAAGGACCGTCAGGTCGCCGAGTGGTCCGAGAGCCCGGTATCCGGCAAGTTTTTTCGACTCGTCGTCGCTTTTCGTCATGTTGACGGCGAGAGGAAGCGCTGTTCGATCGCCGACCGTCGAAAGGGCGTCGATCAACAGAACTTGCGCGCGGGGCGAAAGCTTTTCAAAACGTTCCGAGTATTTCGGTACGGCGGCGATTTTCGGATCCTTGATCCAACCAAGCGACGGCAACGCGGTATCCCAAGCTTTTTCGTCGGTTCCGGACAGGATGGTCAGAATTTCGTCCAACGACTTGACGACGACCTTGTTCGGCGTTGCGTGATACTGGATCGCCTGTTTGAGGGCCGCGATTGTTGCGGCGTCTTTTTCCTTGGCCTGTTTTTCCGTGAGGACCTTTTCGGCAGCGGCGTCCGGAATGTCCGCCAGAGCCCACAGAGCTTCTTCACGAATTCGAGCGTCCTCGGAATCGAGAAACTTTCCCAGTGTTACGACGGTCGAAGCGTCGCCGAGACGACCAAGCTGCCGAATCAACCAACGATGGGATCCGGCGGCGTTCGGATCATCAAGAGTTTTGAGCATCAGGTCGACGAGTTCCTTCCGCTTCGTTTCCTGACCGGGCGTTCCGAGCTGGAAGCAGAGTTTTTGAAACTCTTGTTGCGTTTCCTGAACCTTGCCGTCGTCGCCTTGAACGAGCATGCCGGCGAGTTTTTCCTTGAACTGTTCCGCGACCGGACGGTTGTCCTGGGCGAAAGTCAACACGGTGAGAAGAAGAAAGCCGATCAGAGGAACTGAGTATTTCATGGCGAATAAGGGGACTGGTAAACAAAAAGAGGGAACATCTTATTCCGTCATCCCCGCGAAGGCGGGGACCTAGACGGAAGAGGTTATTGACCGTTTGCATCCGTCAATAACTGTGCAAGAGCCTATTGAAATCCGCTCTCTGGGGCCCCGCCTTCGCGGGGATGACGAAATCTCGGCTTATGGAGAATATTCTTAACCTTTCTTCGCGGCCGTATTTCCCATGATTCCTTTCGGATTACGGAGCTTCAGGCCGTCGCCGCTGTGATAGCTGGCGTATTCGGTAACAATCGCGCCTTCGGGTCCGCCCATCATGAAATGGTACGCGCCGATCTTGTTCAAACCGGCTTCGCTGCCTTCGCCGCAACCGGTTTTCAGTTCGACGCATTTAAACGCCGTGATCGCGTTGGCGTCGAGCTGCGACTTCGGAATCTCGACCGGTTGTTTGTCGTCCTTCGAACCGCCTTCGCTGAAGTTATAGATGCTACCGTGACGAACCTGCCAGTATTCGTGCTTGGCCGGCTTGCCTTCCGCTTCGAAATGGGCGTGTTCCGGAATCATCTGGAACGGCAGCAGATAGATTTCGTGTCCGAAATATCCGTGATCCTTGTCGTTGAGCCAGAAGATTCCCGCCATGCCGACGTTCGCGAAGTCGCCCAGACCGAAGTCGAGAATCCAAAAGCGTTTGTCGTTCACGACGTCGGCGAGCGAATATTTGTGGTATTTGAACATCTCGGCATAGGCTTCTTTGGCCGCCGCTTCGTTGAAGCTGCCGTCGGCGTTGTAGAAATGAGCGTTGTCGTATTTCTTGAGCATCAGATGTCCTCCTTTTTTCGACTGATTTCGTTCGGGGCGACCGGGCTTGCCGGGCTTACGTTGAGCAAAAACATCTGCACCGGCCAATGCGGCGGTCAGGCCAGCCGCGCCGCCGAGAACATTCATAATCCAATGACGTCGATCCATAGGGTTCCTTTCGATATTAGGGTTCATAAAACGGATGCGGAACAGCCGCGACTGCTATTCTAATTCCTGGAACGGACGAAAACAAGACGGCCGCAACGAACCGAATTATTCCTTGATCAATTTGAGATCGACCAGACTTAGGACGGCGGCTCCGGAAACACCGTCAACGAAATCGACGGAAACCGTCAGTTTTTTACAGTTTTCGATGTCAAACTTAAGCGGCTTGGAAGGTTCGTTACCGCGAACGACGAGATCGAGCAGCAGGAGATCGTCGCCGAGGATTGTTAGCCGAACATCACCGTCGGGGCGAATCCTGTCGTCGATACCGATTCGGGCGGCAAATGTTTTGTAGGAGTCTTTCAGCGGAAAATCGAGCGTCGTCTTTGCCGGAACAACGAATCCTTGGCGATAAACGGTTCCGTCCAATTCGATTCCCTTGAAATCGGGAATCGGCCATTCGACGACTTTCGTCGATCGAGCCTCCCCGGGCAGGCGGCGTTGAAGAATCTGTTGGAGAATCGATTCGGCGGGCGGGAGCGTTTCGGTTCCCTGCCGGAGACGATTCGATTGAAAACGTTGAAAAAGGGAAAGCGGCGACGTATCAGAGTTCTCTCCTTTTTCCCAAGCAAACGGCAGAGATTGTTCGACGATGTTCGACGTCAATTCGCTCAAGGAAACAGCGTTCAACGTTTCGAAAAGAATTTCGGCAATTTCATCGGGTTGAAAACTCCCCTCGGCGCCGGCGACGGTTTTCCATGCCAGATAACCGTCGGCACGAAGTTCCAACGAACCGAGAACGAGGAATGTTCCGTTCCAACACGTCAGCCGGGCAAACGGATGAGATGGTTTCGGCGGTCCCGGTTGATGAAAAACCACGCCGAATACTTTTCGTCGGGGAACCGGCAACGCGTCGCCATCCACGGTAAAACGGATCGTTTCCGAGCTGATTTCGTTGATGATTCCTTCGTGGACGTCAAGCGAGCCGACGGTTCCGACGACCATTCGATCTCCTTTCGTCGAAGGCTGAACAAGAAATTTCGTCCAATCCGACGGCGGATCGATCACTTGGGTCGGATCGCCGACCGACAATCGAGCCGCAACCAAACGATCCAGCGGCAACGTCAGTTCGCCGTAAGGAAACAGTCGGAGCGTTGCTATTTTTCCCTTGACGAGGAATTCCGAAGCGAGAAGTCGACTGCCGTCGATTCCATCGATCACCGTCAACGTGTTCGGAAATTCGTTTTTCGCCCCATCGGCGTTGGTTTCCGCTTCCTTTTTTTCTAAATGAGAGGCAATCGCTTGTCCGGTTCGGGAAGAACGATTGATCGAAGGAACCGGAAACCGATTCGGACGTCCCCAACGATCCGTCAAGATCGGTTGCGTCGACCGTTCCGGCGTTTTTTCTTTAGAAACGAAAGGATTGTTGCGTTGACTCTCCAGTTTGACGACTTCTTTCGTTGAAAATTCCTTTGGCCCTTCGTCTTCCGTCTGGAGGACGATCTTTTCCGGCGTCAGTTCGAGGAGTCGACCATCGTAGGAATTACCGTCCAGATCGTGCAGCGTGAACGGAACCGTGTCCGCTCCCAAACGGCAAACACCGCAGAGAAACAGGACGAAGACAAGGAATGTTTTTTTCATCGCAATTTTCTCCAAACGAAAAACAGAGCACGAAGCGTCAGCGAGTGTTTCGATCAAAATCCCTCGCTTACGCGTCGGGCTCTGATCGGATCATGGATCTTTATCTTGCCTTAAACGGAACGGTTTCCTCGACGATGATCGTCGGCGTCGTATAAAGGAAGGCGACGATTTCGTCTTTCGGCGACACTCCCTTGGGCAACTCGAAGGTTGCGGCAAGCACGATGTCGTTGCCGCCCTGTTCGGTGGGTTTGATCGACTCCGGTTCGATCTTTCCCCCTGATCGGAGTAGGAGGAAGACCTCGTTTTCGTAAATCCAAGTCCGATGCGATTCCAAGGCGGCAAACACCTCGTCGAAATGGACGCGAAAGCGGACCGTCAAGCGGTTCGACTTTCCGGAATCCCCGGTCGAGAAAAACCGAACGGATTCCAGAGAAACGGTCGTTCGGCCCTTTCGAATCGTCCTTTCCAGTTTGGCGGCGGGGGAATCGGCGAAAAAACGACGAAAATCGAACGTCTTCTCGGCGATGGCGAGGAGAACGTCGCAATTGCCTTCAACGGCTTGGGGAGGTCTGCCTCGCAGGGCGAAAGCGAGTTCCCCGGAAAGCTGCGTCTTGCCGAGAGGAATTTCGAGAACGCCGTGTTGGATAACCGGCGACAGCGTTTGATTGTCGGCGTCGATTCCATGGATCGCGTTCATCGGAAAGACCAGCCGAATCGGAAAGACGCCTTTCGGCCAATCGGCTTGCAAGGTCGCCCAGAAACGATCGCCGCCGGTCGCCTCGATTTTGGCAAGCCGAAACTCGATTTTTTCCAACGACTCCCGAATCGTTCGGATTCGAAGTTCCTGAAAAACGTTTTTCAACCGGAAAATAACTTCCTCGGAAAACTCCGGACGTTCTTCAAGCGTTTCCTCGCCGGGAAGAAGATCTTCGATTTCGAAACCGCGTCGGATCAGTTCGGCTTCAGCGGTGTTTCGCTCGACAAGGCGATCGGCGTCAAGCTGTCGAAGGAGCGACGCAATATCCTCGGCGGCGCTTGCTCCGGCGCAGGAAAACAGGACGAGAAATATTGTCGTCAACGCGGTTTTCATCGTACTCAATCGCCGAGGGAGTTTTCCCGAACATTATCGCGTCGCAGGCAACGCGGCTAAGGCCGCCTACGCCTTTTTGATCAGCTCCCGGATGTACTCGACGGACTTCGTGAGACCGGGCACCGGATTGTCGGCGTCGGCTTCGTACTCGAACGACACGACACGGGCGTATCCGATTTCCTTGAGGGCTTCGATGTATCCCGGCAGGTCGAGAACGCCTTCGCCGCAGATACAGGTTTTGCCTTTTTCCGACTTTTCGGTTTCGTCCTTGATATGCATGTCGAGCAGGCGGTCGCCATATTTTTTGATCGACTCGACCGCGCTGACGCCGTAGCGTTCCGTGTGTCCGACGTCGATACAGAGTCCGATTCGTTTGTCGAGATCCTTGATCTTTTCGTAAATGCTTTCCGGTGTCGGATAAACCTTGTCGCCGGGGCCGTGATTGTGAATCGCGACACAGATATTCGTCGCCTTGACTTTCTCTTCGACCAGCGGCAGGATTTCCGGCTTCGGCACGCCGACGATCGTCGTCATCCCGGCCGCCTGAGCGTACCGGAACGCGTTGTCGACGTCTTCCGGCTTGTTCATGTAAACGGCTCCGCAACCGTAAAGCGTGATTCCGGCGGCCTTGCATTCAGCGGCAGCCGCGGCGCATTCCTCCGGCGTCGATTTGAACGGGAGATGAAAATCCTGTTTGAAGCACATAAATTTCAAGCCGATTTTCTTCGCCTCCGCAATCGTTTGCTCCCGATTGAATTTCCGGAATGTATACGAGGCGAGGCCGAGATCGAACTTGACTTTGCCGCTGGCCGAAACCTCCGCAGCCGCTGCCAGACTGGAAAACAACGGAGCAGCCAAACCAACAGCCGCCGCCGAACAAAGAAAATCACGTCGCGATAAATTCATGGAAGTCTCCGAAAGGGAAAGGGATGAAAAAGATCAGTCTTTTCGTCTGACGACAAAGCGAGCCAAGGCGATGAGTCCGGCGACAGTTTCACCGGTCCCGAATACCGAGATTTCGTCGATCGCCTGATCAATCAACGTTTCCGCCGTCCGCCGCGCAGCGTCGAGAACGCCGCTTGTCTCCAACAGGGCGACGACGTCGTCGAATTTTTTGCTTTCGAGCAACGACAATAATTTCCGCTGGGCGTCGCTGTCGGAATCCTGTAAATACAAAATCAACGGCAGCGTCGGTTTACGATTTTCCAAATCCGTTCGAAGCGTTTTGCCGACAGTGTTCGTCTCACCGACCAAATCGAGTACGTCGTCGACGATCTGGAACGCCAATCCGAGCCGATGTCCGAAGCGGTAAAACCGCTCCACGGTTTCGTCGTTGCCGCCGGCGTAAAACGCTCCCAGCTGCGCGCTGCAAGCGAGAAGCGGAGCCGTCTTTCCGGCAATCATCTCGAAGTATTCATCCCGAGACATATCGAAACGGCCGACCGTTCCGACCTGTCGCAGTTCGCCTTCGCAGGTTTTTCGGCACGCATCGGTCAACATCTGCAACCCCCGAATGTTACCGGACCGAGTCATCAACTCCATCGCACGGGTCAAGAGCAAATCGCCGGCCAGGACTCCGACCTGAGAATCCCAACGAACGTTCATGGTCGCCAAATGTCGACGAATGGCGGCGCCGTCCAGAATATCATCATGAATCAGCGTCGCCGTATGAACCAATTCGATCGCCGCCGCCGCGTGAAGATGATGTTCGTTCAATCGTCCCAGAGTTTTCGCGACAAGAAAAAGGAGCGTCGGACGCATCCGCTTGCCGCCGAAACGAAAACTGTAGCGGACGACTTCGTCAACGAACGGGTCGATGCTGGCAAGTTCCAGTCGCGTCAATTCTTCCATCTCGATCAATTCCGTACCGATCAGTCGGTACGCCCCTTCGACATCTTGGGGAAAAGCGGTATGGTGCATGGAGAGGTGTGGGGTGTAAGGTGTAGGGTGTAGGGTGTGCGGGATCGAGTGTCGGCAGAAGACGGAGTGAGGAGTACAGAGTGAAAAAAGAAAATCCTGTATTTACAGCATGTTCTTTTCTGCCCTCTTCTCCTCAATCCCTTCTTGCCCTACACCCTACACCCTACACTTTTCACCTCCCTACCCGAACGGCCAAAGGTTAAAAGGATTAAAAGGCTTGGTTTCTTTTTTTGGTTCCGCGGGTTCCGGAATTTTCGGCGGCGTCGCTCCCGGAGATCCGTCGAGGAAGCGAGCCGTCTGGGTCCGGAACGGCGCGATGAACGAAATTTCATAACGCTCCGGATCCGCCGCGACGCGGAATCCCTGGAGCAGGGTATTCTGTTGATTCTTGATTTGCGGAATCAGTTTGCTGAACCGCGTCTTGCCGGTTTTCTTGTCGATTCCACAAAGAGCGGTCGAAAACTCCGCTGGCTGACCGCTACGAGGTTGATCCGTCACGGCAACGCCGAACAGGATCACCGGAAGGCCGCGCGGCGTTTGCGTCAAACGATACCAGTCCTTGATCGACACCGCCTCGGTCCAGAGCGTCTTACCGTCCCTGTCGTAGAGCATCATCGTCCCGGAACCGACGGCACGGTTTGGAATGTTATTGAGCGGTCCACGCGAGCGAAGTTTGGTAATTCCGTCTTCCGTGTCGTTTTTTTGGCTGTTGTCGACGTTCGGATTCTCGATAAACAGGACGAGCGGATTGCCGTCGATCATTTCGATGTCGAGATCCCAGAGTCCTCGTTGCGATTCCGGTTGTTTCGTCGAGAGTTTGACGCCGGCCCGCGAATCACCGCCTTGCTGTTCGCCGAAATAGTCCGTCTTTTCCTTGAGGTCGTAAATTTTCAACGTCGCCGATTGCTTCGGAAGCGTCGCCAAAAACCGTTGATGATTCACGAAACGAAGAATCGAATCGCCGAGCAGATTGTCCCGAATCGTTTGAGACGCGATCGTCGGAGCCGCGATTTGATCCGTGTTTTCCATCGAAACGAGCAACGCCTGTTCCCGTTGCGAACGGGGAACGAAAACTTCGTTCAGGTCGCAGACAAACAATTTATACAATCCGTTCGTTGGCATCGAACAGCCGATGAGATTGGTTTCGAACGTAAAAAACGCGCCTTCCGGAACGGTTCCCCTTGCCAATTCCTTGCCGCTTCCCGGATCGAGCGCCAACACCCGGTTCGTTTCGCCCAAAAAGAGGAATAAATGGGCGTGGTCGGAAAGAATGGTACATTGGAAGGACGGAACATCCCGACTCCAGAGCGTTTCGCCGGTCGACGGCTCGATTCCATAAATCATCTCGCCGTCACGATAACAGACGACGTTCGGCAGTAGATGAACCGGGTCGCCGAGAGAGATCCCTTCCTGTTCCCCCCACGGCAAATAAACCTGTTGGCGCGAAGCGATTTCGGAAAGCCGCAAGGCGGTGAAATTCTGTCGGGCAAGCAGCGGCGCGGTCAACGTTTTCGTCCAAAGAACCGTCGGTGAACCGTTCTCGTTCGATCGGAACGTGTCCAAAGCGATCATCGTGTTCCGACGGACGAACAGCAGATAATGATTGCAGCCTTTCAAAAACATCTGCTGGGGAGCGAAACCGCGATATTGATCGTGAAAAAAGCCGTTTTCCTGGATGCCCGGAGAGAGAGCCGTCAAGTCGCAACGCCAACGCACGGTCCCTAACGTGTCGTAACAGACCAACGAACTGTCGTTGATCGTCGTTTCCAGCGAATAGGTATACGAGGAATGGAACGGTTCGTAAGATCCGAGCAGCGGCACGGCGACCTGTCCTGTCGTTTGACGGTCACGGAGTTGGACCATACGCAGCAAGCGCGCAAGCCGGTCCTTGTCGGTCGATGTCGTTGGCGTCGGAGACGCTTCGGGTTCCGGAAATTCGACGTTGCCGTCCGGCCAAGGCTTCGGGGCGACTTCCCGTTCGTAATATTTTTGCAGTAATGGTCGATTCAGCGCCTGCAGATAATAATCTTTGCCGGACACCGTTCCGTCCCGTTCGTCGGCGTGAAAAAGTTCCAGTTGGCGATAATAATGGAACGCGTCGGCGGCGTTGCCCTGTGATTCCAACAATTCGGCCATGCGTCGGGTTTCCGCAAAGGAAAGCGGTTTCGCGGTCGGTTTCGTGGTCGGCTTTCCGGTAGCGCCGAAGAAAACGGGCTCCGAACCGGTCGGCGGCGTTTCGACGTTGCCCGGAAGGTCTAGACCGGTCGGGAACCAAAAAACCGGCGGATTCAACATCGACTCCATGGAGGAAAAACGTCCGTTCTTCTCGTAGAGGTTGAGAAGGTTTTCTCTCGCTTGGGAGGCGATCGGCAGCGAATGAAAATACTCCATGAAAAGTTGCCAACGCCTGATTTCCGGTGGAAGGTTCGACGCTTCGGTCGCCTCCCACCAAGGCGGTTGAAAACGGTTTTCCAGACCGATCGCTTCACCGTCGGACTTCGACGAGGAATCGAGCGTCGTCAATCGATTGAACAGTTCGTTCGCAACCTGTTCCAAAGCCGGCAACAACGAAGTTTTTTGCCGAGCGGCTTCGGGGCGTAATCGTTGTTCAATTAACGTTCCGAACGCCCGATTGAGCTGGGCGTCGACACCGTCCTCAATCGGAATATGGATCGTTCGGGTCGTTTCGAGGCGGAACGATTTTTTCAACGCGTCAAGAAAATCGTTCGATTTTCCGGCCTTCGCGGCTCCTTGGGCGAGGACGAACAGGATCTCGCCGAGTTCTTCCGGAAACTCCGCTAACGATTCCAGTTCGGCGGCGCCGGCGTTCCAAGCGGCGTAATCGTTCCGAATCGCCTCCAACAGGGTTTCCCGAAGCAGGACCGCCACCAGATCGGATTTTTTCTGTTCGAGCGAACGCCGAAACAAGGCAATCGCCTCCGAAATATTTCCCTCCGCGCGGCGAATACGGCCGAGTTGCGCCAAGGCGGTCGGATCGTTTGGATTGTTGGCGAGCGATTCCGCCGTTTTCTTTTTCAGCGGCGAAAATTGATCGAAACAGGTAATTCGAAGCGGAGCTTGCGAAAAAAAGAGGCCTTGCAGTCCGACCAGATTACCGAGCGTCGTGTCGTTTCTCGATGAGGTAAACGTCGGCGGCGGAGTATCGGCTCGATTCGTGTTGTCGTTTCCGTCAAAGGGAAATACGGGTTCGATCGGTCGAGAGACGAATTCTGTCCTTTCACCGGGCAGCGAGGGACCGGATCGTGAAAACGTCGGCAGTGGGACGACGGTTTCGAAGGTTCCCTTGTCCAAATCGACGTCCGCGACGGTTCCATCGGAGAGGGGCAGGAAATATCGGTTGTCGTTATGGACACCGTAACCGCTGGGAACGACTCCTTTGGGAAAAACGAGATTCGGCGTCGGTTCGACAGATGCTGTCGACGGAGTTCCGTCGCTGTTCATCGGGGCGATACGTCGTCGTCGGGACGAGGGGCCTTCCGTCTGCCGTTCGGATCGAACACTGGCCAAGGAATATTTCCAAACCGATTTGCCGTCTTCTAAAGAAAGGGCGAGCATCGAAATCGGCGTCACGACATAAACCTTGCCGTTTCGGATGCAGGCAACATACAGCGTATCTTGATGCTTCAGGTTTTCCTTCTGCCAGAGCAGTTTGCCGGTCGCCAAATCGAGGCAGTACAAGGCCGGAACGTCAGGCGGAGCGACGAGCAATCGGGATCCATCGACCATCAAGGAAGGAATCTGCCAACCGGTTTGAGCGAACATCGTTCGGAACTCGTCGTTTCCGGCTCCGAGCCCGTAATGGAACGAACGCATGTTGCGGAAATTGTTCCGGGCGTTCGGATCTTCCCGACTCGGTGTCAGATAACTGAAGCACCACAACGGGGCAGCGGTCGTTGCGTCGAGAGCGACGACCATTCCCAGTCCTGTCGGACAAAGCAGGATTCCGTTCGCGGCGGAGGGCGTCAGCCCGTAATATCGTCGAAGAAAGTCGTTTTCGAAGGGAACCGGCGATTGGAGCAGCGGTTGTTGTCGGATCAGCTTGCCGTTTTGCGCATCGAGAACGAACAGACGCAGAACTCCGGCGTTTTCGCCGATCACATTCAGGCGACCGTAGAGCGGCAACGGCGGACCGAGAAACCAGGTTTCGCCGAGAAATTTTTCCTCTTCGGAAATCGCGTCGACCGTCGCCGCGCCGGAATCCTTCGTCGCCTTCTTGGCTTCAGAATTGGAATTACCGGGAGCGGGCGGAAGTTTCGAGCCGATATTTTTTGATTCAAGTTCCTCGGCGAGTTGATCGAAAATTTTTTGGACGAGCGGATATTTTCCGGCTCGCCAAAGAACCTGGCCGGTTCGAACATCCCGCGCAACGATCGAATTGCCCGGTTTCGCCCGAGGATCTTCGACCGATTTGTTGCCAAGCTGAATATTTCGTCGACCACCCCCCAACCCCGAGTATTGGCCGTAAGGCGTCAAATCGAGCCCTTCGACGATAAAGAGGTGTTTGCCGTCGCTGCTCATTCCGTGCGAGATCCTATCATGCCAGGCAAGAATTCGCAGCGCAAACCGGGGCGCCGAAACAGATCCGCCTTGGAATCCAAAGTTTCGAAACGACGAAGCGATGGGCGTCGGCAAACGATAATCGGCGTCGGCGCTTCTCCAAAGTCGTTTGCCGGTTCGAACGTCGATCGCGGTCGTTTCGTACATTCCACGTAGAATCAAACGCTGATCGACGACAAGGGGCTGTCCGGCGGGAAGATAAACGTCGCCGCTTCGACGAACCACAGTCTGAAGAAGTCGGGCTTCCGAGCTGTTGTCGGCTCGTCCGAGCGTCGGAATTTGCCAAAGCAGTTCGAGAAGCGGTTTTTCCGTTCGCGTCGAAGGATTCTGTGTCGGCGATCCCAAATTCAGCAGCCAACCGGTTTGCTCGATCCAGTCGGAAAGGGGCGGCGGCGGTCCCATCCCTTGTCGTAGTTTGGCGAGGAGTTCGTCAACGTTTTGCGGCGTCCACGGTTCGGAGCCGCCGATCAGGATCGTCGGTCGAGGAAAACGTTTCAGGAAACGTTCCAGCGTTTGTTTGGCGTCGTCGTGTATACCGAGTCGAAGTTGGCAGGTTGCCAACGTCAGGCTCAGCGTCGGTTCGTAGGCGTCGACGTTCAGACCTTTCCGCTGAAGTTTTCGGAGCGAGAACATCGCGGAACCGGTCGCTCCCTGTTCGAATTGGGACATGCCGAGCAGGAACGTCGCGTCGATTCCGGCCGGGGTCGGAAAATAATGCTGGGAAACGATTTGGATTCCTTCGAGGGAGCCCCGCTGTACGGCGTCGGTCAAGAGACGTTGGGCGAGCGTCTGGAATTGCAGGGCGTAAGAATTCCGACCGGTTTCGGGCAGCTCTTCGATTTTTCGCAGAATTTCGCCGTCGAACGTCGTTGCCGTCGTTCGTTCAGAGGAGTCGACAGGCGGAGCAAGGAAAAAATCGGATTGGCCTTCGAGAAGCGAGCCGAGCAGTTGCCCCGCTTCGGCGTAGCGTTCCGCCTGAATGAGCCGTTCCGTTTGTTCATGACGCCGCTGGAGATTCCGGTCCGGAGTGATGAGTCGGTCGAAAATCGGATTGACTTTTTCCTCCTTTTCCTCCTTTTCCCCCTTTTTTTCTGCTTCTTCGTTCTTCAAAGGGATCTGCTGTGGAACGACTTCCGCCGGCGGAACCGGCTGCGCGAAGACCGGCGACGTCAAAACACCGAGAAACAACGCGAGAGTGATAAATCGAAAACACATAGCCCCCCCAATCATTGATACAAGAAACGCTGACCGAATTATAGCATTGTTCCAAGATCGATGAAATTAGGGGGTAATTCTCTTGATCGCTTCGAATTCCGGGAAAGACGAGCTAATATTCTGTTCGCGGCACGAACAGCAGCCGGAATGGAGGCGTACTCGCCGTAAGGCTTTCGCTCGAAAAAAACATACCCACCAAACAACGGGTGTAGAGTACAAAGTGTAGAGTGTAGAGTACCGTATTGGATGAATTGGCCGAATCGGTACTCTACACTGAACACTCTACACTGACTACCAACCGGGTATAAAACTTTCGAGCGGAAGCCTAAGGCTTTCGCCAGAAAATAAACCGCCGATATTTGAGTGAAAGGGTGAGAGGGTGAAAGAGTGGAGGAGAAAATGTAAGAGTCGCTTCATCAACGGGTTGCGTCTTCCCCACTCTCTCACTCTTTCACCCTCTCGCCAATCATTTTCGACGTGGAACTTTCCGGCGAAAGCCTAAGGACGGTTCGTGACGGTTTTCGCCTTTATCCAATATGAACAATGACGTCGTCCTGAACTTCGCTCGACATTCAAAAAATTTCCGGTCCGTTCGATGGTAAGAGTTGAGCATTGAGTGTAGAGTGTAGAGTTCGATGAAAGCAATTTCCAACTCTGCACTCCATATTTACATTTTTCCAATGTTGACTCGCAAGTTGCGGAGCGCCTGGAATTATCTCTTCCAAGGAGAGTTTTTCGCCTTTTTCCAGTCGCTGTTGACGTTTTTTTTCCCGAAGTTTCTTTTCAACGCAGAGAAAATGTATCTCTACCGCTTGTCGCCTTCTTCCGAGACAGTGGAACCGAAAGAAAACGTCGGTTGCGGAACCGAAGTCGAAGTTCGTGAAATCGTCGAATCCTTCGACGGCGGAGACGAAACCGTGGCAGAACTCTACCGAACCTTTCTTCAACGGAAAGCGGAGCCTTGGTGTCTCAAAGAAAAGGACCGAATTCTCGGCGTCGTTTGGTTTTTTCGGGAACGATACACCATTCCTTGGGAAGGATACGAGGCTTACGTTTTCGAGATCGATTTGGAACCGAACGAAGCGTTCGTCGCCAACGTTTTCGTGGATCCGGCCGCTCGGGGACGCGGCCTTTTCGCGGAAATCGTTCGAGGTTTTTTGGCGAAGAATCCCGGAACGATACTTTATTCGTCGGTTTCGGCATCGAATCCCGTGTCGCTTCGGGCTCATGAAAAGATCGGCTTTCGCCGTTTCGGAGCGATCGTCATGCTTCGAATGCTAAAGCTGGCCGTGGGGCGTTTTTTTCTCAAATCCTTTCGAGGCCGCTGGTTTCGTCTGCGACGTGGAACGAAAACCGCAATTTCCTTGCATGATTAATCTCCACCGAATCGCCCGGAAACCGGTTCGTCGACCGCTTGCGTTTTAGCCGCGAAGCGAGTCCTGATCATGCCGTTGTTTTCCCGGTCAGACGGTTTTCTGTCCTCGTTGCTCCTTGAGTACAAGCACCGGACAATGAGCGAGATGCATGACGCGGTCCGTTGTCGATCCGAGCAACATTCGAGTCAACATACCGCGACCATGCGAGGGAATCACGATCAGCCCGGCAGCGAGATCGTCGGCGTAAAAAGCGATTTGCGAGCCTGGATCACCGACTCGAACGGCAAGATCGAGATCTTTGAAGCCGTGCTCTTCCAGATAGTTTCCCAGCGCGATTTTGGCATATTCCGTCCGTTCGTGTTCGTCGATACCGTTCCAGACGATTCCCGGTTCGGCGGGCTCCAGCGGCGGCAACACATGCAGAACCCGAAGCTGCGATGATTCGCCGACCATTTCGGAGGCGGCTTGCAGCGCTTTAAGGGAAAAGTCCGACATGTCGATCGGCACGACGACAAGACGTCCGGTGATCCAGTTCATGATCGATTCGGGAAGAAGGTTTCCAACGTTCGTTCAAACGTCCCGGAAAAATTATAGGCATCGAAAACGTTGTCGAAAAGAGACTTGTTAGAAAAATCTCGCGAAAACCTTTTTTCGGTCCCAAGCGACGAATCCTTGGCCGAGATACGCTCGAAGCGCAGCGGTATTCTGTTCGTCGACCGAAGTCAGCAAAAATTGTCGGTTGCGACCTTTGGCCGTTTCATGAGCTTTGGCGACGATCGCCCGGGAGAATCCGAGCCCCCGAAATTCTTCGCGGAGCCCCATATAGGTCAACTCCATTTGGGCGTCCGGTTGGTCGGTCAACAGCAGGGCGCCGACGTCCTCTCCGTTTTGGCGAACGAAAAACCAAAGTTCCGGATGGAAGACGCTGTCGTGTTGGTATCCCCGCAGAACATCGTCCGTCGGCGTGATGCCGACCAATTTGGGAAAGTCCCGGGAATTTCGATAGGTTTCGCGAACCAGTTCGACCATCCGCTCGAAGTCGCTTCCCGTTGCGTCGCGCATCGGAACGAATTCCAACGTCGAATTTTCCGGAGTTTGGGTGGATTTTTCGGAAAAGCGGACGGATTCGCAAACGAGATAAACGAGATCCGACAGGAACTCAAATCGGCCGAATTCCGTAAACATCTTGGCATCGACCCGTTGTTGCAGGTCGACGAGCATGACGGCGGTTTTCGCTTCTTTTTCGACGTAATACCGTTCGAAGGCGGCGAAAAGCTCCCGGCAAGTTTCCCGATTCGGAGCGGTCGGCGGCCAAAGCACGACGCTGCCGTCGTGCCGGATTTGGGAAAACAGGGCGCCGGCCAACTTTTCGTTTCTTTTTGCCTGAAAGATTCCTTCGAGCGGAATCGTTCCCAAACCGTACTGGAGCAGAATCGCCTCCGTTCGAACCGAAAGTTCCGCCTCGGGAAGATGTCCAAAAGCCAAACGAAGAACGTTGGTCAACTCCCCGGCTGTCGGAGTCGAGATTTGTTGCATGGAAAAAAGAGGTTAAAAACAAATTGCCCGTTTTGTCGCTCCAACCCCCAAGTTACGCGGAGTACCGCTCCACTTGGGGCTCTTTTTCAGAATTTTCAGAGGTTCCCTCTATTCAATTCGCAACATAACGGTTTCCCACGGAGCGAGCGGAATCTCGTCGAGAGCTTCTAAGCGGTCCTCCAACGGATTCGAACGGAAAACTTTTTGGTGCGGCGTCGGCAATCGGAGTTTCGTCGACAACGGATTCGGCGACGTGTTGAACAGTCGCACCGAAAGAGCTCCGCTGTCGTCCCGAGTCGGCTTGACACTGGAAATCACGATATTTTCGTAATTTTCCACCATCAACCATTTTGCCTTCTGGTCTGCGGCGACAACTCCGTCGATCCGGAGCAACGGTTGATGTATCTGCCTCGCAAACCGTTGCGCAACGCTGTTGTCGAAGGACGCGACAAAGGGCCAAACCCAATACTCGAAGCAGAGCCGACCGTCCTGACCGGCCTTGTAGTTCGTCTCCCAATGATTGTTGCAGACCCAACTGTACAGCGTGCCGCCGGGCTGGAACTCTTTTCTCCACGAACTTAACGGGCCGTGAGGTCCCGTGAAGAGAATCGGGGCGAACTGAACCATGTTGGCGTCGACCGTCACCCAGTTGACGCCGACCTTATCGTTCGCGCAAACACCGTAACGCTGTACCGAGTAGTAGTTCCGATTGGCTCCGGGAATCTGATCCTTGTCGACTTCGACCAACGCCCACGGCATGTCGAGGAACCATTTTCCGTTCGGAATATTGAACGGGAAGCCGAAGAACGTTCCTTCGGGTTTCCGCTCCATTTTCTTGTCGAGGACGTTTTCGATCCGGATTTTCTCCGAATCGGCGAAAATCGTAATTTGACTCTTCAACGCTTTGGCGTTCGCCGTCGATGTAGGAAAAATTTCGATCAGCATCGAAGCGGCCAACGGACCGGACGCGACGACGGTCAACTTGACGGTCCCCTCGTTACGGGAACGGTTTTCCTCGGCGTTTCGACCAATGATGTACAGATAATCGTTCACCCCCCGGTTGCCGTCGGAACCGGCGTCGACGAATTCGTGGTCGACGCTCTTGAGTTTCAACGACTTGATCGCCCCGGACTGTTTGTCGATCACGAGATTGAACAAATCGTTACCCATTTCGCCGGTTTCAGCGTCGATCCGCAACGAACTTGGAATCGTCGGAATCGTCGCCGATTCGACAGGGCTCAGCGACATTTTTCCTAAAGCGGGAACCTCACCGGGTTTTTCGCCGAACGAAAAATCAGCGTACAGCGAACAAGTTCCGCGATCGTCGCAGTCGTCGACCGTCTGAACCGGCAACACGTTGCCGACGTCGTTTTTGTACATCGTCAACTTTTTGTCCGTCTTCGGAGTTTTTCCGATAAAACAAATTCCCCAACGGTCGCGCGTCGTTGTGTTGACGAGCAGCATGTCGTTCTTCGCTCCCTGTTTCAGCACCGGGGAATCCTCGGCAACCTTTTCGAGAATCGCGTCGACTTCCTTGGCTCCACGTTTCGCATATTCCTGTTTAAAATCGTCCTGCGTCTTGACGAAATCGCTGTCCGGCTCCGAGATGCTGTTGTACGCCCCCCATGTATGTTCGTCGTACATGATCAGGTCGGTCCACGCCGCGTCGAAATCGGACGCTAATTTCTTCTTCGGATTGAGCATCGACCAAAGAATTTCGGCCTGGATGATCTTTTCGCAGGCCCGGCGGCAGATCGCCGTTGCCTCCGTAGTGCTTGCTGAGCCGTCCTCCCAATACGGCGTGTAATCTCCCCGGACGACGGGCAGTTTGTCGCCGTATTTCGTTTCGAGGAGCCGCATGACGTCGGAGTTCCGTGAGATCATCAATTTCGGATACAGGAACTTTTCGTTCCATTCCTTGACCGTGTCGCTCAACACCCGATTGGGACGACCGTTGTCGCCCTCGATTCCGTAACGGATCACGACGAGATCGTCGAAAAGAAAAGTCCGTTCGCTCTCCCGATCCCGATTGATGAAATCTTTGCCGGAGAGAATCCGAAAAACTTCCTGTTCCGACAAAACATGCCCCAACGGTTTGCGGTGGAATTGATGATATCCCGTATCGAGCAGCCAGCAAAGAATCTTTTCCTTGCCGCTGGGCGAAACCCACCAAAACGGCTTGTCGCCCCACGGTTCATAGAGCCGGCCGACCCGATGGACGCAATTCGGCCCCATCGTCATGTACCGGATCCCGTGTTGATACATCGCGGGAACGAGCCCCCAGGTATATCCCGGAACGTCGGTCTGCATCACGGAGTCGAGAACGATATCGTTTTCGCGACAGAATCTCGCCGCGTTGCCGAAGAGTTCGAACAGTTCTTCGTCGTTGTACATTCCGGTCATCGCCTGGGCGTACATTCCGTCGATGTGGAGGTCCCGGTTCTTCGCCGCTTTGATAAACGCTTTTTTCTCATCCGGGGTCGCTTCCTTGAGAAATTCTTCGACGGCCCACATTCCTTCGGGATGGAAGCGAAATTTCGCTTCTTCGGGGTAATCCTTCGTCTCGTCGATGTATTTGAGAGCGTCCCGAAGCGACTGGACTTGCCGTTTCAAAATATCCGTCTGTATGTGAGTATACCCGATGTCGAGATGCGTCTGATGGATGAGATGCACCGTAAACTTTCTTTCGGTCGGGAGTGTTCCCTCGACGGAAATCGGATCGGAATTTTGCGGTTGCAGCGTCGCGGTGAATTTCAGTTCTTTCTCCGGGAATTGTTTGTCGACGGAAACGTTCATTTCGAACTCGCCGATTTCCGGTTCGGGAACGAGCATGATCGTCGACGCCGACGCCGACGAGGCGATTTTGAACGTTGCAATACTCTTCAATGTTTCGCCGTCAAAATCAACGCGGACCCGACGAAGAAACTCACCGTTCCCGCCACGCAGAATACCGGGAATCGAGGTCAGACGAATCGTATCGATTTTTCCTTTCTGGGCGACGAATCGGACGGAATCGAATTCGAACCAGGAACCCTTCGTGCTCGTGATTCGGAGCGTGTTGTCTTTCGAATTCAGGTCGTCGGGAGCAAAGGAGATTCGGAATGAGCCCCATGGCTGGTCTTCCTTCGAGGTCGTTGCGACGGTTCGTTTGACCTTATTGAATTCGATGTCGAAAACCGGCGGAGCAGGATGTTGCGCTCTTCCGGTGATTTCCAAACGGATGTCGGTTCCCTTGGCATCGAAGTTCGGCGGCAAGTCAAAGGTCGTCGTGATGGTATAGGATTTCGACCCGGCCCAGGCGTCGAGCGGTCCCGGCAGCGTGTTCGGCCAGCGTTTCGAATCGACGACCGTTTGTCCGACCGGGACCGCAACGGAGAATCCCTTTTCGGCGAACGGTATGTAATTTCCCGGAGCGAGAAATTCCGCGTTGGATGAATCGGTCGTTCCAATCGACCAGATTTCGGTCGCCCAACCGGGATGGGAGAAAACCAACAAAAACAGGACAAACAGGATTCCGCTCATTTTTTTCATTGCATCCTCATCTTTCGCTTGCGTTTTAGCCGCGCAGCGCGTTTTGGTGGTTAACATTCCGACATCGATCAATATAGGCGAATCCAAACTCGACGTCAACGAACCCGCTTGAAATCGTATCGCCGGGGAATCATAATGATGGTTTCAATTCCCATCACCCTTAACAGGAACACCATGATGAAACGAACCCTAACGGTCGGTCTGGCGTGTGTCGTTGTTTTAAGCTCTCTCGTTCTGATCGCCAAAGATTGGCGCAGCGGAATTCCGTGGCAGGAACCGAAACTGGTCACGCCGGGCGAAAAGCCTGGCGATCCGCCGTCCGATGCGAAGATTCTCTTTGACGGCAAGAACATGGACGCTTGGGAAAAGCCGCTTTGGGACGTCTCCAACGGTGTGATGACGGTCAAACCGAAGTCCGGGATGATGAGCACGAAGGAAAAGTTCGGCAGCGTTCAACTCCATCTCGAGTTCGCGACGCCGGCTGAGGTCGATCCCAAACAAACCGGCCAAGGACGCGGCAACAGCGGCGTCTTCTTTGGACCCTACGAAGTCCAGATTCTCGATTCCTATGGAAACGAGACCTATTTCGACGGCCAATGCGCGTCGTTCTACAAGCAGCGGCCGCCGCTCGTCAACGTCTGCCGCAAGCCCGGTGAATGGCAGGTTTACGACATCGTCTTCAACCGTCCGGAGCTGAAAATCGAGAACGGCAAGGTTATCGAAGTCATCCGACCCGGTTACGTGACGGTCTTTCAAAACGGCGTGCTTGTCATGAACCACCATGAAATCGAAGGAACCGGTTTCTGGCACCAAGCTCCCTACTACGAAGCTCACGAAGCGATGTTGCCGATTCGCTTGCAGGATCACGGCAACCCGACGATGTTCCGTAATATTTGGGTCCGCGCGATTCCGGACGACACCAAAGCGAAACCGGCCCCAACCCGGGAACCGTATTTTCAGGAAGATGAGCCGAAATAGCATACGGGGTGAGAGGGTGAAAGAGTGAGAGAGTGGGAGAGTGGTTGAAACAGCTTCTTTTCCCTTTTTCCTTTCCCTTTTTCCCTCTCACCCTCTCACCCTCTCACCCTCTCACCCTCTCACCCTCTCACCCTCTCACCCTCTCACCCTCTCACCATCCAATTGCGTGGCTTTATGAAACCGGCTAGAATAAGGACGGTTCCATTTCTCAGGAAGTATTCAATGAAACGGATTTTAGCGATCGTCCTTTTTCTCCTCATTTCCCCACTGTTTTTGAGCGCCCAGGAACAGCCGCTGGACCTTGGCGTTGTCGAGAGCGTCATTCCGGCGGCGGAACCTTCCGCTCCCGCTCCAGGCGACACGAAAAAAGTCGTTCCGGACGGTGAAAAAACGGATCAGACGGCGAAAAAACGTCGACAGAGTTCCTTCCTTGATCTCGTTCAGGCCGGCGGATTGATCGGATACGTGATCATCCTCCTTTCCCTTGTCGCCGTTGCTCTGATGATTGAACACGCCCTGACGATCCGCCAAAAAGTCATGATTCCGCCCGGTTTCGGTGAGAAAGTCCTCCAACATCTCTCGCAGGGACAGTTCGTGCCCGCCCTGCAGCTTTGTAAATCGGACTCCAGCGTTCTCGGACAGGTTCTCTACGCCGGCATGTCGGAATACGAGCTCGGTTGGAACGCCGTTGAAAAAGGAGCCGAAGAAGCTCTCACGGAACATGCCGCCCGACTCTATCGAAAAATCGAATACCTCAACGTGATCGGAAACATCGCTCCGATGCTCGGACTCCTCGGAACCGTCGTCGGAATGATTTACGCTTTCCAACAACTCGCCGAATCCGAAGGATACGCCCGAGCCGCCGACCTCGCCGAAGGGATTTACCTCGCTCTCGTAACAACGGTCCAAGGACTTGTCGTCGCCATTCCGTCGCTTGCCGCCTATTCCGTCTTCAGCAACCGAATCGCCTTTCTGGTTGCCGAAACGACGCTTGTTGCCGAACAAGTCATGCTGCCCGTTAAAAAAAGTTTACTAAAAAAGGGAAAATAAATGAAAAACGCGTTTTTTTCCTTGATGATTCTGTTCGCCTCTATCCTGTTCGCAGCAGAACCGGCTCCACCGACTCCGCCTCCACCGGCTCCGCCGACTCCCGCTCCACCGACTCCGGTTCCGCCGACTCCGGTTCCGCCGACTCCGACTCCACCGGCTCCGGCTCCGGCTCCGGCTCCGGCTCCGGCTCCGCCGACTCCGGCTCCGCCGACTCCCGCTCCACCGACTCCCGCTCCGCCGACTCCGGCTCCGCCGACTCCCGCTCCACCGACTCCGACTCCACCGGCTCCGGCTCCGCCGACTCCCGCTCCGCCGACTCCCGCTCCACCGGCTCCGGATCCGCCGACTCCGGCTCCGCCGACTCCCGCTCCGCCGACTCCGGCTCCGCCGACTCCGGCTCCGCCGACTCCCGCTCCACCGACTCCCGCTCCGCCGACTCCCGCTCCGCCGACTCCCGCTCCGCCGACTCCCGCTCCGCCAACTCCGGCTCCGCCGACTCCCGCTCCTAGCGCGTCGGAGGCCGACGCGGCTAAGGTTGCGCCCGTTCCAGTCCCGACTCCAGCCCCTAGCGCGTCGGGGGCTGACGCAGCTAAGGTTGCGCCCATTCCGCCGCCCGTTGAAAGAGTTCCGGCGATTGATCGATCGGCGTTTGAGTTGCCCGACGTTCCGGCGACACCGTTTAACGGCGTCGACCCGCCGGTTCTCGCCGCGCTTGCCGCCAAGGGAATCAAACCGGCGCCGGTCTGTTCCGATGCGGTGTTCATTCGACGACTTTTTATCGACGTCATCGGAACGGTACCGAAGATTGACGAGGTCCAGGCATTCCTTGCCGACAAGCGGCCCGACAAGCGAGCCCTTTTGATCGATGCCGTGTTGCAGCGGCCGGAATTCGTCGACTACTGGGCCTTGAAATGGGGCGATACGCTTCGAGTCAAGGCAGAGTTTCCGATCAATCTCTGGCCGAACGGAGCGATGGTCTATCATCGTTGGATCCGTGAGTCGTTGCGGACCAATATGCCGTTCAGCCAGTTTGCCCGGGAACTGTTGACGTCATCCGGCAGCGACTTTCGGAATCCGCCGGCCAATTTCTATCGAGCCGTCCAGAATCGCGACGCCCATACGATCGCGGAGGCCGTCGCCCTGACTTTTATGGGGGTTCGAACCGGACCTTGGCCGACTGAAAAACGAGACCAGATGAGTATTTTCTTTTCCCGTATCGGCTACAAAAAGACCGCCGAATGGAAAGAAGATATCGTCTTTTGGGACGACACGCCGCTTGCGTCACCGGATGTCGTCTTTCCGGACGGAACACCCGGCAAGGTCGTATCGGGACAGGATCCGCGAGCCGTATTCGCCGATTGGTTGATCCGACCGGAAAATCCTTGGTTCACGAAAAACGCCGCAAATCGTGTCTGGTATTGGTTGTTCGGAATCGGCATCGTGCAGGAACCCGACGATTTTCGACTGGATAATCCGCCGTCGATTCCGCCGTTACTCGATTTTTTGGCCGCCGAATTCGTCAAATCGAATTACGACATCCGACAGATTTTCCGTCTGATCCTGAATTCGAGGACCTACCAACAATCGTCGATGAGTCGAAGCAACCATCCGGAAGCGGATGCTCTTTTTGCTTCCTATCCGACGCGACCGGTCGACGCCGAAGTTCTCCAGGACATGTTGCGACAAATTATCGGCGTCAACATTGAGTATATGAGCGAAGTTCCTGAACCGTTTACCGTGGTTCCGAGTTGGCGACGAACGATTACGTTGGCGGACGGCAGCCTGACAAGCGCCTTTCTGGAAACCTTCGGCCGTCCCTCACGAGACAGCGGACTGGAGTCCGATCGAAGCATCCGGGTCAACGTTTCGCAACGGATGTATTTCTTCAATTCGGCGGACATCGCGAACTGCATCGAACAGAGTTGGAGAATTCGAAACGCCGCGAACAGCGCCGCCAACGTGGAAAACGCCGAAGCCGCAAAACGAAAGGAGCCGTTCAATCGGCGTCGTTTTGTTCTCGATTATCTTTGGTTGTCGTTCCTTTCCCGACGAACGACGCAAACGGAAGCCGACGCCATCGAAATCATGTTTCAACAAAAACGCAACGAAACCGACGTGTACAACGACTTGATTTGGACGCTCATCAACATGAAAGAGTTTTCCTGCAAGCATTGACCGTTAGCCGCGTCGCCTGCGACGCGCTAAAGCTCGTGTACGCCCCACCCACAATCAACGCGTCGCAGGCGACTCGCTAAAACGCATGAAAAACTTTTTGATCACCGGCGGCGCCGGATTTATCGGTTCCCATTTGACGGAATCCCTCCTCGCGGCCGGCGAACGGGTTACGGTGATCGACGATCTTTCAACGGGCCGTTGGGAGAACATCGCCGCTCTGGAGGGGCATCCGAACTTCAGGGCGATCATCGCTTCGGCTGATGATCGGACTTTGATCGAACAGGAAGTTCCGCGGCACGATTTCGTGTACCATCTGGCAAGCGCCGTCGGCGTCAAGTTGATCATCGATCGGCCCGTGGAGACGGTGCAGCGAATCGTCCGAACGACGGACACGTTGCTCGACGTTGCGGCCCGGTATCGCCGACCGTTGTTGCTGACCTCGACCAGTGAAGTCTACGGCAAGTCGGATGTCGTTCCGTTTCAAGAGGAAAGCGACGTCGTGATGGGACCGACGTCGAAGCGGCGTTGGGCCTACGCCGGAGCCAAGATGCTCGACGAATTTCTGGTGCTGGCGCATCATTACCAATCGAGCTTGCCGGTCTTTATCGTCCGGCTGTTCAATACGGTCGGTCCCAGGCAATCGGGCCAATACGGCATGGTGCTGCCGCGTTTCGTGTCGGCGGCGCTTTCGGGCGAACCCTTGGAAGTTTACGGCGACGGCACGCAGCAACGCTGTTTCTGCTGCGTCTTCGATGTGGTCGACGCCCTGCTGCGGTTGCGGAACGAACCGAAAGCGATCGGCAAGGTAATCAATCTCGGCAGCAACGAAGAGGTCAGCATGATGAGCCTTGCGAAGCGGGTCGTCGAACGTTGCGGATCGAAGTCGTCGATCGTCCTGATTCCTTACGAACAGGCTTACGGTCCCGGTTTCGACGACATGAAACGCCGGGTTCCCGACCTGCTTCGAGCCAAAGAGATTCTCGACTGGGAACCGCGAACGAGTCTCAACGAAATCATTGATCTGATTGCGGCCTCCTATTCCACGAAATAAGATCATTGAGGCCGGAATGGAGCCGCCGTATTCAATTTTTCGGCCGGCGCAATGACGGTCGCCGCGTTTTTCCGTCATTACGCCGGGGTACCGGCTTCATTCCGGCTGTTATTCTGTGCGACCGGGATAAAAGATTCCGCTGCCTTCCGAGACCGTGTCGTTTCCGTAGGGCGGCTGGACGATGATCGGACAGTCGCGGTGGATGTCCGGCCAGCCGACGAGATTCGCGAAAACGTTGATCTTCCAAAGGATTTCGTTGTTTTCCTGTCGAAACGAATGCATCGCGCCCAAGGGAAGTTGCAGAAAAAACTCGTGTTCAAGGGGCGTTCCGGCGGCGGTTTCAAAATCCGACCGAGAAAACAATGCTTGTCGGAAGACTTCCTTTCGGCTCGTGATCGTATCCGTTCCTTGATGAAATCTCGCGATTTCCTCGCAGACGACGGAAACCGTCAGCTCGCGAAATCGTAAAACGCCGGATTGCATCAAACGCAAACGATAACGCCGTCCCGGATAAACGGGATGGTCGGAAACCTCCAAAACCGTTGGACCGATTCCGAACGTCAGGAGAATTCGATGAAAGGCTGCGGCGAGCAGCAACAATCCGACGCCCCAGAAGATTCCCCGAAGAACGCTGCCGAAGACACGATCCGACCAGTCGTTGACCGGATTCCAGAACGAATGCAGCATCACGCCGCCGGCAACGACATTCCATGCGATGCCGAAGATCGTCAAGCCGATCAACGGAAAAAGTGGTTGGGTGCCGAGCGGCAATCGAAAAGCAAGATGGGTACCGGGACTCTCTCCGATGGATCGAATATCGGGAACCGTCGGTTGATCCGAAAACCGAACCGATTCACTGAAAAAAAGCGGTTTCGGCGAAGAATACTCGGCGGCCTTTCTTTCATCGGAAACGACGTTGTGTCGCAAGGAGCGAATCGTCCCGACAATACCCAGAACCGTCAGGCAAAGAGAGAGAAAGAGAAAGAACCATCCCCAAATCGGAATATCCCAGGAAACGACGACTTGTTCGGGGTGTTCCGCATTGAACCAACAATCGATTTCCTTGCCGATCGTAAAAGGAAGAATTGCCGCCTCGGCGGTTTCTCGTTTCGGGACGAACCCATTTTTCTCGTCCAACGTTTTTCGGCTGAAGGCCCATCGTTCATAGGACGTTCCTTTCACGCCGTAATCGATCAAAACTTCGGGCCGGTAGACGGTCGAACCGTCGACCGTCTTCGAAAAGACTCGCGTTTCCTTGACGATGGCTCGTGCCGGAACAAATTCCTGAAGCTGCGCAACCTGCGGTACGGCCCACGTCGTGAACTGAATCAGAAAAAAGGTAAGCGAAGCGAGGAGGATAAACGAATAAGCCGTCAACTCGCCCCACCGACGTCGACGCAAGCGACGGCAGAAGGAAAACGGGAATCGCACGGAAAATCTTTCGATGAAAGAGGGTGAAAGGCGTCAACAAAGATTAAAGGGTCTTCCTTGCGCCCCGCACGAAATCCTCCCAACGATAGGTCCGGAAACGGCGCCGGAGCACCGGCTCCGTCTCCGACTTTTTGACGGCGATCCCCGATTATCCGGCGACTCGCGGAGTTCGATCCGTTCGGTAGAACCCAAGCTTTTCGAGGGCCGAATAGACTTCTTCCAACGTTTTCTCGCCGAAATTGGAGATCGAGAGCAGATCTTCCCGCTTGCAAGCGAGCAAGTCGCCGACCGTACAGATTCCCTGTTCATCAAGGCAATTCGTCGTCCGAACGGAGAGTCCGATCTCGGCGGTACTCAGTTCCAGCTTTTTTTCGAGAGCACGTTGTTCGGCATACGACTTGTTCAACGGAATGCGCGTTCCCATCAACGGGTTTCCTCCATGAATAAAAATCCTGACTGATCTTCCGACACCGATTGCGAATCACGGTAATTCCGACGCCGCTTGCGCGACACCGGCCGTCGACTGTTCGGAGAAGAACATTTTGTCGACCATGAACACGCAAGCGATACCGAGAACAAACGCAAAGAACAACAACGTCCATTGCGGCACGCTTAAACCACGAACGTCGTCAGCGGATACTTGAGCTGTTGTCGTCATGAACCATCACTAAATAAAGGATGTTCGGGCTCGATTTCTTTCGAAGAAGATCGGCTATCGAACAAAACACTGCGTCATTTTAGCAGAAAAACTTTAGCTTTCCAACGGGAGAAATCTGAAAAAAGAGAAAATTTCCGCTTCCTGACGCTCACGGTTCCGTTTCATGGCTCCCCGGCTTCTTTTCGGGGACAAACCGCTATAGAATGAATTTTCGGCGTTGACGATGAACTTTCCTTTTTCTTCTTGTTTTATGGAAACAGCAACCTTTATCGGATCAATCGCCGCGATCGTCATGATTTGCGGTTCCATTGTCGCGGCCGGCGGCGAACTGGTCGGATTCATTGATCCTCCGGCTGTGGTGATCATCGGCGGCGGAATTTTCTGCGGCGTCCTGGTCGCCTTTCCCATGGAGGAGGTCCGAAGACTACCGCAGGTTCTTCGTTGCGTTTTTTTCAATCGGAAACGTGACATCGCCCAGCAGATCGATACGATCGTCTCCCTCGCCGAAACGGCACGCCGTGACGGGGTGTTGTCGCTGGAGAATCGCTTGTCGGAAATTGATGATCCGTTTCTTTCGACGGGACTCAAAATGGTCGTTGACGGAATGCAACCGGAAGCAGTCGCCGGCGTCATGGAGCGGGAAATCGAAGCGGTAAACGCTCGGCATCACGTCGGCCGCGAAATGGTCTCGACGCTCGGCAAAGCGTCGCCGGTGTTCGGACTGGTCGCGACTCTCATGGGACTCGTCCTGATGCTTTCCCATATGGATCCGAAGACGATCGGACATCACATGGCGGTCGCGATTCTCGGAACATTTTACGGAGCGGTTTGCGCGAATCTTTTTCTCCTGCCGTTCGGGGCGAAGCTCGGATATTACAACAAACGCGAAATCGAGTCCATGGAATTGACGATGATTGGGGTGATGGAGATCCAGAAAGGCGAGAATCCCCGGGTCATCCGGATGAAATTGTCGACGTTGATTCCCATTGCCCAACGCAAGAAGGAGGAAGAATAATGGGAAAACACGTCGAAGAAGCCGAAGAAGAAGAGGTTGCGCCGTTCTGGGTGATCAGCTTCAGCGACATGATGACGTTGCTCTTGACGTTCTTCATCATGCTTTTCACGATGAGTTCGATCGAGACGGAAAAGTTCAAGGCGACGGCGGAAGCGTTCGCCCGGCAATTCGGTCCGAAAGGAGCCGCCGAACCGCCCAAGGGCCAGGAACGGCGACCGTCTCGAAAGTCCGGTTTCGCCGGCGGTTCGGACGACAGCGACGCGACTTCGAAAGAACGTCCGACGTCGTTGCCCCGGATTCTGGCCGAAGAGGAAGCGGTCAAGGGCGGAATCGTCCTTTTCAATGTCGGGAGCGACGAACTGACCGACGCGACCAAAGCAGGACTTGCCGAAATTCGCAATCAATTGATCGGGACGCCGTTTCGCATCCTGATCAAGGGACACGCTGGCGTCTCCGAACAGGACACGCGAAACGTCGACGATTTGGCCTACGGCAGGGCTTGGAACGTCAGGGAATACTTGATCTCGCTCGGACTCAAACGCAGCTTTTTTCAATTGGGCGTCGTCGGAAGCAGCGAAGCTTTGGAACAGTCCTTAATCCAACGGCCTCTGGAACCCAATGAACGACACGCTTACGTGAATATCGCGATTCTCCTTAATTCCCGGAGAGATGAGTGACGTCGATCGGGAAACGAACGCTCACGGATTTCTTGAAAAATCCGCGACGTCTTGTCAAAAAATATTACGTCGGCTATACTCTCCAGAACTATTTCGTGAAACACCTCACCGGAACGGTCCGGAAAAAAGATATTTATCGTTAGTCGGAGTTTTTCTCCGATTGTTCAAGTCAATTTTTACTTAGGATGATTCCGGCGGCTCGGCGTCGTCGGAACTTGCTCGAACCAATGGTTCGACAGCGTGTACGTATTCGCTTCAGCAAGTCGGGAAATCTCAAATATATCGGGCATAAGGACCTCCTGCGAGCCCTTGAGTCGCTGTTCCGCCGTGCCCGGCTTCCCTTGGCGATGAGCAATGGATATCATCCGAAAGTTCGGATGAGTTTTCCTTCCGCTCTCGCTCTTGGTGTTGAAGGTTTCGATGAAGTTCTCGAGCTGGAATTGAACGAGTCGGCCCCCCTCGTCGACCCGGGCGCTCTCCTTGCCGAGTTGAATCGGTCCTCTATCGAAGGACTCGTGTTTCTCTCGGCCCGGCGTCTTGGTGAACAGGATAAAAAGGCTCGACTTGTCGTCTCCGTCTTCGAAGTGGTCGTTCCGGAAGAACTCCGAACGGCAGCGGCTGGCCGAATTTGCTCTTTTTCGGCTGAGTCTTCCGTAATCGTCGCAAAGACAAACGGAAAACCGGTCGATGTCCGTACGGCGGTCGCCGATCTTCGTTATAACGAAGAATCGGGACTCCTCCGAGCGGAAATCCTGACGCAAGACGGACCGGAAGCCGGAGTTCGTGAACTTCTCACCGCTCTGGAACTCGACGATCAATACTTCAAAACGGTCTTTCCGACCCGGGTTCTCTGCCGTTTGGCCGACGAACCGCCTGTCGATCACTCGAAAGCCGATTTGTTTGAAGAACAGGTCCACGCCTCCCCGCCGGCCTCGAAAGGCAACGAATGAAACAAGAAATGCTCATCAACGTGCGGCAACACGAAGAATGTCGGATTGCCGTTGTCGAAAACGGACTCCTCGAAGAACTGTATGTCGAGCGAACCGCTCAGGAAAATTGGGCCGGAAACATCTATAAAGGAACCATCGTCAATCTGGAGCCGAGCATCCAGGCGGCGTTCGTCGACTTCGGCGTCGGTCGCAACGGTTTTCTCCATATCAGCGACGTCGAACCTTGTTATTTCAAGCAGGTTCCCGGTTGGGCCGAGCGTGAACGCAAAGAACAGGCCAAACGAGCCGACCGCGACGACCGAAACGGCAACGGTTCCCGAAGTTCCGTTCCCGATGACGGATACAACTCGAATCGTCCCCGGTTCAAACCGCCGATCCAGGAAGTTTTCCAACGCGGCGACGAGGTTCTCGTCCAAGTCATCAAGGAAGGTCTCGGCAACAAGGGACCGACGTTGTCGACCTATATCAGCATTCCGGGCCGTTATCTCGTCCTGATGCCGTCGCTGGGCCGTGTCGGCGTCTCCCGAAAAATCGAAGACGAAGGCCTGCGCCGCAAGCTCCGCGACATAATGAACGAACTGAAACCGCCGAAAGGTCTCGGGTTCATCGTTCGAACAGCGGGAGCCGATCGGACCCAAAAAGAACTTTCCCGCGACCTCGCTTATCTGATGCGGCTCTGGAAAGTCATCGTCCGTCGAATCAAAAAAATGCCCGCTCCGATCGATATTTACGAAGAGAGCGACATGATTATTCGGACGATCCGCGATATTTTCACGTCGGAAATCGACTCCATCGTGATCGACGAAACGGCGGCCTATGAACGGGCCAAGGAGTTCCTGCAGCTCGTCATGCCGCGTTACGTCAATCGCATCCAGCTCTACGACGGCAAGGAGCCGATCTTCCATAAATACGGCATGGATAAGGAAATCGCGAAGATCAATCATCGTCGCGTTCCCTTGAAGGGCGGCGGCTCCCTCGTGATCGACCAAACCGAAGCGCTCGTCGCGATCGACGTCAACAGCGGTAGTTTTCGCTCCGAGGACAGCGCCGAAGATACGGCCTACCAGATGAATCTCATCGCGGCCAAGGAAATCGCCCGTCAAATCCGGCTCCGCGACCTCGGCGGCGTGATCGTCAACGACTTCATCGACATGAAAAAGGATTCCCATCGACGGCACGTCGAACGGACATTGCGGGACGCCATCAAACGGGACCGGGCCAAGACGAAAATTCTGCGAACCAGTCCGTTCGGTCTGATCGAGATGACTCGGCAACGGGTTCGGCCGTCGCTGAAACGCAGCGTTTATCAGGAATGTCCGTGCTGCCACGGCGGCGGCGTCGTCAAGTCGCCGGAAAGCATGTCGCTGGAAGTTTTTCGGTCGCTGGTCCTCGCATCGCAGCAGCCGAACATTGCCCGAATTCGCGTGACGCTTGCCGAAGAAGTCGTCGAGTATCTTAACAATCGCAAACGATTGGAACTCGCGACCATCGAAAAAGAGGGCAATACCGAGATCGTGATCAAGGGAAAAGACGATCTTTGGCCGGAGCATCTCGAAATCGAATGTTTCGACGCCAACGGAAAGTCGGTGCCCTTCCTGCCGAACGGACCGGAACCGGTCTCCAAAAAATAATATCCGTTCATCGATTGGCATGTCAACCCCACATTTCAGCGAATTTTCGCTGAAATGTGGTTTTTTTCCGACAATGGCGGCAGACATTATCGTAGTGATACGCCGACATCGAAACGAGAAAAGATTTTTCTTTCGTTTTCACGTCACGCCGAGCCAATGTCGGATGACGGCGGTCAATCGGGTTGCGTCGGCGGGTTTGCCGCAAAACGCGTCCATTCCGGCTTGCAGGCAAGCGTCCTCGTCTCCTTTCAACGCGTTGGCTGTCAGCGCGACGATCGGAATGCGTCCGGTATGGCCCGGCTTCTTTTCGTCCGTTCCCGCTTCCATGCTTCGAATCTTTTTCGTCGCCTCGAAGCCGTCCATGATCGGCATCTGGCAATCCATCAGGATGAGCGAAAACCTTTGCGACGCGACTCGATCGCAGGCGATCGCTCCGTTTTCCGCGAATTCGCAACGATAGCCGGCGTTCTTGAGGATCTCGCCGACGACGATCCGATTGACCTTGTTGTCTTCGACGACCAGAATGATCGGTTCTTCTTTCGAAATTTCCGTTTCGTTCGGCGGCGTTTGCGTCGCCGGCGGCTCGATCGGCTTCGGTACCACGGTTCGCATGGCCGTCCATTCCTTCGCGTCCAGAAAAGCGGTTCCGTCGATCGGCAGCGGAACGACGAACCAAAACCGCGAGCCGCCGTCCCTTTTTCCGGTATCGACCTTGCTCTCGACGTAAACGGTTCCTCCCATCAACTCGACCAGATTTTTCGAAACGACGAGCCCCAGTCCGGTCCCGCCGTATTTACGTGAAAACGAAGCATCTCCCAACGTGAACGACTCGAATAATTGCTTCATTTTCTCGTCGGAAATACCGGTTCCCGTATCGATCACTTCGACGCGAAGGATACAGGGCGTCCCGACGTTTCGGGATTCGTGTCCGTCGTCCGAAACCAGCAACGTGATTGTTCCGTGTTCGGTGAATTTGACGGCGTTGTCAAGCAATACGAGCATGATCTGCTCCAGACGTTCCATGTCGCCGACGAGATAACGGGGAACGACCGTCGAATACTCGACATGAAATTCGATTTGTCCGTCCGGATCGTTCGCGTCGAGTCGTTCCGTCGTTTCCGCGATCACGGAATGGATCAATCCGGAGAAATCGAAGCGCGCCGGATGCAACGTCATTTTTCCGGCGTTGATGTCCGAAAAATCGAGAATTCCGTTGACGATCGAAAGGAGTTGCTGTCCCGAAGACCGGGCCAGATCGACATAGCCTCTCTGTTTCGCGGTCAACGGCGTCCCGGAAAGAAGATTAGTCATCCCGATCATTCCGTTGAGCGGGGTCCGAATTTCGTGGCTCATATGGTCGAGGAACCGAGACTTCGCCCGGGCTGTTTGCTCCGCCTCGATTCGACGAACCTGTTCGGACATGTCGCGGAAACAGGCGGCAATCAAGCGTTGCCCGTCGATTTCGATTCGGTCGGCGACGACATGGGCGGGAAACTTCGCTCCGTCTTTTCGTTGAATGGCGGTTTCGAACCGACACGTTTCGTCGGCGTCGATCCGGGCGAGAAATTCCTTCCAATTCTCCGGGGACACGGACGTATCGAACTGCCAGATTTCCCGTCCGAGCGGCGAAACGGAGGCGTCGAACCCGAAGAATTCGCTCCCTGCTTCGTTAATGTAACTGATTTTTCCGTCCGTGTCGACCCAGACAACCGGCTCCGAGATATGGTCGATGACGGTTTGCATCGTCCGGAGCGAATGCTCGTCCAGAACCCGGTCGGTTTCGTCGTTGACGAAAATCGCCAATTGATTCGTTTCCGTTTTGAAAATCGTCAACTGTTGGTACGAACCGTATTTTTCGAAACACGACGTATAAATTCCCGGTTCGTTTTCCATCGCCAAAAGACACGCCGTGAGGAGCGGTTCACCGTCCAATTTGCCGGAAGTGATCCGAACATGCGCGAAGAATTCGAGCATCGTTTGACCGATCAGTTCGGCTTTCGTCATCCGGTTGATCTTTTCCAGAGCGGGATTGACGTCGACGTATTGAAAGTCGATCGGTTTTCCATCCGGTCCGAAAACGGCGTCGAACAACGCCAATCCGCTCGGAGAAGCGTTGAAGAGCGTTCGAAATTTAAGCTCGCTTTTTTGGATGGCTTCGGCCGCTTTGAACCGGTCGGTGATGTCTCGATACGTCCAAATACGCGTAATACCGGTTCGTCCTGCGAAACCGAGTTTGGCGGGGGCGATTCGCCAATCGTAAATCCTTCCGTCGTAGAGCTGGAGCGTCCCCGTTTGCGGTTGGAGCGTTTCCATGGCGAGGAGCCGGGCGTCGTTGATTTCTTTCCACTGAGCCGAGACTTTTTCGTGCAGTTTCAAAATCTTTTCGGTCGTAAAGCTCTGGCGGAACGTTTCCGGGTCGCCGCCGTCGAACATCTCGATGAATCGCGTATTGACATGACTCTTGCCGTCGACATCCGACACGGCGATGATACCGTCGTTGGACGCTTCAAGAATCGCGGTCAGGTATTTTTCCCGCTCCAGAAGCGTGTTCTCCCAATTTCGTTGCTCGGTGATGTCCCGGGCGAATTCCAGCACCCGAACCACCTCACCGCTTTTCGGATCGACAATCGGATAACTGGAGATTTCGATCCAGCGTTTCGTGTTTTCGTAGTAAAAGTCCTGAACATGTCTTCCGCCGTCTTTCAGGGTTCTGGCGACGGGGCAATTCAGACAGGGCTCGTTCCGTCCGTGAATCCGTTTGTAACAAATCGACTCCTCCGGATTGAGAACAGGGATGAGCAACGCCATCGCCTCATTATGCTTCAGGATCCGCATCTCCTTGTCGTAAATCACCAATCCTTCGCGCATGGCTCCGAACAATTCCTCAAGAAATCGTTCCTGGATTTCGGCTTCGTGTTGGTCGGTGACGTCCTGGATACACGACATGAACCGTTGGTCGTTCAACCGGTGCAAAAAGCGACGGTAATAATGCTCCTTGCCGTCGACGGACGAGATCACCTTTTTGTCCGCGACGATGAAGTCGAGCCCTTTTTCCTTCATCGCCTTCATATCGTTGGCGTAGTCGTCGTACAGGCTCCAACCGAAGGCGCCGGCGAGTTCGTCCATGGAACAGGATGGACCGCTGAAATGCAGTCCCCAGCGCCGGAAGAACGGATGGTCCCCTTTGCTGACGAACCAACGTTTTTTCAGGTCGCCCCACGCCAGATCGAAGTTTTGCTGGCGTCGGATCAACGCCCGGACTTGCTTGTCGTAGGTCGCGAAACGGTACAGGACGATCAAAATTCCCGCGACCAGCGTCGAGACGATCGCCGTGACGCCGAAAAAGACTTTCCGCTGGAAATCATGCAGCCGAATGACGTCGGTATTGTACTTTTCCGCTTTGTGTGCCCATTCGACGTGGGAATTCGGGTCGATCGTGTGATGGAGTTTGATCGCCTCGTCCATCAAGCGGTTCAGCTCGGGATTCTCCTTACTGTAAAGATATCGGATACTCGCCTCGGCGAGGGTGTTACCGAAGGCGCGAAGACGATAATCCTTAAGGATCGAATAATGGTAATTGAACGACATTTCGCTGAGGAACGCCACGTCGATTTCACGCTCCTTGAGTGCTTGGAGGAGATGGGGACGCGACTTGTAAACTTCCGGGGACTTGCCGATCATCAGATCCCAATTGAAAAACTCGATCCCGTTCGGCGTCGTTCCAACTCTCATTTTCCGTAAATCGTCGTTTCCCGGCGGACCGTAGGAATAGGACCGGATCGTGTCCCGCCAAACCGGCGCTGAATAGGACAGGTCCTCGCTGGTCCAATTCTCGACCGTGCTGTACTGGGAGCTGACGAGTTGGCAGCGGTCGTTTCGAATCAGTTCCGTGGCGGTCGGATACTTTCCTTCGGAATAATCGACGTTCAAAACTTCCAGCGGAACACCGGTCAACTCATGAAAAATTTGATGGATTTCCGTCAACATTCCATTTCGCCGGTCGTTTTCATCGAAACTGAGCGGATACATCGCCCCGCTGTCGAAGACGTTGACGACGCTGAATTTCTTCCGTAGCGCCGCGATATCCTCGGCCAACCACGTTTGTTGAGCTCGAATCAGTTCCGTTTTTTTCGCCTCTTTGACCGCCGTGGCAAGCCGGCTCCCTTCATGGGTCTTGAGAAAACGGTTGATGATCGCGGCAATCGGCTTCCATCGGTCCCCTTTGCCGATAAAACCTTGATCCGTGTAAAAATTGGGGATCAGCAATTCGTAATCGATCGCGGGATTGTGAATGATTTCCAGTTCGGCGTCGTCGACCGTCGCAAAACAGGCGATTTCCCCTTTCACTAAGCCTTCCATCATCGCGTCCATCGACGGATAGTAGACGACGCTTCCCTCCGGAGGAAGATAGGCGACGATCGGACGCTGAATGATCGATCCGGTCAGGAGCCCGATTTTTTTATTCGTCAGGTTGGCAAGCGAGCCGAGCGGCTCCTTGACTCGGGTCACGATTTCTCCATCCGCTCGAAAAATCGGATCAATCGTTATAAAAGATTGCCGCCGTTTATCGCTCAGCCCGATGGGACCGTAAAAGTCGATTTTCCCTTCCTCGATTTCCCGGAATGCGGATTCCCAATCGAGTTTTTTCAATTCGACCTTCACCCCCAACCGCTTTTCCAGCAGGTCGAGAAAGGGGGCGAGCATTCCTCCATGCGAACCGTCCGGCAAGGCGACATAGACCACGTCGTAGGAATAAGCCAACCGAATCGGTGTTCCTTTCGACGATTCGAGGGCTTGTTTTTCCAGCTCGGTGAGAATGAACTCGTCGGCGGAAAGGAATGAAACCAATCCGACCGTGACGAAATGGACGGCAAGTAGAACCGAGCCCAACGAAGAGAAAAAACGATAGGGCATGGATGTCGTTCGATGAAGATAAGCTGACTTTTTTTAAAAACTTTGCGCAAAACATGACAGCATTTGCTGTAAATTCTATACTATTATATCGTTTCATGATGTGTAAGGCGAGATTGGGTAAAGATTCTCTGTTTTTTTCGTCATTAGACATTCGCCGGAGAATAACCGGCAACAAAACAGAGCCCGAAGCGTCAGCGAGGGTTTGGAGCACATTCCCTCGCTGACGCGTCGGGCTCTGGAACTTGCCCGCTGATTAGCCTTGGGCTAGTTCGGTAACTGGTAGCTGCAGACGTCCCGGCGGCGGTTACCACAGACGAGAAGAGCGTCGGAAAAAAATTCCCCCTACTGTTTTTCGGTTGCGGTACTGGTAGAATATAGTGTATGATTCCCGGTTATTCTTTTCGCTTTTGTCGACACACTTATCTCTTCTGTGCCTTTGCGGCATGGCTGGCGCTCGGGGTGTCGACGATGGCCGAAGAGAGTCTGCGCAAGCACGAAAATCATCTTCGGGAGCGGATGATCCAGCGGGCCGAAACCTATTTGAATTCCGTCGATCAGACCGCCGCTCCGAAAGTCGTACCCTATGCTTCGGTGGTTCGCCGTTTGATACAAGCCGGTTTTTCGGCGGATCATCCTTTTGTCCGATCCAAAATCGATACCCTGCTTCGGATCTCGCCGCGAAATCGACATGAGGCGGCCCGACAACGGGAAATCACCCTGCTTCGTTCGCTTGATCGCCAAACGACGTTTTCTCCATCGCAACAGGACGTCTCCACGATTCAGGCGGCCGTCGTTTCCGACCATTACAACGAGAATTTTCGCCGCTTCGGTGTTGTTCGACTGCCGCGAGGCTCCGATTCCGACCGGCCCCACCATCCGACGACGCCGAACCACGAAACCGAATGCCTTTGGGTCGCGGTTCCCGGTTCGTCGTCCGCTTCCCGACACTTTGAAGTCGCTGAAATTCCGGAATCGAGTCTCGATTCCGTTTTCTCTTCAAACGGTTGCCGTTTCGTTGATACCGATCGGCAATCTTCTTTCGTCCTGATTGTGCAAACGGTCCGCCTCCGGATTTGACTCCGTGCCGGAGAGGCGGTTGGCTTCGCCCTCGGAACCGCTGTCTCCCGTTGGTCGGCTCCCGAGTGTATCAATTTCTTCAAAGAGCCGTGGACGGAGCGGTACCCCGCGCAGTCCACGGACGAACCGTTAATTTCAGGACAATTACCATGAGAGTAAAAATATTCAGAGCGTTTACGCTTGTTGAACTTCTCGTCGTCATCGCGATCATCGGCGTCTTGATCGCGTTGCTCCTCCCTGCCGTCCAGTCGGCCCGTGAAGCTGCGCGACGGTCACAGTGCATGAACAACGTCAAACAGATGTCGTTGGCGCTGCACAACCACCACGATGTCAAAGGATGTTTTCCCGCCGATTCGCAGCGTCACCAACTTTCCTCGCCGGTAACATGGAGCGGAACGACCTACACCTCTTATACGGACGGCTTGACCTGCTGGGTCAAGATTTTCCCGTTCATGGAACAAACAGGGCTTTCCAATGAAGTCTCCGCAAAGATCGATGAAGCTCTCAATGCCGCCTTGACCGGTCCCATTACGGCCGAACCGACGCTCATTACCCGAGGCGGACATACGGTAACGGGATCGATCGCCGCGAGTAAGGTTCCCATCTTTCTCTGTCCGTCGTATACAGGGGTGCAATATACCGTTTCCGGTGTTACCGTCGGGTATTATTGTACGTACTTCGGCAACAGCGGCGGTTTGGAAACGAGCGCCGATTTGGACAACACCACCGGACAACCGCTTACGACAACCGCCTATACGTACCAAAAGGGATCGACGTCGCCGGGGGGCGGCGCCGGAACCGATGCGACGAACGGTGTGATGTATCTGAACAGCGAGATTACGTTTGCGGCGATTTCCGATGGAACGTCCAATACGTTCGCTTGGGGAGAAATCGCCTGGGACAGATACACGTACAGCGGTTGGATCCGATCGACGGGACCGGCGACGAATTCCGCGAAAGCCTATGCCGAACAGTTGCCGTTTAATCATTACAAAAAATGGCTGCTTGACGAGACGATCACCTATCACGTCAACGACTTCGCCAAAGGAAGCGTTCTTTTTGAAGATCTTCCCGTCAATTCGCAATCGACTTGTGGTGCTTACGGTTCGCAGCATCCCGGCGGATTGGTGATCGGACTCTGCGACGGCGCCGTCCGATTCGCGAGTGAAAGCACCAACGGTGAAATACGTATCCGATTCGGTTGCCGTCACGATAACGAAATGGCAATTTTGCCGTAGAAAGGAGGACGCGATGAGTACGTTGTCAAGTTCTTCCCGAATTCCATTGCTCACGCTGCCGTCCGAATTTTTTCCCGAACACGGCGGCAACCTTTGGAAACGCGCCGCGAAAACACTCCGCCCGAAAGAGTTCGAAGCCCTGTGGCTTCGTTACGTCGAAAACCAGAACGTCGCGACCATTGCGAGAACGCTCGCCGTTTCCAAAATATACGTTCGATATCTCCTATTCCGGGCGCGAAAAAAATTGATGTCCCGTGTTTGAATCAATCCCAACCCCATTTCATTTCCAATGACCGAAGCAACATCATTCAATGATAAAGTCCCTCCCGTCGAGGTCGACGGACTCTCGAAGGAATATCGAACCGGTCGCAATCGGGTGACGGCGTTGAACAACGTTTCGATTACGATAAAACCGAACGAGTTCGTCGCCTTCATGGGATCGTCCGGCTCCGGGAAGAGCACGCTGCTCCACCTCATGGCCGGGCTGACGGAACCGACGGCCGGCGCCGTCAAGATCGACGGCGTCGACTTGTTCTCCATGAACGACTCGGCGAAGACCCGATTTCGGTTGAAGAACATCGGGATCGTTTTTCAAGCGTTCAATTTGATTCCGACGCTGACCGCCGAGGAGAATATTTTGCTCCCGGCGCAGATCGACGGAAAAACCGTTGCGCAACAGGAACTCGACGAACTGCTCGACGTGCTGGAAATCAAGGAACGCCGCAAGCATCGGCCCGATTCCTTGAGCGGCGGCGAACAGCAACGCGTCGCGATCGGTCGGTCGCTGATCATGAATCCGGCGTTGATCCTCGCCGACGAACCGACGGGGAATCTCGATTCGGTCAACGGCGAACGGTTCTGCAAACTGTTGCGCAATTTGTGCGACACGCAAAAACGGACCATCGTTCTCGTAACGCATGATCCGAAAGTCGCCGAATGGGGCGACCGCCGCGTCGTCCTGAAAGACGGCAAAGTCGTCGAAACCCAGGACGCGCTGCGCGGCTAAAACGCAAGCGGTGGGGAAACCCTTCCGTCAAATATCGTTTCGATTTATTAACCTCGACAAGGAAAAATCTCATGAAAAAACTATTGCTCGTTCCCATGCTGTTCGTGTTCGCGGCGATTGCCGTCGCTCAGGATACCGAAGCGGTCCGTCAAAAGTCGATCGACAAAGCGGTCGCCTTTCTCCGTGACTCGCAATCGCCGGACGGCGCGTTTTCGCAACAAGCCGGAGTCGGTCCGACCGCCGTGGTTCTCTGCGGTCTGCTCGACGCCGGTGTCAAGCCCGACGATCCGATGGTCGCCAAGGGACTCGACTTCCTCAAAAAATCCGTACGGGAAGACGGCGGCGTCTACACGAAGGACGGTTTCTATCAAAATTACGAAACCTGTCTCGGAATCATGTGCTTTGTCGCGGCGAACGACGCCGTGAAAAAAGCGGCGAATTCCAAGACCGGTCCCTACGACGAACTTCTCGCCAAGGCCCAGAAGTACATTATCGGCCAACAGTTTACGGAAGAGAACGGCAGCAAGCCGGACGACCTTTTCTACGGCGGCGCCGGTTACGGAAATAAACGCCGTCCCGATTTGTCGAACACCCATTTCTTCGTCGAAGCGCTCCGCGCGAGCGGCAAACCGGCGGACGATCCGGCGATACAAAAAGCGCTCGTATTCATTTCCCGTTGCCAAAATCTCGAATCGGAACACAACACACTTCCGTTTGCGTCCAAAGATCCGGACGGCGGCTTCATCTACACCATGGCGGTCGCAAAACCCGAAGGCGGCGGACCGGGACAGGGAGGCGGCGAAGGACGTGGACGCGGCGACGGCCAAGGGCCTCCGGGAGCGGGTCGAGGCGAAGGGCGTGGACGTGGTGAAGGGGGCGGGCCGGGACAAGGGACTCCGCTACGGAGTTACGCTTCGATGACGTACGCCGGACTCAAGAGCATGATCTACGCCGGTCTGACGCCGGAAGACAAACGGGTCAAGGCCGCCGTGGAGTGGACGAAAAAGAATTACGATTTGTCGCAGAATCCCGGTCAGGAACAGAACGGTCTGTACTATTATTATCAGACGTTCGCCAAGGCGCTGAGCGTGATGAAAATCGACGAAATGGAAGACGCGACCGGCAAGAAGCACGATTGGAAGACCGAACTCGTCGAGGTGCTCACCAAGAAACAGAACGAAGACGGCTCGTGGGTCAACACCGCGCCCCGTTGGATGGAAGGGGATCCGAATCTCGTAACGGGATATGTGTTGATGGTCCTCGCCGATTGTAAAAAGTAAGACGCGCTGCGCGGCTAAAACGCAAGCGATTGACTCCATTTTCCCTTGAACGCCATGAAACTGATATTGAAACTGATTTTTCGTGACGCGTGGTATCACCGTGGGCGCATCGGGCTCGCGGTGCTGGCGACCGTCGCGATGTCGTGCATGATCGTTTGGCTCGTCGGCAGCATCGGCTTGATGATGCTCCGCTTCGATCAGGACGCCGAGAATTATCTCGGACATTATCAACTCGCGATGATTCCGTCTCAGGAACCGGGAGCCGTGCTCCCGACTTTTCCCGGCGAGATGCGCAACGATAAACTCGTGATGCGCATCGACGGAGCGCGACAGATTCGCAACATCATGGGAAAAATGGAGAACGAACAGGACGATCAAGCCGCCCTGCGTCGTCAACGTTCCACGACGGGGACGCCGGTTTCCAGTCCGACGATCATCGGAATCGATACGACGGAGTCCCCGTTCGAACTCAAGGAAGGCCGCTGGTTTAAGGACGATAAAATTTCATCCGAAAGTATATCGTCCGAAAAAGAACCGGGAGCTGTGCTCCCGATCTTCGAAGGCGTCATGGGAACCGCCGCCGCGGCGAGTCTCCGTCCGTGGGGAGACGAAACGGCGACTCCCGTCGGCGTCGGCGACTCGGTCGTCTGTCGCGTCGGCGAAAAGGAAACGAAAATCAAGATCGTCGGACTTGTCGAACAAAAATTGGCGTCCGGCGGAATGGGCGGCGGCGTCAATCCGGCGGTCGGCGCCGTGTTCGTGTCGATGAACACGGCCGACCATTTAGCCGGTACTCCGCTGGCCGGTACTCCGCTGGCCGGTACTCCGCGAACAGAGCACGGAGCACCGGCTCAATATGATTACTATTACGTTCGTTTAATGGACGGCGTGAATCCGAAGAAGTTCGCGGAAACGTGGTCGCGGCATTTCGCTTCGAACAATGTTTCCGTGCGTTTTATCGACGTCGATCAGATTCAGGAAGGTCTCAACCAAACTCGTTCTCGTGGAACGGGCGGTCTGGTGGGGGGCGCGGCGTCGATGAATTCGATCATCATTTTTTCGACGCTTGTTTCGATCTTGATCGTTTTCACGGCGCTCAGCATGGGAATCGGCGAACGCGCGCGGGTTTTTGCGATGCTTCGGACCGTCGGAATGTCCCGGCGGCGAATCGCGATGCTCGTTTTCGGCGAAAGCGTGATTCTCTGCCTGCTCGGCTGGGTCGGCGGAATGTTCGCCGGTTGGTGCGTGTTGCAACTCACCGTTTGGCTCCAGCCGCAGATTTACGGTCACGGAAAATGGGTCTCCCTCGGAATGCAGGCGGTTACGACGGCGGGAATCGCGGCCCTGGTCGGTTCGCTCCTCTCGGCGATCGTTCCCGCCTGGCTCGCAACGAGAATCAGTCCGCTCGAAGGAATGAACCGGGGATACGTCCAAACCGTCAGGAAAGGTTGGTTCGTTTTCTTCGGGGTCGTCGGAGCGATTCTTTTGACGATCAATCCGATCATCGCTTATTCGGACGGAATCGCCAAGGGAGCGGAGTTGCGGCAATTTTTGTACACGTGGATCGGCCTGCCGACGCAACTGCTCGGACTCGCCCTGCTCGCTCCGGCGGTTATCCTTTTGGTCGAAAAGCTGTTCGCCGCTCCGGTCGCGAAACTTCTTTCCGTACCGAAAGAACTCCTTGCGTCGCAACTCAGCAGCAATCTTTGGCGGACGCTCGGAACGACCGTTGCGCTTTGCATCGGGCTCGGCGTTTATTCGTTCCTGGAAATTTGCGGATACTCAATGCTCGTTCCGTTCACCCATTCGAAAACGCTCCCGAACACTCTCGTTACGTTTTTACCGAAAGGGATTCCGTTCGATAAAATCGACGACGTGAAAACCATGCCGGGGGTCGACTCGAAACGATTCCTGCCGATCGCGATCGACCAATCGATGTTTTCGCAACGGCAATCGCAGCGGTTTCAGAGCAACGGGCTTTCCGAAATGCAGTCGAGCGCCGTCGTTTTCGGTATCGATATTGCCGAAGCGTTCGAAAAACCGGCGGACGGCGGCAAGCCGCTCATTCAGGTCGACTTCCGTGAAGGAACGCTCGACGCCGCTCTCGAAAAGCTGAAAACCGGCGGTCGATACTGTCTCGTTCCCGATTCGTTCGCGTTCCGTGCAGGCGTCCACGTCGGCGACAAACTCGATTTGGTGTTGCCGGAAGAGGGGCGAGGGGCGAGGGGCGAGGGGCGAGGAAGACCAGGCGGACCGCCCGGCGGCGGTCGCGGTCGACGACCACCCAACGAGCCGGGAGCTGTGCTCCCGACTTCGGAACAGATCGTCCAATATGAAATTTGCGGCGTCGTTTCGATCAACGGCTGGCTTTGGATGAACAAGATCAGCGGCGTACGGAAACGGGGTTATCGTTCCGGCGCGATGCTCCTTGCTCCGTACGAGTCGGTCAAGAACGATTACAAATTGACTGACGCGGCGTATTTTTGGTTCGACCGAACGTTGGACAAGTCGGGCAAGCCGACCGTTTCGGACAAGGACCTCGAAATTTCGCTACAAAATCTCGCGGACCGTTTTTACGGACAAAATCCACGGACGGGTCCTGTCGTTCCTCAACGGTCCAGCGACCAACGGGAGCGGGTTGATTCGCCGGAGCGGGAGCTCCCGGAAGCCTGGACGGCAGGTCCTTCACGGCCGATGGTGAAGGTCAACTCGCGGGAATACTTGACGGATCGGGTCAACAGTCGGGCGGATTCCGTGATTCAGGCGGCGGCCAAGATGCCGCTCATCTTGCTGGCGATTTCGTCGTTCGGTATGATGGGGACCATCGCGGCGTCGATTCGGAGCCGCCGTTTCGAACTCGGCGTGCTGCGGAGCCTCGGCGTAACGAGATTCGGCCTGATCCGATTGATCCTCGCGGAATCGCTGTTGATTTGCATCGCGGTGATTCTGTTGAGCGTCGGTTTCGGCGTGATCGGCGGTTGGTGTTTCATCGGCTTGATGAAATATCTGTCGGTTTTCGGCGGCTTCACGTCTCCGTTGACGATTCCGGTGTATTGGCTGTCGATCGGTCTGCTGACGACGCTCGGTTTGTGTACGCTGGCCGCGATTTTCCCCGCCGTCGCCGCCGGTCGCACGGAACCGTCGAAATTGTTACAGGAACGGTGATTCGGTTTCTGAATCATCGGCCTGAAAGGCCGGTGCGTCACAGCCCAGGGCAAGGCGTATTCGCCGCCGCCCTGGGTGAGCGAGTCCCTCGGGAACAACCGCCCTGAAAGGGCAGTGCAAGACCGGTATTGCATTGCCCTTTCAGGGCGAATCAATCCTGTCCCCCTTTTCCCAGGGCGTTGCCCTGGGCTGTTATGCAATGCCCCTTCGGGGCGAAATCGATCAAACCCCAACGATTACACGACACCCTCAATCATTACGTACACTATTGCGTGTGCTCTTGGTTTGTTCGTTGACTGTCTCTCAAACCCCATTGAATTTTTCCATGTCCTCCCATCGAGTGTTGATCACCGGGGGGGCCGGTTTTATCGGCTCCCATCTGGTTCGAGCGTTGTTGACGCAAACAACGGCGGAAGTCCTGAACGTCGACAAACTGACGTACGCCGGTAATCTCGACTCGTTGCGCGACGTCGACGATTCTCCGCGATACCGTTTTCTGCAACGGGATATTACGGACGTCGCCGCCGTGAACGCCGCTTACGCCGAATTCGAACCGGACCACGTCGTCAATCTCGCGGCGGAAAGTCACGTCGACCGATCGATCGAGATTCCGGACGACTTTATTCGAACGAACATTGTCGGAACGTTTAACATGCTCGAAGCCGGTCGGGCTTATTGGGAATCGCTCTCGACGGAACGTCGTGAAAGGTTCCGTTTTCTCCATATTTCAACGGACGAAGTCTACGGCAGTCTCGGTCCGAACGAAAAACCGTTTCGTGAAGAGACGCCGTATGCGCCGCACAATCCTTATTCGGCGAGCAAGGCGTCGGCGGACCATCTTGTCCGAACCTGGCGGGACACCTACGGTTTTCCGACGTTGATCACGAATTGTTCGAACAATTACGGACCGTTCCAATTTCCGGAGAAACTGATTCCGATGTCGATCCGGCGGGCGCTGGAGGGGAAACCGTTGGCGATTCACGGAGATGGTCGCCAAATCCGCGACTGGTTGTTCGTTTCGGATCATGTCGCCGCGATCATGCTCGTGCTAAGCCGGGGGCAAATCGGACGTTCGTATCTCGTCGGCGGCGAAAACCAATATTCCGTGTTGCAGGTCATGGAAAAGATCTGCGACGTGCTGGACGAACTTCGTCCCTTGCCGAGTGGTTCGTATCGCCAATCGATAACGTACACGATCGACCGTCCCGGTAATGATCGACGCTACGCCGTTGATTCGACGCGGCTTCGCACGGAACTCGGTTGGTCGCGTTCCGTAACTTTTGACGAGGGGTTGCGAAAAACCGTCGAATGGTATCTCGCCAACGAAGCGTGGGGACGCTGTAAAGATCAGGCTTTCACATGAAAACTTCATGCACCATTGCCTCCCAACCCGTTTTGTCTCAATAGGATAAAACATTTCCACTTTTTTTGCGGCACTGGTCTTGACAAATCACGACACATGATTAATAATTCGTTTGTTTGAAGAATAAAACATGTTTCGTTGTTCAAAGTCAGGCAAGCCGCTTCTTGGTGATGCGATCCCGATGAAAAGAGCGGCTGTTTTTTCTGGAATGATGTTTGAGTCACCAAACAGTAACCTCGTTCATCGACACCTTTTTTCGGAGTGGAGAAAATGAATACTGCAACAGTTGTCATTGATCTCGCGGACATTGCGGAAGAAAACGTCCCGTTTCCCGCATCTCACGACGGATGTCATTGTGCGACGCCGTGCCGACATTGCCGTTGCGGCCGTCGCGTCCACGAACACCACGACATGAGCGGGCACCACGGTTACGCGTTGCCGTCAATGTCCGAGTCCTCGCAATAGTTGGTGTCATCGCGTTCAAAGGTGCGATTTCAAACAGGGTTGGGCCGCTTTTAGGGTTGGCGGTTTGTTCTGGAATCGTAGCCTTGTCTACCCGGATGCGATGTCGAGACGTATCGGCGAATTTTGCTCCAGTCGAGAAATCCGATATCGCTCCGGGTTATATTGAATCCCGATTGAAAATTTTACATAAATCAAAACCATGAAAATCTCGATTGTTTTTTGGAGTGGGTCCGGGAATACGGAAGCGATGGCCAATGCGATACGTGAAGGCGTGGAATCGTCCGGCGCCGAAGTGTTGCTCAAGTCGGTTGACAAAGCCTCGGAAGCGGATGTTCTCGACGCCGATGTCGCGCTGCTCGGTTGTCCGTCGATGGGAGACGAGGTGCTTGAAGAAGCCGAATTCGAGCCGTTCATCGAGAAAATCGAAGGAAAAATCAGCAACAAAAAAATCGCCTTGTTCGGGTCTTATGGGTGGGGAGACGGCAAGTGGATGCGCGACTGGGAACAACGCATGAAGGATGTCGGCGCACAACTCGTCAGCGAATCGCTCATCGTCAACGAAACTCCAACCGGCGACAACCTCAATAAGTGTCGGGAGTTCGGCGAAAAAGCCGCTCAAGCGTGATGCCCCACATAATCGGTACAAAAACAGGCACGAAAAAAACGGTACGAAATGATTCAATGCTGTTTTCCGTCGAAGTGACGGAAAAGCAGGCGAACTCTCAAACGGAAAGGACCAAATGTCCGTCAGAAAACAAGTAGGCGGTTTTACCCTCGTCGAACTTCTCGTCGTTGTCGCGATCATCGGAATCCTGATCGGTCTCTTATTACCGGCCGTCCAATCGGCTCGGGAATCGGCAAGACGCATTCAATGTACGAACAATATCAAGCAGTGGGTGATATCGCTACATAATTATCACGACACGTTTACGCAATTTCCGCCGCTTGGTCCGACGACGAAATATATCGACTCATCCGGAGTCGACAAAACTTTTTCGGACGGATATTCGATCCAATCGCGTCTGCTGCCGTTCATCGAACAGGCGTCGCTTTATGAACAATTGAACTTCGGGATGCCGCTTTGGGGCGGCGGAAGCGGTTTCTATGGCAACGGCGGCTCGACGGAGGAGCAGACTCACTATAACAACACCATTGAGCTGATCAAGGTGCCGCTTTCGTTCGTCGTTTGTCCGAGCGATCCGGCGGAGCGGATGTTTACTCATAAAAGCGGCTGGCGTGCCGCCGGTGGAAACTACGTCGTCAATAACGGTACGGGAACGGAAGGTTATTTCGATATCGGCAGTCGTACCGACGGATTGTTTTACATCGGCAGCAATACCGATATGGCGTCCATCAGCGATGGCACGAGTAACACGATCGTGTTCTCGGAAACGTCGCACGGGATCGGCTTGGATCAATATACGGGCCAACTCGCTCCGGAAAACTGGGGCGGCTACATGCTTCGCGACAGTGCCGCCAACGTTGGCGCCCCTGGTATTACTCTTGACGGGCTCTATACATACGCCGAGGCTTGGACCAAACTCTGGCGCTGCGACCGGACGTTTCCGTGGATTTCGGGACGACTTTACATTTCGGGATTCCAGGCGTTTCATAAACCGAACGATAAAGCCCCCGATTTCTGGATGAGTTCGAACATCGGTTTTTACGGTGCGAGAAGTTATCACAGAGGCGGTGTCAACGCCGGTTTGGGCGATGGAAGTGTTCGTTTCGTCCCGGGAACCATCGACTTGGATATTTGGCGAGCGGCGGCGACGATCGACTGCGGAGAAGCCAAGTCATTGTAGTCGCTCGAACACCTGGAGCGTGGACGGTCGAAGCGTCGACCGTCCGTTACTCGAAAAGCACGGACGACTCCCCGAGGGTTTCGTCCGTGTATCGTTAGGACTACAGCGCAATGAACTACACCTAAACCATTTTGTTCTATGGTTTTCCGATGATTTTTCGGAGACATGTGCGGACGGGAGCGTTTGCCGATTGGGGGCGGAAAAGCAAGTAAAATACCGCGAAAAGTCTTGAGATTACCGTCCCCTCTCCCCGGTACTCCGGGGGGAGGGTTAGGGTGAGGGGTGAGCGACTTGGCAAAACACGAAAGATGTTGAGGCGGGGAAAGTCCTGCGAACTTTTTTTGTGTTTTACGAGACTGTAGCAAGAAAGTTGTCGTTTCTGTCTCTTCGGCCTGAAAGGCCATCGCATCACAGCCCAGGGCAAGGCGTACTCGCCGTCGCCCTGGGATACCGGTCTCACCAACCGTCGCCCTGTAAGGGCAGTGCAACACCGGTATTGCACTGCCCTTACAGGGCGATCATTCCTTGGGGGCGTTGGCAACCCAGGGCGACGCCTTCGGCTCTGCCCTGGGCTGTGATGCGCTGCCCCTCCGGGGCGAAATCGACAAAAAATCAACTTTTTCGCTACTCTCTCTTTTTTTTCGACAATTTCAACCACAGAGCCCCTCACCCTAACCCTCTCCCGAGGGAGAGGGGACGGTAATGGGAGTTCTCACAAACCGTCCCCAAATCCGAAACAATCAGGGTTTTTCTAGGGATCGAAAATCTTCTTGAAAAACGACGCCACCCAACCCGCCATCTTTTCGCAAAGGCTCTCCTTTTCCGTTATTAT
>JAVBQW010000112.1:0-7654 GCA_031548665.1 Thermoguttaceae bacterium
CTCCGAAAGGAACACGAAACACACGAAAAAACGAACGACACGAAAATTTGAAAACGAACTTTTTTCATGCGATTGAACCCTTTTCCCTCGTCGAAATGTTCGTGTTTTTCGTCTTTTCGTGATTTTCGTGTTCTCCGAAACGAAAACTCATTGCGCTGTCGTACTAACGGAGGGGGAGAGTTTTCCGCCGAGAGAAACCGTCTTGACTTTCACGCTCTGAGATCGATAATCACGGATTGCGGCGGGAATCATTTTTTCTATTTTCCTCTTCCTTAACCCCTTTTCGATTCCATGCAAACGAGACGAGAATTTTTAGCGGTTGCCGCCGGTTCCGTGTTTTTAGCCGAGGCGACAACTCTGTTCGGTGCTGAAACACGGCCGACTTGGAAAGTCGGAATCTGCGATTGGGATCTCCGGGCTTCCGGTCGCTTGGCATCGTTTGCCGCTGCCAAGGAACTCGGTTTCGACGGCGTGCAGGTTTCGTACCAACCGGACGGTCCCGATTCGTTGGCCGTCAAGGAAAATCGCCCGAAATTTCTGGAGGCCGCCCGGGAATCCGGTGTCGGCATCGCGTCGCTCGCCATGGGATTGCTGAACGGACGGCCGCTGGCGACGACGCCGGAAGCCGAAGGTTGGGTCGAAGACTGTCTCGATGCAATGGTCGACATGAACATCGATCAGGTTCTCTTGGCGTTCTTCGGCAACGGCGATATGAACGAAAAGAAGGAACACCAACCCTTCGTGATCGAAAAACTCAAACGGCTCGCTCCGATCGCGGAGAAAAAGAAGAAAATTCTCGCTGTCGAAAGCTATCTCAGCGCCGAGGACAATCTCAAACTGCTCGACGCCGTCGGTTCCGCCGCCGTCAAGGTTTATTACGACGTCCGCAACAGCAAGAATAAGGGATACGATATTTTCCGCGAAATGGAGTTGCTCGGTTCACGAAAACTGATCAGCCAAATTCATTTCAAAGAGGACAAATTCCGTCTCGGCGACGGCGACATCGACTTTCCAAAGGTTTGCGAGACGCTGGAGAAAATCGGCTACGACAATTGGATCGTTGTCGAAAGCGCTGCTCCCGGCGATTGGAAAGAGTCGCAAGCCGCCAACGCCCGATTCGTCAAAAAGCTGATCGGCCAACGGACGGCTCCATGAAAATCGCCCACGTCATCACGCGATTGATCATCGGCGGAGCGCAGGAAAACACGCTGCTTAACTGCGAAGACCTGATCCGACGTTACGGAGACGACGTGCTCCTGATCGTCGGACCGACGACCGGTCCGGAAGGAACCCTCATGGATCGGGCCGCCGCGATACCGCATCGGATCCTCCCGAATTTGGTTCGGCAAATCGATCCGCGAAAAGATTACCTCGCATACGGCGAACTGAAAAAAACGTTCCGGGAATTTCAGCCGGACGTCGTCCATACCCACAGCGCCAAAGCGGGAATTCTCGGTCGCGCCGCGGCGTGGAATCTCGGTGTTCCGGCGATCGTCCACGGCGTTCACGGGGCGCCGTTCTATCCGTATCAAAATTTCCTGATCCGCGAATTCTATAAACGTTGCGAACGCTGGGCCGCCCGGCGTTGCCATGCGTTCGTCTCCGTTGCCGACGCGATGACCGACTTGATGGTCGACGCCGGCGTCGCGCCTCGGGAAAAGTTCACGACGGTTTACAGCGGCATGGAAGTCGAACCGTTTCTTGAATCGGAAAAACACCGGGCCGCCGTTCGCAAGGAATTCGGCTTTTCGGAAACCGATTTCGTCGTCGGAAAGATCGCAAGGCTGTTTCATCTCAAGGGACACGAATTCGTGCTCGCCGCCGCCCCGAACATCGTCGCGGCGATTCCCGATGTTCGCTTCTTTTTCGTCGGCGACGGCATCCTGACCGAAAAATACAAGACGGAAATCGCCCGGCTCGGCTTGGAAAAGTATTTCGTGTTCGCCGGACTCGTTCCGCCGTCGCGAATTCCCGCCGTGATCGCCGCCATGGACGCCGTGGTTCATACCAGCCTCCGTGAGGGGCTCGCCCGGGTCCTGCCGCAAGCCTTGCTCTCCGGCAAGCCCGTGATCAGTTACGACGTCGACGGCGCCCGGGAAGTCGTCTTGAACGGCGAGACCGGATTCCTCCTGCCGCCAAAGTCCGTCGACGAGTTGGCCGACGCCGTCATTAAACTCGCCGGAAATCCCGAATTGCGAAACGCCATGGGCCGAATCGGTCGCGAACGCTTCGCCGAACAATTCGATTATCGTTTTATGACGGATCGGATCCGCGAAATTTACGAACGGATTCTTTCACGAGCTGCGACCTGAGGTCGCAGTCTTAGGCTGTCGCTGGAAAGAAAAATACCCAAGAGCCGGGGGTGTAGGCGGTACTCTGCCGTAGCCCCCGGATGAATCCTTGGGTAGATTACATTCGAGCGGAAACCTTAGAACTCCGTCGGGGATTGGGCTTTCGGTTCGTCGGGCAGCACCCGGGTGCTGGACGGTCCGACGGCGGTCGTCTGGATCACGACGTCGTCGTCTTTCGCCCAAGTAAAATGAGGCATTCCGGCCGGTTCCGTCAGGAAGCTGCCCGGCGGAAACGCCCGGAGTTCCGCCGCGTCGAAAGTTTCGCCGATTCCGTAATAATACGTTCCGGAAATCACGACGACGCTCCGGGAGTCGCCGTGAACATGGGGAACGATCTGTTTGCCCTTGGGAATTTTCGTTCGGATTACGTAAAGTCCTTCGGAGCGGGGATCGCCGAGCAAAGCGATCGACCGCGGCGCCGTGCTGCGGTCGCCCTGACCGGGATCCGGCCAGACCATGTCTTCCGGTCTCAGGGCGACGAGCGGAACGGGCTCCGGAAGTTTTTCCCTTGACGGTTCGGCGACCGTTTGCGGAACCGGCGGCGTTACGGGAATCGTGGGAGTCGCCGAACGCGCCGTCGCTCTCAGGGGACGTTGCGGATTATTGTAACGTTGCTGTCCGCTGAAAACGATCAGTGAAGCAACCGCGAACGAAAGGATCAGGAAATATCGTTTCATAAAATCGAAAATCGTGGGTTTGAGTCGACGAACGTGAGACGGCATCCAGTGAATCGGTGTCGATCACTTCGGATTCTTCGGCGACTTTTTTTTCTGTAAGCCGTGACGTTCGCGGACGGTTTCAATATCCCGAATCCGCGAAAAACGATCGGCTCGTTCTTTGAGTTCCTTCGCCCTGGCAACCCGTTCCGTCGCGGTTGTCGTGCAATCATTTTCGGTCGTCAGCATTTAAAACCTCCTTTATTGGTCGTCTTTCATGTCTACGAACACGGATGTCCGAACGAGCATTTCCTCGACGATCATGTCATATTCTCGAACGATCGTTACAATTCCCCCGCTCCGAAAGGCCGTGTTTGCTTCTCTGATATTTTCAGTGCGAATTTCTTCGCCCAGTTGGTCGACGATGATATAACACGTTCTTTCCATCGGTTCTCTCTAATCGGTTGAGTTGGTGGTGCTCTCCCATTTTACTGTGGTAATAATCAGGGAGAAATCAAGGCGATCATTCTGTTATTGTTTGGCGTGAAACGATTGGATGATCTCCCACGCTTCACGCGGCGATTCCGTGAAATGGAAAAGTTCCAGATCCCTGCGGTCGATCACGCCGGTCTCGACCAAATGATCGAAGTCGACGACCTTGCGCCAGAAATCTTCGCCGAAAATGATGATCGGAATCGGCTGCATCCGTTCCGTCTGTCGGAGCGTCAGCGCCTCGAAGAGCTCGTCGAAGGTTCCGAAACCGCCGGGACAGACGACCAACGCCTTTGCCCGGATCATGAAATGCAATTTGCGAATCGCGAAATAATGGAACTGAAAGCAAAGTTGCGGCGAAATGTACGGATTCGGTTGCTGTTCGAACGGCAACTTGATATTCAATCCGACCGACATCGCTCCGACATCGTGGGCGCCGCGGTTGGCCGCTTCCATGATTCCCGGTCCGCCGCCGGTACAGATCACGTAATCGTGAATCTCGTTTCCTTCCAACAGGCGATTACCTTGGTTTTCCTCGGAAACGATCCGGGCGAATTCCCGGGCCTGATCGTAGTACACGCTCGTTTCGACCCGTTGTTTCGCCTTGGCAACGGCGTCTTTCTGGTCGGAGTCGTTCGGCGACGCGGCGAGTTTCGCTTCCGCTTCTTCCAAGAGGCGTCGAGCTTTTTTACCGGAAACGAATCGGGCGCTGCCGAAGACGATCACCGTGGAGCGAATTCCGTAACGTCGCAGAAACCATTCCGGTTTCGCCGCCTCCAATTGCAGGCGGATCGAGCGAGCGACGTCGCTCATGATGAACGCCGGATCTTCGAAGGCCAAGGCGTAACTCGGCGAGTCGAGCAACGACTGAACGTCCGGTTTTCCCATCTCTTCGGGAAGTTGCCGGCGTTCGAATTCGGTTTCAAACGGAGTCAAAATGATGTTCGACATGGCAAGGTGTAGGGTGTAGGGTGTAGGGTGTAGGGTAGAGAAACGCTTGCGTTTTTCCTTACACCCTTCACCTATTTCTTGGATCTGGCTCTGATCGATTGGATTAACGAGTAGAGCATAGCGGATATTCGTTTAGTTGTTTCGATGTGAGCTTTGGCTTTGGTTCGGTCGATAATTTTCGATTCCATTCCGATGTAAAGCTGAGTTCGTAGTTCTCCACATGATCCTTTGGCGATCCCAAGAAATTGAACCAATTCCTTCGATGAATTTCGCTCTGCGCCCTCGGCGATATTGCTTGGAACAGATAATGCCGAGCGAATAATCTGATCGCGAAAACCATAATAAGGAATGTCGGCGGACAACAAAATGATGTCCGTCGCCAAACGAGCGGAAAACTTCCATACTTCCATGTCCTCAAATCTCATCGATGTAAACGGTGGAGCATAAAAGTTGATGGTGTAAGGCAGAGTGTCGCTTGCGTCTTACCCTACACCCTACACCCTACACCCTACACTTTACACCTTACACTCCCCTAAAACGTATATCGTGTAACGAATTCGAACCGTGTCATCTCGGCGGCTTTCAGCGGCGTGACGGTTTGGGTCGCGGTGTCGTAACGCTGCCAATTCGTGTGCCAGAAATCGACTTCGAAACCGGTCATCAAGGCGTCGGTCCAGTTATACAAAACGTTGACGAAGATACAATGACTGTAGGTTCGCGACCGTCGATCGGTCGAGTTACCGCCGACAAGATCCTGATTGAACGGATCGTCGACCATGTACGCGACGTTCGTTTGCAGTTTGGGCGTCCATTGATATTGGAGTTGCGCCCAGCCGCCCATCGCCCGAACCGTGTCGCGGCGGACGACGTCGATTCCTTGGAGAATACCGCCCTCGAAGGAACTGAGATTCTCGCCGATAAAATATTCCGCTTTGAAACCGAGTTTCTTCGTGATCGGAACGTCGAAATCGTAGTTGAGCGACCAAGTCCGAAAATACTGCCGGGAACGGACGCCGGCATCGACGAAATCCAACTGCTGCTCGCCGATGTGGGCCGACATGCCGACCGTGATCGGCTTGCCGTGATCGAAGACCCCTTTACCGAGAGCGTACGCCATGCGGCCCTCAATGACCGGCCAACTGCCGACGTTCGGTTGGATGCCGCCGTCATTGAATCCGTCCCGCAACACGTTGTCGACCATCGCGATCTGGACGAGGAAATCCGATTGTTTTGATAGGTCGAACCGATGTTCCGCTTCGAGCATCGCCCGACGGTATCCGAGGTTGCCGACCGCCGCGCCGGCCGTGTAGTTCAGCGTCGCGGGATACAGCGGCGAGAGGATTTCCCAATCCTGTCCGGCGAGGAATTTCGAGTTTTTGTCGGAAACCGCGACGTAGGCTTTGCGAAGCATCAGGGAGCCGCGATTCCGGAGCGTGTAAGAGCCCTGGAAATCGATTTCGAGGACGCCCTGTGTTTTCGAACCGCTCCAACACGGCAGGCCGGGGCCGTCGACTTTCATGCCGAGCCGTGTCGAACGGGGGTCGATGTAGAAAACGCTCTGGCCGTAACCGGGAACGTCCGGCGACACGGCGTAGACGCAAAAGTCGCCGACCGACGATTTCTGCGTCTCGTACGACACGCTGAGATTGATATATCCGTAGGGCGTGAACGTGAACTTGCCCTTTTTCCACGCCATGCAGGGCTTCAGCGTCGTCGGTGGAACGACCGGCGGCGCTTGCTGTTCGTTGCGATACTGTTGGAGAAACGCCTCGAATTCGGAGCGGGTCAGGTACACGCCGTCTTCCGAAGCCGCGTCCGCCAGGACAACGCCGGATAAAAGAAGAAAAACCGTGAGAAAACGAAGCGAATTCATTGAGCGTCCTTGCCGTTGAACGAGAAAATGGGACATCATCTTTCTCTTTCGGCGAAAAGGCCGGATCAATTCGCTTCGTTTCGAATATCCGTTAAAGTCTTTGCAGTTTCACCGGGCTTGCCAGACAAGTTTCAGAGCCCGACGCGTCAGCGAGGAAATGTGTTCAAAACGTGTTCAAAACGCAACGGAAAATTACTCCAGAAACGTCTTGAAACGTTCGTCGAACAAGCTCGGTTTGAACTCGATCAGTTCGTAGTGTGCGACCTTGTTGATGACGAACGGATCGTCCTTCGCGACGTCGAGAACCGCTTCCTTCGTCGGCAGATTGAACAGGATCACGCCGCCGTTCGGTGGGCTTTGCCGACCGGAGAAGATGACTTTATTCTCGGCGTAGAACTTGGCAAGATAGGCCCGATGCTCGACAAGAAATCGGTCGACTTCTTCCAGCGGAGCGTCGTAATGAACGAGTGCGATAATCATGGTCTGGAAATGGATGTGTTCGTTGAAAACTACTCAAGAGCCGGGGGTGTAGGCGGCCAGAGAAACAACACGGCGCCGTAGCCCCCGGATGGTTGGTGTTCCGAATAGTATGAAACCTCGGTATATTTTTCGAGTAAAGCCTTAGGAAACGAAAATTTTATTTTACACGACTAACAGACCGGCGTCGAGAGGGGATTTTCGTGTTGTCCGTTCCGGGTTCAGGGATTGCAGCCGTCTTCAACATGCAAATCGAAGCGGCAGACAGGGCAAAATTTACCGGTTCTGTCGATACCATTCTCTGAAAACCGTAGCGATTGAGGGAAAACCTTTGATTTCGACGCAGGTTTTCTCGATAAGCATCGTGTCTGATAGTATCTTTTGGCGCTGTGTCAAAGCAATCTTTACAAAGAGCCCCAAGTGTAGGCGGTACTCTGCCGGAACTTGGGGGTTGAAGTGGCCGAACGGGATTCTAACGGACGTTCCGGAACGGTGAGCCGTTCCGAGACCTTTGCATCGGATTCGTACCGAACTACCACGAGCATGAGCCTTGCAAAGGGCGACCGGGAGCATCGAGTGTCGATCTCTCGCATGTAGGGAACAGTAACAAAAGTTACGACAAAAAGACAGAGCCCTAACCCGGAAATTTCACCCGGCCATTGGTACACAAAGAAGGTCGTCGTGATAAAATGTTGTTGCCACACAAGTTGCAACGGAATTGCAACACATTTTATCGACGAACGACCGAACACAGTGTACCATGAAAAAAGCCGAATTTCCAGCCGGGACCGCCAAAAAAAACATCATTGCTCAGTTTGACGGCGGAAAAATCACCTCCGACGCCGGAGCCCTCC
>JAVBQW010000263.1:0-11458 GCA_031548665.1 Thermoguttaceae bacterium
TGTACCCGGTCGTCTGCGTTCTCGAAACCGGAGAATTGAAGTACGACAATTTTAATCAGGCGTGGGGTGAACAGAAACATCTCGACCGTTTCGTGCAGACTTACTGCATCGAAAAGGCGACGCTCGAAGCTCGACGCAAAGATTACAGCGTTGTCGAGCAGCCGCTCGGCGATGGTTCCGTCAAGCTCACCGTCAACATGGGGGGTGCCGCATGAAAACGATCACCCTCATTATTTCGCCCGACGGCAAAACAAAAGTCGAAACCCGCGGGTTCGACGGACAGGCTTGTCAAGCCGTCTCGAAGTTCATCGAACAAGCTCTCGGTCGCAAGACCACGGAGCAATTCAAACCGGAATACTTTACCGACATCAACAACCACGAACAAACGGAGGTGCGTCAATGAACTCGTTGACTCAAATCTTGTGCAATTACATCGCCGCCTGCTTCAGCGGTCTCTGGATCGAGACCTTCGAACCGGATGAAGCTATCCGCGAAATCGAAACCATGTGCCGTGACGAAAACTGGAAGTTTTCCACTTGGGATATTTTGAAAGGCGATCCGTTGTCGGCTGTCACGTCGGTGGAGGATCACGGCGATATTCCCATGCTCGTCGTGTTGCGAAATTTCCATCGCTTCCTCGGCAGTATCGAGATCATTCAGGCGTTGGAGCGGCAAATCCAGAACGGCAAGGTGTCCCGGACGTTTTTCATCGTTCTGGCTCCCGTTGTCCAGATTCCCGCCGAACTTGAAAAACTCTTTGTCGTTCTGGAGCATCCGCTCCCCGACAAGGAACAACTTCGACAAATCGCAACGGAAATCGCCGGGGAATTGCCCGACGAACCGAACACTCGCCGGGTGCTGGACGCCGCCGCCGGGATGACCCGACTCGAAGCCGAAGGCGCGTTTTCGCTGTCGATGATCGAGCACGACATGCTGTTGCCGGAACCTGTTTGGCTGATGAAATCGAACATGTTGCGTCAGTCGTCGGCATTGCGAATTTATCGTGGCGAAATCCCCTGTCTCGGTGGACTTGACAATCTCACCAGGTTTTGCAGTCGTGCGTTGTCCACGAATGGACACGGCGAACAGGCGAAAGGCGTCATGCTCTTGGGCGTCAGCGGCAGCGGAAAATCCGCGTTCTGTAAACGTCTCGGTTATTCCGTCCACCGTCCGACGTTGGTTCTCGACATCGGGGCGTTGATGGGTTCGCTGGTCGGTCAAACCGAAGCATCGTTACGAAAAGCCTTGAAGCAGATCGACGCAATCTCGCCCTGCGTGGTGATGATCGATGAAATCGAAAAGGCGATTTCGACCAACGGCAACGATGGTGGGGTTTCCTCGCGGATTCTCGGAACGTTATTGCAATGGCTCAACGACCGAGAGAGCGACAGTTTTGTCGTTTGCACCGCGAACGACATCTCGAAGCTCCCGCCGGAATTTTGTAGGGCCGAACGGTTCGACGGAATTTTCTTCGTCGATCTTCCGGACAAGTCGGCTCGGGATCAAATCTGGTGCATTTACGAACATCATTACGGTATCGAAAAACCGAAACATCCTGTCGACGACGATTGGACCGGAGCGGAGATCAAAGCCTGCTGCCGGTTGTCGAAGTTGCTCGACGTGTCGTTGACCGAAGCCGCTCAGAATGTCGTTCCCGTTGCGGCAACCGCTTCGGAATCAATCCACGCTCTGCGGACTTGGGCCTCGGGCCGTTGTCTCGATGCGGCTCGCCCCGGCGTGTATCAGTATCGTCAATCGTCCCGTCGGAACATTCGTCGCAACGATCCGCCTTCCGGAGCGGTTGCTTGATCGAATCCACATCTTGTTCTTTTCGTAACGCCTTCTTCATCGGAGGCGTTTTTCGTTTCCATATCACTTTTACTGGAGCAACTTCAATGACCAACCAGGAACTCAACAAACTTCTTGCCGACAAAACCGGCGACGAACTTGAAACCATCGAATCCTACGGGTTCGCACTGTGCGAACCTGATCGGAAAGAACTCAAACGGCAACGTCGGCTCCGACTTTGGCGGCAACAACGGCGGGATCGTCGCCTCGCCGACATCGCCAACCAACATTGCATGTTGGATCGCAATACGCTTCGCGAGAAGTAATCCGCTCCGCGTTGCTCCGCTCGTTTGTTTTGAAAAATAACGTTCACACAAAACCGATAAGGAAAAATTCAATGTCAACATTACTCGATACTCTCGAACCGCCCGAAACGGCAACTCGCTCTTTCGGCGAGGAACTTCAAGCGTCGATGGCGACGGTGCGTCTGCAACTGCGTTGGTTCGGCGTCCGTCGCTCCGTGACCGCTTCCCAGAAGCACCGGGCCGCCGACATGTTCGACGCGGAAAGTAAGTTTGTTTCCATGGGAAAGAAACTCCTTGATACGCAACATCCGGCGTGGAAAAAGCTGGTTGCCGTTCGCGGGAACATTTTGACGACGTGGCGTAATTCGTCGCTGCCGTTTCCCGAACCGGGGATTCGCCTCATCAAACGGCGTGATCTCGATTCGTTCACGGCGACGATGAACGAACTCCGTGACGACTTGCGGGACGCGGAGCGGGAACTTGACAACCATTACGACGACCTGCGTTCGACGGCTAAAACCCGATTGGGTCGATTGTACAATTCGGACGATTATCCGGTGTCGATGGTCGGCTTGTTCGAAGTCTCCGTCGATCATCCCAACGTCGAAGCCCCGGAGTATCTGCGGATGTTGTCGCCGACACTGTACCGGCAGGAAACCGATCGTGTACGTAATCGTTTCGACGAAGCGGTACGACTCGCGGAAGAATCGTTTCTTGGTGAACTTTCGAAGTTGGTCGAACACCTGACGGAACGCTTGTCGGGAACCGACGACGGCAAACCGAAGATTTTTCGGGATACCGTTGTTACGAATTTGGTCGAGTTCTTCGACCGCTTCCGTCGTCTGAATATCGGATCGTCGGACGAACTGGATCGCATGGTCGCCGACGTGAAACGGATCGTCGGGAACACCACGGCGGACGATTTGCGCAACAGCGAGTTGCTCCGGAAACATGTTTCCACCGAACTGTCCCGCGTCCAGGCCAACCTCGACGGCATGATGATCGACCGCCCCCGCCGCAACCTCATCAGAAGAAACGGAGGGGCTAATGCAGATCATCGTTAAACCGACCGGCGTGTTCATTGGAATCTACTCGGATTCGTTCGATTACGATATGTTCGGCAGACCGCAAATACGTCGGGCGTCTCATGTCGAACCGACCGACGACGGCCGCTGGACTGCCGATCTCTCTCCTGTCAGCGGCCCGAAGCTCGGACCGTTCGACAAACGAAGCGAGGCGATTGACGCCGAACTCGAATTCCTCAACATGCTGTTGAGCGAAAACGATTGCAGCAACGATCAACTCGTTCCGTAGATTACCGCGCATGGGTCGGGACTGCAAGTCCCGGCTCATTTATTTCTACAACAAATTTTTGAAAAGGATCAAACATGAAAACTTTCATCAACCGCTTCGACCTTTATCGGTTCGAGCGACTCGTTTCGAAACTCGTCAAGCCGACGGACCATCCCGCGACGATTTCGTTCGCTCCGTGTTCTGACGGTCTGCAATTTGCGGCGTTCACCGATGTTGCCGTGCTGACGCTCACCGTTCCGACCTCCGATGTCGTCGAACCCTTCACGTTGCCGTGGGCGACCATCAAGGAATTCGCGTCCAAGAAGAACGATGAGATCGGACTCGACGTGAACAACAATACCGTTACGCTGTTGTGGAACGTCAACGGCGTTCCGCAACAGAAGTCCGTCCCGTCGATTGGCATGACCGACAAGCGACTCCCCACGATGCCGGAGAATCTCGTTGATCATCCGATTACGCTGCTTTACGCTCTGTCTGACGCTGCGAAGTGTGTCGATGCGGAAAATACGCGGTACTCGCTCGGCTCGATTTGTCTGCGTGGATCGAAGGCCCAGATCGTTTCGACCGATGGACGACAAGCGTTGACCCAAGACGGATTTTTGTTCCCGTGGGAAAGCGACGTGCTGTGTCCGGTATCGAAAATCTTTGGCTCGAAGGAACTGCGTGAGTTCGGCGACACAGTTCGTATCGGTTTCGAAGAGAACTGGATCATGTTCGAGATCGGCCCGGTCAAGTTTTGGCTGAAGCAGATCGACGGCAAATTTCCGCAACTCGATCAGTTCACGAAGAACATCGATCACTTCACTTGGCTCAATGTCGATCCGTCCGACGCGATTTTCGTTTCGGAACGGCTCGACAATCTGCCGGGAAAGACGGATCGTGAATCGCCGGTTTACGTCGAACTGAAGGATCACGTTGCCGTGCGAGGACACGATCAGGTTCAACAGACCGCGACGGAGTTGCGGCTCGCCAAGTCGCGGTATGACGGTTCCGACATCGTGGTACCCGTTAATCGGAAGTTCTTGAAGAACGCTCTTGACTTCGGGATCAATCGAATTGGCTTTGATCCGAAGGACCGAACACCGCTCATTGGATACGGTGGTACCCGGACGTTTATCATTATGCCGCTGGAAGGTGACGAACCGAAGGTCGAAACAAACAAGATCATGGTGTTGACGTCGAACGCCAAGGTTTCGGTTCTGCCGAATTCGGCAAAACCGGATCGAAAAATCCGTCGGTCGCATTCTCGTTCGCAAAGTCCAGCGACCAACGGAAGCGGATCATCCAAGCGGAGCGGAAGCTCCAAATGCCTGGATGGCAGATCCCTCGACGATGCCGTGAAACTCCGGCAGAACCTTCGGGAAACACTGACCGGTGTGAATGATCTGATTCGCTCGATCAAGGCCCAACGTCGGCAGGACAAGCTGTTACGAGACACCGTGGCCTCGCTACGGAAATTGCAGAACGTGTAGTGTTCAAATCGTTCAAAAAGCCGGGACGGAAGGAGTCCTCGGCTCTTCGTTTTCGTTTCATCAACTATTTACGTGGAGGAAAAATCATGCCTCTGAAAATCAACGTCGGTGTCTGCAAGAAGACCGGTCTGCCGGACTACGGCTCGGCCGGTTCGCATTGCGACATCGAACTCGAAATGGATCACTCGGTCCTCAATGATCCCGGCGAATTCCAGCGTCGGGTGCGTCATGCCTACGGTCTGTGTCGTCAGGCGGTCGAGGACGAACTGGCCGGACTCGGTGGAAAAGCCGAACTGTCGACGCAGAACCGTCCGACCCCGCCGCCGAAGACGGAGTACCGAAATTCGAAACCGCCGGAACAAAATGACAACCACTTCCTCGCCACGCCGAAACAGATGAAGTTTATTGGCCAGCTTTGCCGGGGTATCAAGGGATTGGATAATCGGCGATTGGATGCGTACTGCCAGGAGGAATTCGGCAAGTCGTCGAAACAGCTTTCGGCTCACGATGCTTCGAAATTGATCGACATGCTGAAGGACGCCAAGGGAACGAGCCGTTCCATCGCAGATGGAGCTTCCGCTCCGTTGATATGACCCGCTCCCGATGGTCGCTTGTACGAAAACAACTACAACATCGAATTTGAAAGGAGGTGAATAATATGTCGAGCTTGTCATTGCTTGACTTCTTGAAAACCTCGGAGCCGACGACCGGTGTTTGGGACTACGTTTCGCCGTCGCGGCTGAACCTGTGGTCAAAATGCCCGCTGGCATTTCGGCGACGATATGTCGATGGGATCGAATCGCCGTCGACACCGAGCCTGTTCGTCGGCAAGGTCGTTCACGGTGTTCTGGAACACGTCTACAGCTGTTTGGATGTCGGAACGTTTGCGACGAACGGCGATATTCCGGCGTTCGTCGAAGCGGCGTGGTTGCGGACCATGGAGTTGGAACCGACTTTTTTCGACGACGAAAATCACGAACAAAAATGCCGTCAACAGGTCCATGACCTTGCGGCGGCATATCTTCAGGAAATCAACATCGCCGAGGAAAAAACGGTTGCCATTGAGAAACGCTTTGAAGTCCCGCTGATCGATCCCTCGACCGGCGAAAATTTGGGCATTCCGCTTGTCGGAATCGTCGACCTGGTTCTTGACGGCATGGACGGCCCCGTGATCGTGGACTTCAAGACGGCGGCGTCCGCTTCGGGCTGTTGCGAGATTCAGTACGAAATCCAGCTCACGGCTTACGCCTACCTGATCCGGCAACTGCTGGACCGGGATGAATCGTCGCTGGAGATTCGGCAACTCGTTAAAACGAAAACGCCGAAGATCGTCGTCCATCGGTTCCCATCAAGAAACGACGACCACTTCAAGCGATTTTTCGGAGTCGTGCGAGAATACCTCGAATCTCTCGACCGAGGCGTGTTCAACTATCGACCGGGCTTCGGTTGCCAACTGTGCGACCACGCCGGACTCTGTGTGAGATCGTAGCCGGAGCCTTCAGGTTCGGTAAAACAAACATCATCAACCCAAATGGAGGATATATCGTGAGTCTGAGAAACGATTTGAACGAAAAGTTTTTCTGGTTTGTCATCGGCGGCGGCTTTCTTGCCGGACTGATTTCGCAGTCGTTTGTTTGCGGCGTGATCGTGTTTTTCGCATTGCTTCTCGTCAGCATGGCGACCGACGTCCTGCGATAAACTCTTGCCGTAACAATCCGAACAATTCGGTGAAGCCTTCATCACGGAGGCTTCATTTTTTAGGCTTGGACGGTGAGAGATAAGTATACGGCGTAGAATTATCTCGGTCGCCGACATGAAAAAGTTCGTCGTTCAGTGCAATAACCGGTACAGCCTTTTTCGCTCCCGAGCTTTCATTCGACTGAACACGATCGACAGCTCATCTTCCGTCAGCGTCAATTCCTGTTGGTAGGCGACCGCATCTTCCACGGAACCCGCCAAGAATTGCCGTGCGATATAACTCGACCACGGTACGGCGTCGACTTTCATGTGCATCAACGAGAACTGGTTCGGCCGAAGCGGTGGAATTCCCCACGGCGAACCATCTTTCCAGCTTGGATACGGTTCAAAAGGCGAGTACTCGATAATCTTCGCGTTCAGCGCAATCGCCCGTTGGATCGTTCGTCTGTCGGCACGAGTTTGCGTCCAGAATATTTTGTCACGGATTCCTTCGAGCAAACTCCAGTTCGTCGTTTTGAGGAAGCGATTCTTCGGATAATCATTGATCCAACCGATCAAGGGAGCCGTCCCCAAAAGAGGGGTTCGACTGATCGACGTGCGAAGCAAACCCATCGGATTCGTACACAAAATCACATGGCCGTCGCGTTTTTTCTTCATCCGATGGAGAACTTCACAAGTCGCAGGCGGCAGGATGAAACCCGTATCCTCGGATCGTTTGCCGAAGAGACGAACAATAAAATCATCCGGATAACGAGCCTGCCGACCGACGAGTAGGACGCCGGTAAATTCTCCAAAATCCCGTTGAAGCGGCACGACCACCACGAATTTCCAGCCGATTCCGCAAAAAACGCGATTGGAATTCGTGTTGGGTTTGATCTTTCCGGAAGAAGAATCGCGCAATTTCGGGTAAAAAATGGCCTCGACCTCACGATAATGTGAAATTGCCAAAAGATTTTTCCACGATCCGTTACGCATGTATTGCCGCAAATCGATGCGGTACAAAAAGTCGCGTAATTCCTTTGGGGTGAACGATTTGACCATTGGCGACAAACCGGCCTGAAGGAGTTCTTCGAGTGAATTGACCATTGGCATTTTATCCATGTTGTGATAATTTTTCAAAAAACGGTCAGGTCGTCGTGGAGGAAGTATGTCGACTCCGATTTCGTCTGGGATATTTTGTCGCAAAATAAGCATGACGATTCACCTGCCCGATTTCGTCGAGGTTTTTGTTGGACGGCTTCATGTTAAGATTTGCCGACTTCGACGAATCATTGTCGACTTCGAGCGAATTCCAATGCGACAAGGCCCAGATAACTTTCCGTTTCAATTTCCGGCGAGTTCGTGGGAAATACCGACCGAACGGTGCTTTTGTCAGATAGCGGGCAAGGGTCGATATTTCGTCGAAGAGAAGGTTGCGTTCCCGAACCAATTCCGTCAAACGACCAATGTTTTCATCGGAGAGGTCTGCTGACGTTGTGATCCTCTTGATCGAACGCCGTACTGAACGAGAGGATTCGATCATAATATTTGTCCATCGAATGATCTCGAAGGCATTTTGTTCGATATCCTCGCATTCTCGGTTGGTAGAATGCTTTGTCCTGAGCATGTAGGTGGACATGTCCCCTTCATCGAACGGATCGAAGCACAAGCATTCGGGATACAAAATCTCCGGTCGTCTCGGCCAATCGTTGATCATGGTATTCACGCATATTGCGTCCCTGATAAAAAATGAACCGAGCCTTGTTTTGTACGAAGTGAAACGAAGTTTCAAAGCAAGGCCGGATTAATGATACTGGAGAGTTTGAAGCAAGGTCAAATTTTGGCCGATTCTCAATTGTATCAGCGGTCGATATGTCCGGCCCGTCGTTTTATCTTGCTCTTGGTCTCATCCTGCCACCGACTGATTTTTTGAGAAGTCCTTTTTCGGATATCGGACAATTGGTCATAGACATTCCAAAAATCCGCCAGCAACTCGGGACAGATTCTTGAGCTCCGATTCCCGATGCCAAAACGCCCAAGTCTGACGAAAAGGTGGACGTACTTGCGGATTTGCCACTCGATCGCCTCTTTGAATGCGTACATCAGTGCCGGATGATCACTGAACAGATAATCATGAAATCGCCAAAGCGAGATCAGAGTTTCAGACTCCGTCGTGACCTGGGCAACGACATGAACAACGCGACGTAGTACAGCGCGTCGTTCATGGTCCAAATGAAGGATTTCGTCGCGGACAAGAACAATATTCCGCAAATTGAATTTCGACGAATTCAGCCGAACGCATATTTTGATAGCATGCAAATAGTCAGTAACGTTTTTCTTGGCAAGTTTTATATCATTCATGTCGCAGATTTCTTTGTATATATTTCAGTATTATGACGTCGACAAGTCATTCCCTTTGTCCACTACTGGACTGAGAGAATGCTTGTATCACGGAGCCCATGACAAAAGAGACGTTCCCCCTAATCCCCTCAATACCCTCAGAGAAATATCAAACATTTTTCTGCCAACTGACAAGGATGCAGAAAAAAACAAGTTATCTCGTTCTTGAGGGGATTGGGGGGAACAGCGGGGGAACCCCCTTTGTGCTTTTCATCGCCGATGAAATTCATACGTTTTCATTTCCCGGCTACCGCGTCTGTCATCACGTTGTACCCGCTGCGCTATCGCATGAATACGGTAGTCGTCCACTTCGATCGATTCTTTTCCGTTCAGGGCATGCCGGAACACTTTGCCAATTTGCATCCGCCCATGTTCTTCGCTCCTTTCCTGATGGTTCGGTATCTCCAATCCGTCTTCTTCGCAAAGTCGGAATATTTCCGTCGCTGTAAGTGGCATACGTAACCTTCCTGCCCGTTCGACAAGAACACCAATCTGGCGAATAAACGAAAGATTGGTGTTGCTCGATCGTTCCTTCGCTTCAATAAAACCGTCCAGCAATGGTGCTTCTTCAAAGAGGTTTTGGATGATCCAATCCATGCTTTGTGCCCAATCTCTAAAACTGTGACGCTGTTCAGATGTCTTGGGTCTGCCTTCGGTAATCCACTGTTGCAAGACAGCAAAAACGGCTCCAAGCAAAAACGGACGATTCGCTGCAACATGTTCGATCAGATCACCTTCTTTCCACGATTTGAAAGAATATCCCGACGGTTGTTTGCGAAGACGAACCAACGACATACGGTTGGCCAAATCCTTGGTCAACTCGACACCGTTTGAGGTTAAAAACAGGCAGAATGAGCGGGAATCGATCTGCATCTCCCCTCGATATGGAATTCGCACAGAAAACAACCCATCAGCTGTCAAAAGAGCTTCAAGGTAGGGGGAGTCCAATCTTCCACGGAGATTGTCCAGGGAAATAAAGGCATTTCCCTCGGCAAGCCGCGCGGCCAGACTTTCGTCAAAACTGCCGACGCCGCCCTGTCGTTGGGTGACAAAGCGGACTTGTTCATCATACATCGTGGCGTTTAATTGTACAAAATACCCCTTGCCCGTTTGCGATTGGTCGGCCTCAACGACACAGATCGGTACTCGTTTAAAAAATCCTGCCAAGACCAATGCCGGTGTCAGCAATGCCGCGATGGCTCTTGACCTGTCGCCCGGACTCGCAAAAGAGAAATCGCGAAGCAATCCCTTTAACCACCGAATCCCATTTTCCAAGACAGGAATTTTTACTTGGAGGTCGCGAAGGACAAAAGTTTTACTCTCCGCATCGAAGCCCTTCTGAAGGACTCGTCCGTCTTTTGAGAGGATTGGGGATTTGGCCAGAATCCTTATTTCAGGCAAAAACTGACGGGCAGCATCCGTTTCAAGAAGGCGGGACGCGATATCCTTTTTGCATGGTGAGGCTTTCATTATTTTCCCTCCTTCCTTACCCTCGTGACGTGTGATCGTACGAAAATATCGTTCCATGAGCGAACACAAACGGTCCGCTCCGACGGTTGAAAGCATGTCTTCACTTCCCAACGTCTCGATCTCCTGAACTTTTCCGCCTCGGTAGAAAAGCTCCTTTTTCTCCCCAAAAACCCGAAAAAGATGTTCCGCACACGCCGAAATCGAAACATCCAGCGAAGGCAAAATCAAATCAATCTTGTCGCCTTTTTGTTTTTGTTCCTTCTGGTGTTCCAGATATGCAAGGGGATCAAAATATTCCCCGCCTTTGTGGATGCCGAACTCCAGCAGGGCGAATACCTGAAAAGGAGAGTAGCTTTCTCCTTCCACAAAATTCGTGGAACTTGAAAATACATGAAAAATCTGGTTGTCTTTACGGATAGATCCTGATATCCCCGTCGTCTTACCCGGGCGGGTAAAATGCAGATATTCTTCATTTTCAGAGTGAAAATTCCAACCGGCTTTTTCAAGCATTTCCGAAACATCCGCCTCCGTATTAAACTCTTCAATCAATCGATTGTAAACAGAATCCAAATTCCGCATGCGTCTTCTGTTTGTTGTAGGAGGGCGATTGGGATTCTCCGGACTGGCATGACGCTGTTCTGGGTGAAGTTCATTCAAGCGGTTGAGGACTTCATCCATTTTGGCAAGCTCATGAAGAGTGAGCGTTTGTAAATCACCAATTTCCGTTTCAGAAGCTGAGATTCGTCCTTCGGCATAAACGATACAGTATCGTGCTGCGTCGGATATTCCAAGTATTTCAAAGACCAAGGGCGGTCCCTTCGAATTATCGTCATCGTGGCCGGGTTTTCTATCCCGGAAATTTCACACGGTGTTTGAGAGTGAAGGATTCCTCACGGAGGGAGCGAAATCGTGAAATTTTCATGAAAAAACACGGGTTTTCGACGATCGGCGCACGCCGCCCCCTCCCCCAAAAAGGGTTGCATGACTCCAAGAGATCGCTCGGTCAGTCCGAGCCCGTCACCAACGCCCCCA
>JAVBQW010000182.1:0-11249 GCA_031548665.1 Thermoguttaceae bacterium
CACGAACGCCATTTCGCTAACGTTGTACTAGTACCTTGCCAAGCCTAAAATTGCTTTTAGCCACGGAAGACACGGAAGGAACACGGAAGGAGATGATGCAAGGAATTTCTCCGTGATTTTTCCGTGTCTTCCGTGGCAAAATATTGATAAAATATGCTTTGGCGTTGTACTAGTACAATGTTAACGAATTGATATTCGTCGAATAGCAGCCGGATTGACGGCGAAAACCGTCATTACGGCGAGTACGCCTCCATTCCGGCTGTTATCACACCGCGAACATCATTTCCTTGACTTTGTACTAGACGTTTTCCGGTGCCGGAACGACGTAGGGAGCTCGATAATCCCGGGTCAACATCGCGTTGGCGTCGGCGTTGTCGATGAAAACTTCCTTCTCGACGTCGATCTTGAGCATCGGTCCCAGCGCGAGAGGAGTCCGTTTCAGGTCGACGCCGTTCGCTTCGATGTGTTCCACGGTCCGGGCCAACGTCGCGGCGTTGTCGTCCAACGACTTGACCGATTCGAGGGCTTTCTTCAGTTCGTCGACGGAAACCTTGGTCTTTTCACCGAGATAGTACGAAATGTTGCCGAGATGGCTGACGGCGGCAGACAGAGCCCCGCAACGGGCGTCGGCGTTCAGTATTTTCGGATCGTTCGCAAGCACGGCTTCGACGAAATTGCCGTAATGCATTCCGTCGCTACCGCCCTTGAATTCCTCCAGCAGTTTGCCGTCGAGATCGTAAGCCGCCGAATAGGAATAAGACTGTCCCTTCGCGGCTCCCTGAATCGCGTAACCGTTCTTGCCGTAAGCGATCACGCCGACCTGCGTTCCGAGGTTTTCGCCGACCGGAATGTTCGTGTTCGGCGTCTTCAGACCGCGAGTTTCGAAGACGATGCATTTGTCGCCGTAATCGTAGATCGAAACTTCCGTGTTCGCGACATCGCCGGCGTCAATGTAGTTCGGATCGTTCTTTTCAATGTCGTAACCGAGCCGACCGCCGTAGGAAATCACCGACTGCGGAAACCGATCGACGCCGAGAAACCAACGGGCGATGTCCGTTTGGTGCGGACCCTGATTGCCGAGGTCGCCGTTGCCGTAATAACGCTGCCAATGCCAATCGTAATGGAATCGCTGCCGGGTAACGGGCCGAATCTGGGCCGGACCGCTCCACAAATCGTAGTTGACGCTCGCCGGAATTGGATAGTCGCCGAGCGGTCCGATGGCGGCACGCCGTTTATAACACATTCCCCGAGCAAAGTTGACTTCACCGATTCCGCCGTCGCGGACGAACTTGACGACGCCGATGTTCGCCGGCAACGAACGGCATTGCGTGCCGGTTTGGACGATCTTGCCGTATTTCTTCGCGGCGGCGACCAGGGCCTTGCCTTCGTGGATGTTATAGCAGATCGGCTTTTCGATGAAACAATGCTTTCCGGCTTGCATGGCCCAAATTCCGGTCAGGGCGTGCCAGTGATTCGTCGTCGCGCAGGTCACGACGTCGATCGACTTGTCTTCGAGGACTTTCCGCATGTCGTCGACTGCTTGGGGTCGCGTTCCCTGAGCCTTTTCGATCTCGTTGCATCGTCGTTCGGCGCTGACGCTGTCCGGATCGCAGACGAATCGGATTTCAGTTCGCTTGTCGTTGGCGAAAAATTTAATGTGATCGCCGCCTCGACCGCCCGCTCCGACGAGCATCACACCGAGACGATCATTGGCTCCGACTTTCTTTTCTTGAGCGAAGAGTGTTTGCGGGACGGCGGTCAGCGCCGCCGACGCAGCTCCCGCCGCGAACGTCGCCAACAAGGAGTCTTCCAGAAAACGCCGACGAGAAATATTGGACATAAATCACCTTTTACTAAAAGATCGGACTCGAAAACAAAACACCAACCTGTAATTCTACGGGAAAAGGAAACGGCATGCAACCCGTCTTTATCGTCGAAAACCGACGATGTCGGCTGCCGCTCCCATCGCGTCAGAGACCGAAGCGGCTAAAATACTAATCGTTGTCGAGGACCGGCCAAACGAGTTCGCCGCGCTGCTGAGCGGCTTCGTCGACGAACGCTCCGAGTCGGGGGGCGTTGGCGTCGAGCCAGAGAATGATCCGCCGCCGGTCTTCCGCCGAAACCACGTCCCGGTGGGCGGCGTCGAAAAGAGCTCGGCCGAGTCGGCTGTTCGCGGCGCCGACGCTTCCCGGAATCGAACGACTGCCGCCGGATTCGCCGCTACGGACCGTTGTTCCGAGCATTCCTCCGGCGTAAAAGAAAACATACGGTTTCAAGTCGGCGAACTCCATCTTGACGGGCCCCGCCTGCTGGGTTTCATGGCAGCCGACGCAACTTTTTTCGAACACCGGTTTGACGGTCCGATAAAACGAAACCGGTTCCACGGGACCGATCTCCGGCTCCAATTTCGACGGCGGACGTCGAAACGCCTTGGCTTGCGGAACATTGGGAACCGTGCTTTGCGTCGGTTCGTGGCAGCCGGTACAAACCAACCGTTCGCCGGGATGGACGAACGCGACGGCCCGCATCGTCTGGATTGCCATGTCGTTTTCGTCCAAAATTTGGAACAAGAGCTGTTTGTTCGGCGGCGCTTCGAAGAACACGCTGCCGTCGTCCTCCACGGGAACGGTTCCAAGCGGAATGCGAGGCGTGTTTTCCGGAGCGTAACCGATATCCGGCTTGTTCATCCAGGGGTTCGGCTTCGGAACGACCTGCAGCACCCGAAGTCTTTTGATCGGGCGATCCTTGGGAAGCGGCTGATCGGTAAAATTAACGTTAACGCAACCAATGGACGGTAGGACCGTCTGCCTGTTCGAGCTTCCGCTCGTCGGGTTAACCCGCTCCCGTTGGTCGCTAGTCCCAAGAGCGGCATCAAGTTTTTTCGTTTCAAAGGCAAAATCTTCGCCCTGCGTCGTCTGACGGGGAATGCTCGGCGGAACTTTGCGGGGCCGAACCGGAAAAGGTTCCGTGAGCCGGAGTCGCGGATCGTATCCGATCGGAAGGATTTCCCGTTCACAAACCAACTCCTCGTTGCCGAAGCGGTCGAGAACCACCAGATCTTCCCAGGAATTGCAGAGAAAAAGATCTTCGCTCAGCGGCTGGGGCGAACCGTAACGATATTGAGACCGACCGGGACTTTCGCTTTCGGGAAACGGCGTGTACGGCGTGATCCGTCGTAGTTGGTTCATATGGTAGTCGTTCTTTTCCCGCAGATCGAGGATACAGAGCGACCCGAAGGTTTCGCCGTGATGCGGCGCCGCCGTCAGGACATAACGATGGGAATCGGGAATCGCTCGAATTTGCATCTCGGTCATCGGAAGGGCGCTCGGCGCGTCGGGACAATTTCCGAAACGGTGATCGCCGTGTTTCTTCCCGACTAGAAATTCCGGATCGTCGACGAGTTCCGTGAGCGCTTTCGATTTGTCGAAATCATCGACTTCCCGCAACGCTCTCATTTGGCCGGTACTCCGAGCCAACGGATGGTGTTCCAGCGTATGCCACGGCAACGGATAATTACCGTGCGGCGCCCTCGGATTGCGTCCGTCGGGAAAACAGGTCCAGAAATTCGATCCGAGACAGTTTTCACGGTCGGTGTAGTCCCAGCGAGTATAAACGAGCATTCCGTTGTTGTCGACGCTCGGCTGCCATTCACTGGTCTCGAAAAAACTGATCGGGTAAATGTCGCTGCCGTCGGCCTTCATACTGTGCAAAACGTACGTCGTAACACGCAGCCAGGCGTTTTCATCGAAGCAGCGGATAAAGCCGCCGCGACGCTCCGAGATGAACGCGACCCGACCATCCGGCAGCGGACAGGGATCGAAATCGTTACAGGAACCGTCCGTCAGTTGAACGATATCGGAGCCGTCGACCTGCATCTTGAAAAGATGGAAGCTCGTTTCCGGCGTCCAGAGCCAACGATGTTCCGTCGAGCCGCCGTGGGCGAAGTACACGGTCTGGCCGTCGAAATCGAGTTCCGGCGAATGAAAGGAACCGTGATCGATTTTTCGTCCCGCCAATCGGGATTCCGTTCCGGAAACCACAGTTCGACCCTCGATTAAATTTTTGACGGTCGGATTTTTGTCTCGCCAACCGGAAACCGTAAAGATTCCGCCGCCGGAAATCGTGTTGAAGCCGTAATTTTGCGTCGCGAAATGTCCGCCCATCCGATCACTGTTCCGTTCGTTGGTCAGGCGGCTCCCGGCGTAGCACGCCCTCCCAAGGAACAGGATTCGATCAATCCCCGCAAGCGTCGGATCGAAAAACATGATCCGACGTCGCAAAGCACAGGCCGCGAAAAAATCCGACTTCCCGATTTCCGAAACGGATTTTTTTCGAACGTCGTCCCGCAACCGCTTCCAATCTGCCTCCAATCTTAAGAGTTCCGAATCCGCACGGCGGTCCGCTTGCGTTTTAGCCGCGAAGCGCGTCTTCGAATTCGGATCATCGAAAAGATTTCCGTGACGTTTGCGAAGCGATTCGAGCAACGCTCCGGTTCGGCGAAGAACGACGAGCGTCGGCTCTTTTTCGTCGGAAAGGATCAGGGCCTGTTCGTCGTAAACCTGCTCGGCGGCTCCGCGTGGAAGCTTCGTTCGGCCGTCGATCTGGTTTTTCAAGTCGATATATTGTTCGCCCCAAGTCGCGAACACGCCGGGCCGGAACGAATCGGGATCGATTTCCGTCAGGGAATATTCCGCAACGGCTTGTCGCAGATCGTTGGAAGAACCTTCCAATCGGGGAACGTTTTTCGACGGCTTCTCGCCCGGCTTGACGGTCGGTTCGATTCCTGGACCGTCGCTCGGAAACAATTTGTCGAGCAGATTGGATCGGATCGAAATTCGACCGTTTAACGAATCGGCCAACGAACCGACGACGGCGAACGACGGGGAATTCGAATGAATTCCGTAAGTTTTGCAAATCGATTGCATCGTCCCGGAAATTTTCGACACGGAATCGGCGACAGGCTGCTCGTCGATCGGTTCGCCGAGTGGTTCAAAAGCGCAACCGAGAAGGAACGCGTCGTTGTCGCCGAATATCTTCAACGAATCGATCGCTCCCCGACACGGAAAATATTTTTCAACGAGGGAACCGACGGCGAACACGGTGTTCGGCGGCGTTGCGATTTTCGGCCGATTGAGGGAAAGCGAGCCGAGCGAAATTCCGTCGGCGAACAGTTCGGCCTTGTCGTTGCGGAATTCGACGGCGATTTTCCGCCAAACGCCGTCGGCAACGTTCAACGGAGCGACAAGATGATCCGGTTTGTTTCCGGGCAGGTACAAGGCAAGCCGTCCGCTTCCCGCCATGGAAAAGAGCTCCCAATGTCGCGGAGAACTTTTCGGTTCGTGGGCGACGAGGATATTGTACGGTTTTGGATCGTCGATCCGTGCCAGCAATTCGACGCGCAACGGCTGTCCGTTGAACAGCGGGGAACCGGAGAACATCAATCCTTCGGCGTTCGGTGCGAAGGCGAAACCGTGTTCGGCGTCGAGCGACGGCACGGAAACGGAAACCGTCGGCTCCGTCGTATCCACGGCGGAGTCGACCGGCGCAATCCGATGGATCGTCGGCGGAAGCTGTCCCCAAGCCGTTCCGACGAACGCCGCCAACAAAAGAACGAACAAGAACCGTTTCATCTTTCTTCCCCCCATTTAGCCGGTACTCCGGCGTTCTTCGATTTCAAACCATCCTCACGGGAATAATTGTAATTCCCTTCCGTCTTTTTTTCCAGACCTTGGGATCTTCGCCTTGCTTGACGGAAGTCGGACGAAAGATAGAATCTCTGGATGCAAATTCTCCATGAGGACAATCATCTTCTGGTCGTCGTGAAGCCGGTCGGACTGGCGACGATGGGACTCGGTGAAGGCGAGGAGACCCTCCTGACGCGGGCCAGGGATTACGTCAAAAAAAAATATGACAAACCGGGAAACGTTTATCTCGGCGTCGTCAGTCGATTGGACGTTCCCGTTTCCGGTGTCGTTGTCTTTGCCCGGACGTCGAAAGCCGCAGCGAGGCTCAACGATCAGTTTCGGGATCGAACGGCGACGAAAACCTATCTGGCGCTGGTCGAGGGAACCATCGAGCCGCCGGAAGCCGACTGCGTCGATCGTATCCAGGAAGATGAACGGCATCGAAAAGTCTGGATTACACGGGATTTGATCGGCAAGGAATCGAAACTCTCCTATCGGCGGCTCCAACGGTTTCCTTCGTGTTCGCTGATCGTCGTCCGCTTGGAAACGGGCCGCAAACACCAGATTCGGGTCCAATTGGCGCATCGGAATTTCCCGATTCTCGGCGACAGGAAATACGGAGCGCGAATCGAGTTTCCCGACGGAATCGCGCTCCATGCCTGGAAGCTGGCGCTGCGGCATCCCATCGGCGGCGAACTGCTGGAGTTCGTCGCCCCGATTCCAACGACATGGAAAAAGTTCGGTGTTGGCGTTCAACAGCCGGAATGGAGCGAAGCGAAATGACGGTTCGAGGAATCTTTTTTTTCGTTTTCGCGGTCTTGGTTTTCCTCGTCATCGTTTTGGCGTTGCCGTTGGTCGGACAGCGGATGCTCAACCCGTTGACGCTGTCCGCCGACGCAACGGCAGGGGAAATCTATCGGCTGCGGGTTCCCCGGACGCTGCTTTCGCTGATCGCCGGCGGCGGTTTGGCAATCGCGGGACTTATTTTTCAGACCTTGTTTCGCAATCCTTTGGCGACGCCGTACACGTTGGGCGTTGCGAGCGGCGCGTCGTTCGGAGCGGCGTTGTATTACCAACTCGGCTTGCGGTACGCGGTCGTTTTTCTCGGCGTTCCCGGAATTTCCTGGGCGGCGTTCGCCGGGGCCCTGCTTGCGATGTCGGTTGTCTTTCTCCTGTCGAAGGCGAAGGATTCGTCTTCAGAGCAGATGCTCCTTGCCGGCGTTGCGGTCAATTTTTTCTTCGCCAGCCTGATTTTGTTGCTGCAATACGTTTCGGAGCCGCACGACACGCTGCAAATGCTCCGCTGGACGATGGGCGGCGTCGCCTACGCCCGGCTGGATGATTGCTGGCGGCTTTGTCCCATCGTTCTCGGATCGGGGTTCCTGCTGTTTTTCCTTTCGAGGGAATTGAACGTTTTGGTAACCGGTCGGGAACAGTCCCTGGCGTTCGGCGTCGACGTGGAGCGGCTTCGAACCGTGTTGTTCCTTGTTTCGTCGCTCCTTGTCGGCGCAATCGTCGCCGTTGCCGGTCCGATCGGCTTCGTCGGACTCATGGTCCCCCACATTGCCCGAAGGATCGTCGGACCGGATCATCGGGTCTTGGTTCCGGCAACGCTGTTTTTCGGTGCCGTGTTTCTCGCCCTCTGCGACGCGTTGGCTCGAAGCGTGATCCCGAAAAGCGAGTTGCCGGTCGGAATCGTGACGAGCCTGCTCGGCGGCCCGTTCTTCCTTTGGCTGCTGCTACGGAGCGAACGACGACTCGGGTAAACGCGCCCCGATCAGAGCCGCGCCCGTGAGGAAGCGGTTTCGAAGTGGTTTCTTCGGCGAACGTGTCTCAAAGATTATTTTGGAAGAACCGCTTCCTGACGGGCGCGGCTCGGATCGATCGCCGCTTCTTTCGGCAGGGCGAAGGCTCGATTGAGGCAATCGCCGAGCGTCAGGAGCCAGAGCGAACCGTCGCGGTCGATCACGACGTCTTCGTCGGTGATTTCCCTAACCGTTGCGCGAACGGAGCCGATGGAAATCTGTTCGCCGAGTTTCGGCTTGAGAACGGAACCGTCGGTTCGAATCGAGAACCACGCTTCCGGTTCGCCGTCGATCCAGTTGATTCCGGTCAGATAGGTATAATCCGCTTTGTCGACGCCTCCCCGAGCGGCTTGGAGCAGGTTCCGCTGGGCGATGACGTGATATGTCTCGAGCTTGTCGGAAGCGAGGCGTCGATAATACTGTCCGGTCGGAAGTTGATTGGTCAGCGGATACGGATCGCTGAGCGCCCGTGGCGGAATCGACAAACCGTCGATCGTCAGCGAAACGACGACTTTTTCGCTTTTTTCCTGCGGCGTGACGGTCATCGCGGTGATTCGGTGCAGGAACGGAGCGTAATAAAACTCGAAAAGCAGTCGGCTGAGTTGGTCGAGCGAACAGACACCGCGAACGTGAAACCGGTAGTTAAAGCCGCCGAAATTGGTTCGCGTCGCGTTGTCGCTGTTGACGTCGGTGCCTTCGACATCGCAAAATTTGAGGAGTTCCAGCAACCAGAACGTGTAGAGCGATCGGACGTCGTTTTGGACGCGCGGCAGCGACCGGGTGTAGAGCGGCCAGTTCGTCGCGTAAAACTGCTGCATGTACGCGATGTTTTTCTTTTTAGCGTCGATTCCCTGCCGAAGCTGCGTGATTTTCTGGTTGAGACGGAGTCGCGGTTCCTTGTACAAACTTTGATAGGCCCACGACACGCCGTACCAAGCAAAAAACACCGCAAGGAGTCCGAGCATGATGACGTTGCGGAGATTATTCATGGTCGGGGCGGATAAAAATTAATGAATCAAGTCGATCAACCGCTTGCGTTTGAGCAGACGTAAAGTTTAATGGGAAAAACAAGGAAAGTAAAGCGTTTTCAATACGGCTTTCGCCTGAATGTTTCGCGACCCGCTTGCGTTTTAGCCGCGAAGCGCGCCTTCGGCAAACTCTTCGGCGAGTTTTTCCCGATTGATTTTCGCGTTGTGTCGAACATCGACCGGAAATTTACGATAAACGTCGAAACGTTGGATTCCTTCCGTCAGCGGATTTTTTCGGCCGAGTTCACGGAGTTCGTCGACCAACTGTTCTTTTTCGGCGACCGTTTTCGGAAAATGCTGAGGAAAAGGTTCGACGAGGATCATCGGCTCCGGCACGCCGATCAGGGCGGAGCGGAAAACTTTCGGATGCCGGTTGAAAATCGCCTCGCAGGGAATCGAAAAAAGAATTTTGGCAGGCGTTTCGACCCGATGGGCTTTTCGACCGCAAAACCAGAATCTGTCGTCGGCGTCGAGATAACCGACGTCGCCCATCCGGTGCCAGATTTTTCCGTCGGCGTCGAGCATCTTGGCCAAGGCGTTGGATTCCAGCCGGGTGACGTAGCGTTCCGTGACTTGGGGACCGCAGACGACCAGTTCGCCGATTTCGCCGGTCGGTAGTTCTTGGACTTCCTCTAATCGGAGAAATGGACTGTCGGCGACAATAATTCTGGATCGACCAAACGAATCGACAACACCGGAAACCTCCAATTCTGGTCCGTCAGAGATCGCGATGATTTTCCAGTCGATCCGACTAAAGCGTTTGCCGACGCAGACCCCGCCGCCCCGTTTCGTCTTTTCGGCCGTTTCGCCGAGAACTTCGGTTGCCGAAATCGACGCCAGAGGAAGCGCTTCGGTCGCTCCGTACGGCGTGTGAATTTCGGCGTCTTCCGGCAGGCAGCGTTTGAGTTTGTCGAGAATCTCAAAGGAAACCGGCGCTCCGGCCGACACGGCTCGTTTCAGGGTTTCGAAGCGGCGACCCGTTTCGAGACAGTAATCGGAAACTCGGTTCCAGAGAGCCGGGGAACCGAAAGATTGCGTGATTTTCCAATGATTCGCGGCGTCGACGATCTTTTTCGGCTCGACTTGGGCCGGTTTCGTCGGATCCATGTCGGGAATAATCGCCGTGACGCCCATTGCGGCGTCGAACAGACCGAAAAAGGGGAAACACGCCAAGTCGATTTCGCCCGGCTGGATTTCGTAGCGGCGGCTGATTTCCTCGACCTGTGTGTCGAAAACCTGATGGGTGAACGCAACGCCCTTGGGCGGTCCGGTGCTGCCGCTCGTAAAAATGATCGCCGCCAAATCGTTCGGCTGCGTATCGGCAAGTTGCGGCTCGACGTTGGTTCGGCGTTTGATTTCCTTGAGCGAAAGCCCGCCCCAGAACCAGCGTCGACCGACCGTCAGATTGTGTTTCGCCTTCGGAAAGCGACCGCAGAGAACGCGGACGGCGTGAACCGGAGAAACCGCGACGAATCCATCGGGTTCGACTTCGGCAAGACAGCCGAGCATCCGACGAACGCCCATTCCGGGATCGATCAGGACGAGAACGGCTCCCGCTTTGCAGAGAGCGAAAACCAGTGTGATGAAATCGACGCCGTAACGAACGAGCAGGGCGAGTTTCATGCCGCGACGGAGACCGTTTTCCGAGAGCGACCGAGCGATTGTGTCGCTTTCGGCGTCGAGTTGTCGAAACGTCACGGTCCGATAACCGCCGTTTTTCAGCGGTTCGGCAACGGCGACGGCTTCTGGCATTTTCCGTGCCATCTCGACGAGTCGCCGGGCAATATTGAGCATTCTTTAGAATTTATCCGTAAAAACTAGTACAAAGTTAACGAATTGAACTTCGTTGAAATGGAGAAAATATCGTCATCCCCGCGAAGGCGGGGACCCAGAGAACAGATTTTAATAGGCTTTTGCACACGTTATTGACGGATGCAAACGGTCAAAAACGTTTTCGTCGAGGTCCCCGCCTTCGCGGAGATGACGGCCTTCAATTCATTCTCATGAGTATTATTTTCTTAACTTTGTACTAGCCCTAAGCGTCAGCACGGGGTGATATCTGTTGGCGGTTCAATATCAGCTTGGGGCTGGTAGGGACGATTGTCCTTAATCCTACATCGAAGCCAAACGCGGATTCAGGGCCAGTCGGATCAGGTGTTTATTGCGTCGGATGGCGCGGAGTTTGGCGCGACGCTTGACTTCGCTCGGCTTTTCGAAGTGTTCCCGGCGTCTCATTTCCTTTTTGATTCCGCTTCGTTCGATCAATTTGCGAAAGCGGCGAACGGCGTCCTGAATCGACTCTTTTTCCCTCAACGTAAGCTTGACCACAAAATTGCTCCTTTCTGGCGCGGTTGAACTCTCTACGAATCGACGAAAACGCCGACGATAATCTTTTCAATTTTACGCTCAGAATAACGCTTGTCCAGAGGGCGCTTTCCAAAAATTGGAGGATTGCAAGTCGGTTCTTTGGTAGCCGGAAGCGAAGGATACTCCCGCAGCGCCCGGTTAATCTCGCCAATTATATTGCAAACGATCAGAAATTACCTTTTTTGCTTACGATGGAAAAGGAGCCCCGAGTGGAGGCGGCCGAAAATCAATACGGCGCCGGAACTCGGGGGTTGAAGCGGCAAGAAACGAGCAATTTGCTCCCGTTTTCAGTAAACACGATCAACCGGACGCTGTTATTTTGGGCAAAACAAACAGAAAATGCGGTTTTTGTGAAAGTTTCCGGT
>JAVBQW010000213.1:0-11353 GCA_031548665.1 Thermoguttaceae bacterium
GTGTCTAGTGACTAGTGACAAATTAACGTCAAATAGTAACTAGTCACTAGCAACTAGTCACTACGAAAAGCTGTCGGTGAGAATCGAACTCACGACCTCGTCCTTACCAAGGACGTGCTCTACCGACTGAGCTACGACAGCGGTAAAGCAGCGAATAGTGTATAGTGAATAGTGAATAGTGAAGACGCAAGCGTTATTCTCTGCATTTCACTATTCGTTATTCACTATTCGTTATTCACTACTCAAAGCGGGTGAAGTGAATCGAACCCTCGTCATCAGCTTGGAAGGCTGCGGCTCTACCATTGAGCTACACCCGCAAAAGAGCGAACAGTGAACAGCGAACAACGAACAGTGAAGACGCAAGCGTGGATGTTTGTCTTTCACTGTTCACTGTTCACTGTTCGTTGTTCACTCGAACTGGGGGATGGAGGATTCGAACCTCCGAAGTCGTTGACAACAGATTTACAGTCTGCCCCCTTTGACCGCTCGGGAAATCCCCCCAATCAGTGAACAGTTAACAGAGAACAACGAACAGTGAAGACGCAAGCCTTATCCCTCGTCTTCCACTGTTCACTGTTCACTGTTCACTGTTCACTGAAAGCTAGTGATGGGACTCGAACCCGCAACCTGCGGTTTACAAAACCGCTGCTCTGCCAATTGAGCTACACTAGCACGACGCCAGTGGGTTTGCGTCCCACCTTCACTGTCTTTTCGTCTTTTTTACGGGGAAACACCCCAGTAAAGCGGTATAGATTATCCGAAATTCGCCAACCGACAAGAGGGGGCGACGAGGAAATTGAGAATGGAGAATGGAGAATTGAGAATGCTAAAAACACCTACTCGCCGTAAACCTCGCCGTTGCGGTAGGCTTTCCACGCCGTTTCGAACCAAGTATCGCTTTCCGGAATCGGTCGACGCGACTCCCAGCGATGTTCGACTTTTCCCGTTTCCGGGTCGAATCGGCTGACCAAAACCTTTTCCCGATAAGAAAAATCTTCCGGTTGCATGCTCCAGACGGCCGGATCAAGCTTCGGATGGATCGGCGTCGAACCGGACTGCAAGACCATTCCGCTGCCGCGACTGCCGATGCCGGAACGAACGGCAAAAAGAATGGCGTCCAAATAGACGGCGTGAGCCAAAATCCGGTCAAACTGGAAAAAGGAATCGGCTTCTCCAACACGATTTTTTGAAGCCCAAGCGTCATGGACGGCGGTTTCAAGCCCGTCCAAATTCCGAATCGCGGCGCCGAATTGGGACATGCGACGTCGGTATTTCATGAAATCCGGTCCCCCACAATTCGAGATTTCGTCTCTGATTTCGTAGTCGGCAACCGCCGCCTTGGCCGTTTCGGTGGCTCGATCCACATCGACAGTCCAGGTTTTATAGCGATTCGCAATGTATTCGGCGGCTCGGAATGCCCCCACCTGCCCGGAGTTCAACGCCGAACCACCGGGTCTCGCCACGCCGTGGGAGCCATTCACCTCGCCGATGGGAAAAAGATGCTTGACGTTCGTCGACTCCCACCAAATGCTTCCCGCCAAGCCGCCGTTGTTGTGTTGGGCACAGACCGCGATTTCCAGCATCTCGTTCCGCAAGTCGATGCCGTTGGCGGCGTAAAGTTCGATCGCCCCGGGATTCATCGTTTCGAGCCGTTCGATCGGCGTCCCGAACAAGGCGTTCGATTTTTCGAGGTAATTTTTCGCTTCATCGGAGAGCGATTCGCGGCTAAAACCTGTCGGATTGGATCGGAAGTCCAGAAAAACCCGACGCCAGCGTTCCACGGTCTCGATGTAGACCAAGATATCGATGATCGAACTGCCGTGCGTGTCCGGGGACTGCGCTTCGCTCCGTCCCCGGCTCTTTAATACTACTTTTCGGACGTCAAACGGCCATTGGTAGCCCTTCAGGAAGATTTTTGAGCAGAGATCACCGAGATCGTCGAAATATTCCGTCAAAAATTCCTTCGGATCGTTGCCGTCCATGTCCGTGCTGACGAAACGTGGAACGACCTGCATGTAGGTTCCCGAAACGTTCCAACGGAATTTCGTCGACGCCATGCCGAACTGCGATTCCGGCAGATTTTGAGCCTCGGCGCCGATTTTCAACGCCAATCCGATCGAACTGGTTTGGCTCTGCGGATAAACACTTGTTTCGTACAAATCGCCGGGGCCGCCGACCGCGAAAACGACGTTTTCCGCGATCACGGGAACGGGGTCGCCGTCCGCGTCCTCGAAAATTGCTCCACAAACCCGACGGGTCCGGGGACTGCGCTGGAGTACCGACTCCGTCCCCGGCTCTTTTATTGATTCGTCGTAGGTCAGCAACTCGACGCAATGGACGTTTTCCCAGAAGGGAATTCGCAGTTCCTTGACCCGCTGGATCAGAGCCCGGCACATATCCCGGGACGTGTACGGTCCGACCGACGTCGCCCGCTGCCGCGGATCGTGATCCGTCTTGTATCCGACAAACTGACCGAAAGCGTCCGTTGGAAATTTGACGCCGAGGTTCGCCAAGTGCAGGAAACATCGAGCCGAAAGAGCCGCTTCGATCAAGGCGATGTCGCCGTGCATCGAGCCGCCGTCGAACAGTGTTTGAGCGACCTGGCGTGGAGAGTCCGATTGGTCGCCGCAAAGAGACAGCTTGTAATACGTCTGTTTGTCGCTGCCGGTGTTGATGGAAGTTCCCATGTCGAGTCCTTCCGTGGCGATCAGGATGTCCTTGACGCCCTCCGCGCGCAAACGAACAGCGGCGCAGAGTCCTGCTGCGCCGCTGCCGATGATGAGCGTGTGAACCTGGGTTAATTGCGTCATGCCGTCATTCATCGCGTCGCTGGGCGACACGGCTAAACGATCAGATGATTCCGCCGTGCGTTCGGTACGGCGTCATGTGGTTCGGCTGGTCGAGCAACCAGAACCGCTCCCATTCATCGTGAATGAGCCGCAGGTTTTCCGAGTTGTAGATCAACTGCTGGTTCCGCCGCGCCGGGTCGCCGGAGTAGAGCGGAAGCAGGCATCCGGTCGAGCTCATCAGCACGAACCCCAAAAGGACGGTCAATATCAATTTCTGCAACATGGTACTCCTCCGTGAGTCGGCGGATCGATAAACTTGGCTCGTTGAAAGGAACGAAATCGGGTCGGGAACGACCACACATCAAGTCTATCGGAAAACGGAGAAGTTAAACTAAAGGAAAAACCGGTTCTATCGGAAAAGAAGGCACGAGAAAACCGGGACCGTAGGTCCCGGCTCCTGAGCAGGTCCCGGCTCTTGAACGCCGTCTTATCCTTTCGCCTTGGCTTTCTCGGCTTTTTCTTTGCCCTTTTTCTTGACGGACAGTTCGGCGACCTTCGCTTCCATGACTTTTCCCGGCTTGAACGTCACGACGAATTTTTCCTTGACGGCGACAACTTCGCCGGTCCTCGGATTACGGGCTTTTCGAGGAGCACGTCGCTTGACCTCGAAAACGCCGAAGTTGCGAAGTTCGATCCGTCGCTCGATCACTAAGGTTTCGATGATCGCGTCAAACGTCTTTTGAACGATCTCCTTCGTACTCTGTTGCGTCAGATCGAGTTTTTCGGAGATGGAACGAACGATCTCTTTTTTTGTCATGATACACTCCGGAATATTATAAGATGGAAAAAAGTCAAGGTCGGTTCCTTGAACGATCTCCGGAGCCCGATTCGCCGAAATCGAGAAAAGAAAAGAGGCGCCGCCCGGATTCGAACCGGGATATAACGGATTTGCAATCCGCTGCCTTAGCCGTTTGGCTACGGCGCCTACTGAAAACCGAACACGCCGGTTTCAGATGAAGGAAAGCTTCCTTGAGGGTTTTTATCGGCTGTCGATGTCTCAAGGGTTAACTTCATCTGAAAACATTTCGACGTTCGATCTCCGATGAACCATGTCTTGAAATCGGCGAAACGGAACGGGATCGTCAATGCTCCGTTCGAGTTAGGGAAAATCTATCAAAGAAATGGATTCTTTTCAAGGGACCCATTGAAAAACTTTGCGGTTTTTGCGGGTTTGGGTCGATAATCCTCTTATGTAGATCTCGCGCTACGCGGCTAAAACGCAAGCGAGATGACGAACGGAGAGGAAATACTGTCCCACTCAATTCTATGCTTTCTCGACGTTTCTTTTTTCGGTTCGTGCTTTTCGGACTCGTTTCGGTGTTCGGCAGCTCGCTTTTTGCGCAAAACGCGGACGGCACCCTGACAGCCGACGTGCTGATCAAAACGCTTTACGCTCGAACGGCCGCCGAAAAGCAATACTGCGAAGACGTGATCGCCGCCCGGGACGCCAAAATTCTGCCGAATCGGATCCTTTACGCCGCCTATCGCTATGCCGTGCAAAAAGACAAGGACCGTCGGTTTACGTATTTTCAGACCGTGCTAACGAAATTCTGTAAAGAAGCCGGCGTCGATATCAATACCGATTCGTCCTCATCGTCCAGCGGAAAGTCGTTCAATCTCTTTCGGTTCTTTGTCAGTCCGTTTAAATAATGCTTGAGGATACCGGAACCACGGGGTCCGGCTCTTTTCCGCGAACCGTTTGACTCCTATGCCGAACAATCCCGCTTCGATCGGCTCCGTTTTCTGCGGCGCCGGGCAACCCCTTCTCCTGATCGCCGGGCCCTGTACGCTTCAGGAAGAGTACAACATGCCGATTGCGGAGAAACTGCTCGAAATCCGCGACCGTTTGCCGATCAATGTGGTGTTCAAGGGGTCTTTCGACAAGGCAAATCGAACGAGCATCGAATCCTATCGGGGAGCCGGACTTCGCGGCGGCCTCGACATGCTGTCGATCATCAAAGAGCAGACGGGCCTTCCTGTGACGACGGATATTCACGAATCGTACCAGGCGGAGGAAGTCGCTTCGGTCTGCGATTTGATCCAGATTCCCGCGTTTCTGTGCCGGCAGACTGATTTGCTCGTTGCCGCCGCGAAGACGGGGCGACCGGTCAACGTCAAAAAGGGGCAATTTCTCGCTCCGGGAGACATGAAAAACGTCGTCCGCAAGCTCGAAGCGTCCGGATGTCGGGATATTTTGCTTTGCGAGCGGGGAACATTTTTCGGATACGGTCGACTCGTCAACGACATGGGATCGCTGGTCGAGATGCGGCGCTTCGGCACGCCGGTCGTGTTCGACGCCACGCACAGCGTTCAGGAGCCCGGTGGTTTGGGGGCGGCGACCGGCGGCAATCGGGAATTGGTCGAGCCGCTGGCCCGAGCGGCGGCGGCCGTCGGAATCGACGCCCTGTTTCTCGAAACGCATCCGGAGCCCGAAAAGTCGCCCAGCGACGGTCCCAATATGATTCCGCTCGACCGACTCGAAACGCTTCTCATACAAATTCTGAAAATCCGCGAAGCGGCGGGAGAAGCGTTAGGCGTTAGGCGTTAGGAAGCAGAAAAATAAAAAGGAAGCAGGCGAACATGTATTTCCTAACGCCTGCTTCCTAACGTCTAACGCCTACTCAGAAATCGTTTTCGCTGTTCAGCGGCAGTTGGTACCGGGACGAAGCGAGATAATCCTGCTTTTCTTTCGCTTGTTGCTGGCTTTCCTGACGGATTTTCTGGCTCAGTACGGCGGCGTCGTACCAGGTGAAGCTGAGCTCCGGATTCGAGGCGTAACGCCCCAGAACACGAAGCGTTTCCGCCCGATTCGATTCGGTGTAGAGGAAGACGTAGCGTTCTTCGCCCTTGACCAACGCCAAAACGTTGACATCTTGATTCACGGCGGCCTGTCCTTCTTGAACGGAGTTGTCGGTAAGCGGCAGCGTCAGCAGTTCGACGTTGTGGTCCATGGCAAGGGCTTTCATAAAAAAGTGAAACAATGCATGGAGTCGCGTCTATCTTTTTATCGGAATTCCTTGATGGAGATTCCAGACGAAATAACGCGATTCCAAAAAACGAACAGTGAACAGTGAACAACGAACAGAGGACAATAAACGGATTTAGCGAATAGGAAAGTTATTGCGTAATGATGGAGTTTGCGGCCTAATCATGTATACGTTGCCGATTCGATAAAGTTTGCCTCCTGACGAATTTTTCCATGTAGGACTCCTTTTTCCATTGTTCTCTATTCGCTATTCGCTGTTCGCTGTTCGTTGTTCGCTGTTCGCTGTTCGTTAATAAGGTTTTTTGCCTCCATACCAGAGTTTCCATTCTCTGACGACTTTTTCGGCGCGACCGGCGCCGCCTCTGGCGGAGAGCATTTCCCAAATATGGAGCCGGCAGCAAAAGCTGATGAACTCGGAGCGGTTGTTCAAGATCGACTGCTTGCTCGCAATCCGCTTGTCGTCGCGGAAGAGGAAATCGTAATCCTGAAGGGCTTGCATGAATTCGCTGTCGTTGCCGTTGTAAACGTTGATATGGAACAGGACGGGCCCATCGTTCTTGACCTTGCGGACCGGCCGTTCGGGCTCGGGACCTTCGGGAATCAGACCGCGAGGATCGGGCCAGTCTTTCGGCAGGCCGGGGAAACGGTCCGGTTCGCCCATCACCATGCCGGGCTGACCGTCGACCGCCATGCCGGGCATCATGCTGTAATACGGCGGAATCGGCGGAACCGGTTGATTCGCCCAACCATATTGGGCAAGTTGTTCCGGCGTCAAGTTCGGCGGCTGCGGATAACCGGGATAATGCCCTTCGTAGGTTCCGGGATTCTGTTGGTTTTGTTGAGCGAGCGGCAATTGGTTCGTTTCGGTCCACGGCGTCGGCCAGGGACCGTACTGAAGCGGATGCGGCTGCAAGGGATCCCACTGCGTGACTTTTTCCTTTTTCTCGGCAGGGGAAATCGGCTGCCCATCGGGAACATAGGGAATTCCGGAGGCAAGGAGACTGTCGTCAACAAAACGCTTTTGCTTGTACTCGGCAACTTGGGAAAGTTGGGTTTCGTCCAGATTTCCGCCGTTCGGAATGTTCGTCGGAAGATTGGCTCCGACCAATTTGATCGGATTCTCTTTTTTCGCTTCTTTTTTCGGCTGTTCCTGCTGCTGCGACGGAACTTGCTGAAGCTGGGGGTATTGCGGCGACTCCGTTTCGCCGCGACGAACGGGGGCGAACTCCGGAGTTTGCGTCGCGATTTGAGCCGACGCGATCTCCATTTCGGAGAGAAGCAGAATTTTATCCGGAATGTCGGCTTCCTGCGGCGTACCCCACGGCAGACCGTAACCGATCGGAATCGGATGCAGATAAGGATTCACCGCATACCATTCAACTTGAAATTTAGCTCGCGGCGGATAATAATTCGTAAAATCGTGAATTTTACCGATCACAACGACGTCGACCTTGAGAATTTGGCCGAGCAAACGAATGTCGTCGACCGTTTCCAATCGATGAAGCTCGTTCATCAACATGGCTCGTTCGACCAATTCGTCGGCAACGACGACGAAGCCGGGAACCCGTTGAAGTTCATTGCCGTAACACTTGGCAAATTCGCGGCCGTCGACCCTGGAACTTTGCGCCAGATTCTGGAACGGAACCACGGCGACGCTTTTCAACTGCGGAAACGGATTATGCAGCGTCGGTTTGTACCGATTCACGGGCATAATCTCGCATCCGACCGCCGAGGCGACCGATAGAACGAGCAGTAAAATGGTCAACTTCCTGAAAAACATGAACCGCCAAATGAGTCGAGAGACAACGATTTGATACAATCACTACATTCGACAAAATCGACAAGGTTTCTCCAGTTTATTTTCTTGGGTTTCTGCTTTGGCGTTTTTAAGCCGAAGGCATGGTATTCTCTAAAACGGTAATTCATTTCTATAAAACGAAAAATCACTGTATTATACTAACAGCAATAGTCCGTGTTCGCCCACTTAATCGTCCCCTCTCCCTCGGGAGAGGGTTAGGGTGAGGGGCTCTGTGGTCGAAATAAATCAAGATCATCAAAATAGTCTCTCAATTCCTCAGCATTTGTCGGCATTTATTGGTGTTTTTAACTCGCTCGCCCCTCACCCTAACCATTTACGCCTGGACGGCAGGTCCCTCCCGGAGGGAGAGGGGAATAGGGATTGCGCCCCTCACTAAAATTTTGTCTCACACATTGGAGTTTGAGCCTTCACGGCGCGACAATTGCTTGAAACCTGTTCCCAACACATTTCCCCTTTAAACGAACACCACAAAATGAGTAAACTTTTTCACTGGACGTTCCTGCTTTGCTGCATTCCTTTTCTCTTTGGTTGCGGAGACGGGAAGTCTTCCGGTAGTTCGCGGGAGATTTTGAACGTTTCGTACGATCCGACCCGGGAGCTGTATAAAGAGTACAACGTCCAGTTCGAAAAACACTGGCAAGAAACCAAACAGGAAAAGATCACCGTTCATCTGGCGAACGGCGGTTCGGGAGCCCAATCGAAGAGCGTCGTCGACGGTGTCGAGGCGCATGTCGTGACGCTGGCCCTGTCCCACGACATCGACCTGATCGCCACCAAAGCAAGATTGTTGGCTGAAGACTGGCAAACGCGGTTGCCGCATAACAGTTGCCCGTACACCTCGACGATCGTGTTCATGGTCCGCAAAGGCAATCCGAAGGGACTCAAGGATTGGCCGGACCTGCTTAAGGACGGCGTCGAAATCATCACGCCGAATCCGAAGACGTCCGGCGGCGCCCGCTGGAACTACCTGGCGGCGTGGGGATACGTCCTGAAAAAGGAGCTCGGCGACCTGAATTCGCTCAAGGATCCAGCGAAAGCGGAAGATGTCAAGAAGGCGAATGCCAAGGCTCGGGAATTCGTGAAAAAAATGTTCAAACACACGAAGACGCTGGACACGGGAGCTCGGGGCTCGACGCAGCGGTTCGTGAACAACAAGAGCGGCGACGTGTTATTGGCATGGGAAAACGAGGCCCTGTATTTCCAAAAAATGGAACCCGCCGAGGGATTCGAGGTCGTGGTGCCGTCGATCACGATCTTGGCGGAGCCGCCGGTCGCCGTGGTCGACAAGATCGTCGACAAGAAGGGAACTCGTGATATCGCGGAGGAATACCTGAAATTCCTGTACGAGCCCGCCGCTCAGGAAATCGTCGCGAAAAATTTTTATCGGCCGTCGAATCCCGAGGTGATGGAAAAATTCGCCGCGCAGTTTCCGAAGGTCGAGACCTTTACGATCGCGGAAGTTTTCGGTTCCTGGGCCTCGGTGCAAAAGGAACACTTCAACGCCGACGCCGTGTTCGACCAAATCACGATGGAAAACACGAAATAGAAAAAAATAAAACAAGAGCCGGGGGTGTAGGCGGTACTCCGCCGTAGCCCCCGGATGGGTGGAGAAACGAGAAAAGTCAATGCGTCGGTACACAACGCATCCGGGGGCTACGGCTTCGCCTACACCCCCGGCTCTTGCGCGATCGTTTTATGAAGAATCAATTTCGCCAGCGGAGTGTTCTGCCGGGTTTCGGCCTGACGTTGGGACTCTCCGTGGTTTATCTCAGTCTGGTGATTCTGCTGCCGCTGTCGGGACTCTTCGCGACGGTGCTCGGCATGTCGCCGCAGATTTTTTGGAACACGGTGTCGAGTCCGCGCGTCCTCGCTTCGTTCAAACTGACGTTCGGAGCAGCATTGCTCGCGGCAAGTCTCAACGCCGTGTTCGGTTTCGTCGTCGCCTGGGTGCTGGTCCGTTACAAATTTTGGGGCCGCCGCTTCGTCGACGCCATGGTCGACCTGCCGTTCGCGCTGCCGACCGCCGTCTCGGGAATCGCGCTGGCCGAAATCTATTCCGAACACGGTTGGATCGGCCGATACCTGCCGATGAAAGTCGACGGCACGCAACTCGGCGTCCTGGTCGCGCTGACCTTCATCGGCCTGCCCTTCGTCGTTCGGGCCATGCAACCAGCGATTCAGGACATTGAGGGCGAACTCGAAGACGTCGCCGCCAGTCTGGGAGCGAGCCGCCTGCAGACGTTCCTGTACGTGATTTTCCCGACGGTGTTTCCGGCTCTCGTCACGGGATTCGCGATGGCGTTCGCCCGGGCGCTCGGCGAGTACGGCTCCGTGATTTTCATCTCGGGCCTGATCCCGATGAAAACGGAAATCGTGTCCCACCTGATCGCGATGCGGCTGCTGGAAGACGACGGCGTCAAAGCGGCGTCCGCCATTGCGATCACAATGCTCGCCGCGTCGTTCGCGTTGATGTTTTTGATCAATATGGTCCAACTATGGAAGAAGCGTTAACTTGTTCCGTTAGCCGCGTCGGCCTCCGACGCGATTGGAGCCGCAACAATTATTAGCGCGTCGGAGGCCGACGCGGCTAAAACAATGAAAATCGAACACGTCATCAAGCACGAACACCGACAAATCCGCGAGGCGACGACGGAGCCGCTCTGGGTGCGGCTGTTGCTGATCCTCGTCGCGGTCGGTTTTTTGACGCTGTTTCTGCTGCTGCCGCTGTTGACCGTGTTCGCAAAATCGTTTTCGGACGGAATCGACGTTTTCTGGCAGTCGCTGACCAAGCCGCACGCGTTGGCTGCGGTCCGGCTGACGCTTTTCACGGCGGCGATCGTCGTGCCGCTGAACATCGTGTTCGGCGTCGCGGCGGCCTGGTGTCTCGGCAAGTTCGAGTTCAAAGGCAAAGGAATCCTTCTAACACTGATCGATATTCCGTTCGCGATTTCGCCGGTCATCGCGGGCTTGCTGTTTATCTTCCTTTTCGGAGCGCAAAGCACGCTCGGCGGTTGGCTGATCGACCACGACGTCAAGATTCTTTTCGCGACGCCGGGCATCGTGTTGGCGACGATGTTCGTCACGGCTCCGTTCGTCGTCCGGGAGCTTCTTCCCATCATGCAGTCGCAGGGAACCGAAGAGGAACTCGCCGCCCGGGTCCTCGGCGCTCGGGGCTGGCAGATTTTCTGGCGGGTCACGCTGCCCAATATTAAATGGGGACTGCTTTACGGAGCGATTTTGTGTAACGCAAGAGCGATGGGCGAGTTCGGAGCCGTGTACGTCGTTTCCGGACGAATCGGCGGCCAAACCCTGACGCTGCCGTTGTACATCGAGTTGGTGTACCAGGAATATCCGAAATCCGCTCCGTTTGCATTGGCGTCGATGCTCGCTCTGCTTGCAATCGTGACGCTGATCATCAAAACCGTCGTCGAATGGAAGGCAAACCTTGAAGGCGAATAATCGTGTTAGCCGCGTCGGCCTCCGACACGATGAACGTCGGGCAAACTACGACAAAGCTAAGGAAATAATGTTCGTCATCCCCGCGAAGGCGGGGACCTAGACGGAAGGCGTTGTCGACCGTTTGCATCCGTCAATAACGTGTGCAAGAACCTATTGGAATCTGCTCTCTAGGTCCCCGCCTGCGCGGGGATGACGGTCTCTTTCTCTTTTCTCGAATGTTAATTCATTAACTTTGTACTA
>JAVBQW010000201.1:0-28818 GCA_031548665.1 Thermoguttaceae bacterium
CACTAAAAGTTTGGGGTGTTTGGGTAGACAACTGGAGAAAATAGGCTGTTTCAAAACGGTTTGTTGTCCTCTTACTTTGGCCAAAAACGTAGGTTTCGGAGTGATTTCCATGCCAAATTGCGGTAGTGTAAACACGCCCTAACTCTGTTTTTTACCCTCAATCGGAAAACGCTCCCGGGGGTTTTCGAGATGGGACTTCGACATACAATATATCGAAGACGCGCTGCACGGCTAAAATGCAAGCGATTGGTCAAACCTTTTTCCTCAAATTCGAAGATATTTCCATGGAACGATACATGCTCAAGTCGAAGATCCATCGCGCAACGCTCACCGGAACCGATCTGGATTACGAAGGGAGCATCACGGTGGATCTCGATCTCCTTGAAGCGGCGGATATTCTGCCGAACGAACAGGTTCACGTCCTGAACCTCAACAACGGCTCCCGGATCGTAACCTACGCCATCGAGGGACCGCGCGGTTCCGGAACCATGTTGCTCAACGGTCCCGCCGCCCGGAGCGGCTTGGCCGGCGACATCCTCGTCGTGCTGACCTACGCCAACGTCGACGAAAAAGAATTAACCAACTATCAGCCGCGAATCGTCAAAGTCGACAAGAACAACCGATTGGTTTCAATGCCGTGAACAATTTTCGCGATGTACTGCGAAACGGCATTCGACTGACATTTTCGGAAAGATTTTACCGTTTCACTTTTTTCGCAACGTCAAATACCGCCGAACGATGAGCCGACCAACGGAAGGCGGCGTTGATGAAGCCGAAGGCTTTTGCCCGTCCGGCACGGACTACCATTTCGAGCCCATGCTGGGCGTGTACGGCCAGTAGGCGGTCGGTCGGCATTTTTTGCTCGTTCCGAACGAATAGGCGACGCCAACGGTAAACGCGAAGTTCCCTTGCGTCTTCGCTTGACCAGTCGAAAAAACGATGTTGTCGATCAGATCCGCCTGAATCGCGAGGTGTTCGTTCCACCAATACCGCAGTCCGACGCCGATCGGCATCGAAATGGCGTCGACCCGATTGTTGACGCCGTAGGTATCGATAAACGACTCCCGGGTGACTCCGAGACCGTACGTAAAAAAGGGCCTCCATTTCGCGTTGCCCAGCGGATAATACTGGACGCTGACGTCGAAGGTCGTCAGGTGGTTGGACCGCGTCGTCAGCGGTCGGTACGGTCCGTCGGGGTAGGCCGCCGCATACCAGGAATCGTAAACCTCCCTGCCGTAGTCGGTTTCCTGAATGTCGATGGACGCGAAATGGAGGCGGCTTTCGACGCCCCAATAGTCGTTGAAGTAATATCCGAGCTTCAGACCGCCGTTGGCGCCGCTGTTCTGGTCGATCATGTTGTCGACCAGTTGCGAGCCGTAAATATAGCCGACGAAGCCGCCGAAGTAATACGGATGGTCTTGCCAACTTCTCATCAACAGCGGTTGCCCGCAGCCTTTGTCAGGTCCCGTCGGCGTGCTGAACGGACTCAGAGTTTTCGCCCCTTTCAAGAGCGTTTCGCCCAGCGGCGACGTGACATGCAGCGGCATCAGGCGTTGCATCGTCCATTCGGAGCCGGGCTTCTTTTCCTCTTCTTCCGTTTCTTTATCCTTTTTCGATTTCTTTTCGCCTGCTGCCGCGTTCTCGGCTGCTTCCCGGTTCGGCATGGGACCGTTAAATCCTTGGGGAAAGAGATAATTCGGCGTCTGCTGGCCCATCATGAGCATCGGATTGTAGAATCCGCCGTAGTTTCCCATTGCATTGCCGTAGTTTCCCGTGGGGTTGTAGGGATCGTAGCCGCCGCCGAATCCGTTGAAACCGCCGTTGGGAGCGTAGGCGCCGTAATTCATTCCTCCGGCGTAAGGATTGGCGTAGAGATTGCCGTTGTTCGGATCGTAGTATCCGAATCCGTAATAAGGATTGACGTAAGGATTCTGCTGAATCTGGGCGTAAGGATTGGCGACGGCCGTCGGAGCGGTCGCCGCCGGATTGGCGGTCGGCGTCTGTCCCCAAGTCGGTCCGACGCCGAAGCCGAAACCTTGTGGAGCGGCGGGCATTCCGTTGGTTCCCATGGCGGCTCCGTTCGGCGGCGTGAAGGCGGGAGCCGTTCGATTCGGTGTCGTCGAATCTCCGATCGCCGGAGCGACCAACGAGGGGCCGACGCCCCAATCGGCGAGCGTCGCTTCACCGGCCGTTCCCGGAGCCGGATTGTCCCAAACACTAGGCGCTTCGCCAGAAGTTTGTCGAATCTTCGACAATTGTGAGGCGGTCGGCAGAATTTCACTGTCGGCGAACCGAGGTTTGCGAGACGAGTCGTTCGAAGATTTTGCGCTCGGTTCATCGAAAAACTTTTCCGCCGGATTTCCGAGAATCGGCCCGTCGCCGAACGCCGCAACGACCATTCCGACGCTGAAGAGCAACCAGGCAAGCGCAAAGACCGATATTCGGCGCACGCGGCGAGCCGGAACACTGCTTGGTTTCGAACGGATGAATCGCAGATTACACGACATTCAAACGCTTGTCGGAGTTCGTCTTTCGAGGCGTCGGATAAAAAAACGTCGCGGATTATGACGATTTCCCCCCGTCGTGTCAACGGGTCTTTTCCCCGCCGAAGATTTTCGCCGAACAATAGAGTTGCTCGGCAAGTGGTAGCTGCCGACGTCTCGGCGGCAGGAACGCCGTATTTCGAAAATACAGGCCGCACTCGAACACAGGTCAAGTCCGGAGTACCGGACTCCGCTGCCGGGACGTCGGCGGCTACCTGAACACGATCGATCCCGTTTTTGTAGATTCGTCAAATTGTATACTACTACCCTGCCAAGCCTAAAATTGCTTTTAGCCACGGAAGACACGGAAGGAGATGATGCAAGGAATTTCTCCGTGATTTTTCCGTGTTTTTTCCGTGTTTTCCGTGGCTAAATATTGATAAAATATGCTTTGGCGTTGTACTACAAACGGAAACAAATTACACGTTCTTCCTGCTCCAACCCCCAAGTTCCGGCGGAGTACCGCCTACACTTGGGGCTCTTTTTCAGTCGAAAACAAAAAAGGTAATTTCAGACCGTTTGTAGTATAGTTTCCGAACAAGTTGAACTACTCGCCGAGCAGATAGCGGTTGGCAATCGTGATTCCGCTGACGATCGCGCCGATGATTCCGACCATTCCCTGATCGGTGCCGCAAACGTAAAGATTTTCCAAATGGGTGCGGCCGTCGTATTTTTTATCCGGAGCCCCGTAGATTGCTCCGTTTTCCTTGCCGGTGAAGCGGCGAATCGTCAGCGGCGTGAACATGTCGGTATCGACGACGCGCTCCCGGAAGTCGGGGACGAATCGGGTCGCCGATTCAAGCGTTTTCTGGTACCAATGTTGTTTTTGGGCCTTGTAGTCTTCCGGCGACAGGTTTTTCCAGAGATCGTAATTCGCCAGTGCGGTGATTCGGATCATTCCTTCGCCGAGCGGTTCGGCGTAGTCGAAATTGTTCGGCGAACAGATCACGCCGCTGCGCAGGTCGACCGGCGTGGTCGGCTTCTCGTAGGAAAACGTGTTCGAGTCGTTGAAAAAAACGATCGTCCGATCGTGTCCGAAACTCTTCGGTTCCTTGTCGAGGACGCTGATCGTCTCAATGAAGCCGAGTTGGCCGGTTCCGAGCTGACGTCCCTGCTCCCCGGCGGTTTGGCAATCGCAAAGTTGCATGGTTTCCTGCCAACCGGCGGAGGAAAGAACGTTTTTCGCCTCGATTTCCGAGCCGTCGTTGAGCTGGATCTTTTCGACGCGACCGGATTTCGAGGAAATCCGACTGACGCCGGCCCGAAGCCGAAGCTCGCCGCCGAGAGCCCGGAACTTTTGGAGCAACTGCTTGATGATGAGCCGGACGCCGTCGAAGGGCCTCGCAAAACCTTCGAGGAAAATCGAACGGAACATGATACAAAATTGTCCGAATTCCATATCCCGTTCCCGGGCGCCGCCGTAGTAGAGCAGCGGACAGAAAATCATTTCGATCAGCGTCGGATCCGTCAGGTGTCGTCCAACGAATTCCCGGGCGGAGCCTCCGGAAGCGCCGAGGCCGAGCTGGTCGTAATCAAGCAGTTCGTTGACCAGCCGCATCAGGCCGTCGACCTGTTTGGGGAAATATCGTCGGACCTCGGAGACGAACAGCTCGAAATGGTTGTTGAAATGCAAGCGAACGTCCGGAAACGCAATGGTCGAGCCGATTTGGGGGACCAGCGCCAACTCGTCCCACGTCAGCCGAAGATGTCGCAGCAGTCGGGAAAGGGGGCCCGACTTCGTGCCTTTGGGAACGTAGTTCGTCAGCGCGTGGAGTCCGACGTCCAGCGTCCGACCTCGTTGCCGATAGAACGAATTGAGGCCGCCGACCGTCGTGTGCTGCTCCAAAATACAGACACGCTGATCGTAATGGGCCAACCGGATACCCGCCGCCAGGCCGGACATTCCGGCTCCGATAATTACTGTATCGTAGGACATGGATCGCCGAAAGGAACGTGGTCGTGATCGTCCTTGAAAACGGGGGAGATCGACAAAATCCGACCGTTTCAAGACAATCCACTGATTTTCGCCGAATTTGAATCAATTGTCAAGCGATCTTTCGACGAAAGCCAAAATCCCCTGCCTGTTGACATCGGTACTGTAAACGGGAATAATGGAACATCTTACAAATTCGACTCATCGGTTCTCACAACATTGCCGGGGCGTTTTGCCGGGATCGGACGCGGCATGAAAGACAAGTCCGATCCGTTCTTTTGTCCACCCCACATCAAGGAGAAAACAATGACGCAAGAGAAGAGCCAAACGCTGACTTCCCAGGCCGGAGCCCCGGTCGCCGACAACCAGAACATCCAGACCGCCGGACCGCACGGTCCCGCGTTGATGCAAAACGTTTGGATGATGGAGAAACTCGCCCATTTCAACCGCGAACGGATTCCCGAACGGGTCGTTCACGCCAAGGGAAGCGGAGCCTACGGTACGCTGACGATCACGCATGATATTACGAAGTATTCGAAAGCCAAGGTGTTCACCCCGGGGAAAAAAACCGATCTTTTCCTGCGATTTTCGACCGTTGCCGGGGAACGCGGCGCCGCCGACACCGAACGGGACGTTCGTGGTTTCGCCCTTAAATTTTACACCGAAGAGGGAAACTGGGATTTGGTCGGCAACAACACGCCGGTCTTTTTCCTGCGAGATCCGTTGAAATTCCCCGACTTCATTCACACACAGAAACGCGACCCGAAAACGAATTTACGTAGCGCTACGGCGGCTTGGGATTTCTGGTCCCTCTCCCCGGAAACGCTGCACCAGGTCATGATTTTGATGAGCGATCGCGGCATCCCGAAGAACCTGCGGCAGATGCACGGTTTCGGCTCGCATACGTTCAGTTTCTGGAACGAAAAAAACGAACGGGTCTGGGTCAAATTCCATTTCAAGTCGATGCAGGGAATCGAAAACCTGACGAACGCCGAAGCATCGAAAATCGTCGGAAGCGACCGGGAATATTCGCAACGGGATCTCTTCGAGAACATCGCCAAAGGAAACTTCCCGAAATGGAAAATGTGCGTTCAGATCATGCCTGAAACCGACGCGAAAACGTATCGGTACAATCCGTTCGACCTCACGAAGACGTGGAGCCAAAAGGATTATCCGCTCATTGAGGTCGGGATCATGGAGCTGAACAGGAATCCGGACAATTATTTCGCCGAGGTGGAACAATCGGCGTTCGATCCAGGCAACGTCGTTCCGGGAATCGGTTTTTCGCCCGATAAAATGCTGCAAGGCCGCCTGTTCGCTTACGCCGACGCCGCCCGATATCGAATCGGTACGAATTATGAAGCCCTGCCGGTCAACGCTCCCCGCTGTCCGATGAAAAATTACCAACGGGACGGAGCGATGCGTTTCGACGGCAACGGCAGCGGCGTCAACTACGAGCCGAACAGTTTCGGCGGGCCGACGCAGTGTTCCTGCGCCCAGGAACCGCCGCTTGATTTGGACGGTACGGCGTTCAATTTCAATCACCGCGAAGACAAGGATTATTATTCGCAACCGGGCGACTTGTTCCGTTTGCTCCCGAAGGACGAGCAGCAGCGATTGATGCAGAACGTCGCCGAGGCGATGGACGGAGTCCCGGAAAACATCCAAGTTCGAGCGGTTGCACGGTTTTACCAAGCCGATAAGGATTGCGGTCTCGGCATCGCGAAAAACCTGAAGCTCGACGAGAAAGCGATTCTCGCTGAAGTCGAACGACAGATCAAAGGATAATTCGTTCGATCAACCGGGAATATCGCAAACGAGGCTTCATTGCTCGTTTTTGTCGTTCCGACCCCAAGACTCCAAAATAAGTTTTACAAAGAGCCCCAAGTGGAGGCGGTACTCCGCCGGAACTCGGGGGTTGGAACGACCGATGCGGGCCTCGTTGATCATCACGACGTATAATTGGAAGGAGGCGCTTCGGTGCTGCGTCGAAACGGCGTTTCGGCAGACGGTGCTTCCCAACGAGATCGTGATCGCCGACGACGGCTCCCGGGAAGACACGGCGGAAGTCGTTCAGGAGCTCGCCAAACGCTCGCCGGTTCCCCTTCTCCATGCTTGGCAGCCGGATGAAGGATTTCGTTTGGCGGCGTCCCGAAACCGGGGAATTCGAGCCTCATCGGGAGATTATCTGCTCTTCGTCGACGGCGATTTGTTGCTCCATCCGGATTTCGTGAAGGATCACCGCAACGCCGCTCGGGAAGGCCAATGGATCCAAGGCAGTCGGGTTCCCATCGGAAAAGAACGAACGGAAAAAATCCTTGCGACCGGCGACGTTCGACTTGGTCCGTTCAGCCGGGGAATTCGCAATCGGCAAAACGCGGTTCGCTCCTCGGTTTTGTCGCTTCTCGCCCACCGATTTCGTGGAAAGACCGGCTCGGTTCGCGGTTGCAACCTGTCGTTTTGGCGAAAAGACGTCGACATCGTCAACGGATTCAACGAAGAGTTCGTCGGTTGGGGGCGTGAAGACGAAGAGTTCGTCGCCCGACTGACGCATCGGGGCGTCGTCCGCCGCAATTTGAAATTCGCGGCGATTGCGTACCATCTTTACCATCCGGAGAATTCGCGGAACTCGCTGCCGCAAAACGATCGACTTCTCACCGAAACGCTTCAGGAACGTCGAGTCCGCTGCGAGCACGGCCTGGAGCCGGGACCTGCGGTCCCGGTTTTCGTGGTTCCGGTTCGATAAAGTTTTGCCCCTCCGTCGCGCGTCGGAGGCCGACGCGGCTAACGGCGAACGGATTGCGGCGAACGTCGACTTACAGCGACGCCATGTGTTCGGCCAATTCGCACACTTTGCAGGAATATCCCCATTCGTTGTCGTACCAGGAAACGACTTTGACGAAATTGGGATTCAGCATGATTCCAGCCTTGGCGTCGAAAATCGAGGTTCGCGAATCGCCGATGAAGTCGGTGGAGACGACGTCTTCGTCGGTGTAGCCGAGAATTCCCTTCAGTTCGCCTTCGGACGCCTTTTTCATGGCGGCGCAGATCGCTTCGTATTCGGCGGCCTTTTCGAGACGGCAGGTCAGGTCGACCGTCGAGACGTTCAGGACGGGAACGCGGAAGGACATACCGGTCAGCTTGCCTTTGAGGGACGGAATGACTTTCGTCACGGCTTTCGCCGCACCGGTCGAAGACGGAATGATGTTTCCCGCCGCCGCACGGCCGCCGCGCCAATCCTTGTGGGACGGGCCGTCAACGGTTTTCTGGGTCGCCGTGGTCGCGTGGATCGTGCTCATGAGACCTTCGACGAGGCCGAAGTTGTCGTGCAGGACCTTCGCCAAGGGGGCGAGGCAGTTCGTCGTGCAACTGGCGTTGGAGACGATATGGACGTCTTTCGTCAGCGTTTTGTGGTTGACGCCCATCACGAACATCGGCGTGTCGTCTTTCGACGGAGCCGACATGATGACTTTCTTCGCGCCGGCCTGAAGATGTCCTTCGGCGGTTTCCTTGCTCAGGAAAAGGCCCGTCGATTCGACGACGTAATCGGCTCCGACGTCGCCCCATTTCAAATCGGCGGGAGACTTGACGCCCGTAACGCGGATTTTCTTGCCGTTGATCACCAAATCGTTGCCGTCGGTCGCGATGTCGCCTTTGAAATGACCGTGGACGGAGTCATATTTCAGCATGTAGGCGAGGTAAGGGGCGTCGAAAAGGTCGTTGATTCCGACGATTTCGATGTCTTTTTTCGTCATCGCGGCGCGAAAAACCATTCGACCGATCCGACCGAACCCGTTGATACCCATTCTCAATGTTGCCATGGTCTCATTCTCCCAAAAAGTAAAAAAATGTGTTAAACACCGAACAATCAGGGGCGGAACCGAACCGAACCACGAAGGATCCGCGCACGGAACGGCTGCAATGGGATGTTATTTTACCATAATCATCCGCTTCGCCAAGGTCCGAGGGCGCAAGCCGTCCAATGGCCCCGTTCGAAAACATTAGGACAGGATCGGTAGCCGCCGACCTTATCAACCAATCAGTTTTCGAACAAGTCTAACACCGGAACATCGTCAGGATTCCTGCGGAGGCGTCGGCTCTTCCACGGAAGGAGTCGGAGGAGCTTGCGCGTTCCGTTCGGCTTCACGACGCTTTCGCTCCTCTTCCTTTTTCTTCTTTTTTTCCTCGGCCGGATCGGCGATTTGAACGCGGCCCAACAATTGGGCGAGGTCGCCGAAACTTCGGAGCGGTTCCTTGCCTTTCTTCATGTCCTCGGAAATCGGCTTGACCTCTTTTTCCTTCGGAACGGAAACGAAGGTTTTCGGAGCACGGTCCCGATCGAAGCGGTCCCGATTGTCCCGTCCGCGTCCATCCCGTCCTCGACCGTCTCGCCCTTGACCGTCCCGTCTCGGTCCTTGGTCCCGACGCTCGCCCTCCGGTCTCGGCGGACGCTGTCCCTGATCCTGCCGCGGCGGTCGCTGGCCTTGTCCCTGTCCCTGCGGACGCGGTGGTCGATTCTCCCGACGTCTCTGATCGGAACCGGGTTCCTGTCTCGTTCCCTCTCGCTCCTGCCTCGGCGGCCGGTCCCGATGTTCTTCCCGGCGCTGTTCCGGTTTCGGTCGTTCCGTGCCCGGCGGAATCATCGTCAGCGAGATTCGTTTCCGCTTTGGATCGACTTCGACAACCCAAACACGGACGATGTCGCCGACGGAAACCCGTTCGTGAGCGTCGCGGACGAATCGGTCAGCCATATGACTGATATGGATCAAGCCCGAATCGTGCAGGCCGATGTCGACGAACGCACCGAAATCGACGACGTTCAAAATCGTGCCGGTCAGCTCCATGCCGACGGTCAGGTCTTCGAGCTGGAGAACGCCTTTCTTGAAGATCGGAGCGGGCAACCCCTCACGCGGGTCGCGGCCCGGTTTGGCGAAGTTCTCCAAAATATCCTTGACGGTGAAAAGTCCGACCCCCAGTTCTTTGGAAAGCTCTTCGGCGTTCGCCGTTTTGCTCTTGTCGGTGATTTCTTTGACTTTTTCCGAATTCCGCAGATCGTCGACGACGAAACCGAGCTTTTCGAGAACCTTCGTCGCGGTCTCGTAACTTTCAGGATGGATCCAGGTTTCGTCCAGCGGGTTCGGACCACCGAGAACCTTGAGAAATCCGGCGGCGTGCGTAAAGGCGACGTCGCCGAATCCGGAGACTTTTTTGAGGTCTTCCCGACTGCGGAACGGACCGTTCTGAATGCGGTAATCGTAAATCCGCTTGGCGGTCAACTGGTTCAGGCCGGCGACATAGCGGAGAATCGCGGGGGTCGCCGTGTTGACGTCGACGCCGACGTAGTTGACGCAGGACTCGACGACTTCGGTCAGCGTGTCCCGAAGATGCTTGCCTTTCAAGTCGTGCTGATACATGCCGACCCCGAGACTTGCCGGATCGATCTTAACCAACTCGTTGAGCGGATCCTGAAGGCGTCGTCCAATGGAAATCGCTCCCCGGAGCAGGACGTCGTAATTCGGAAACTCTTCTTTCGCCAACGGACTCGCGGAGTAAACGCTCGCTCCGGCTTCGTTGACGACGATGTAGGCGAGATCCTTGTCGGCGAAACGTTCGGCGATCATCTTGGAAACGGCGGTCTCTGTTTCGCGGCAACCGGTTCCGTTTCCAATCGCGATGACCGTGATGTTGAATTTTTCGATCAATTCGGCGATTTTTCCGATCGCCTTGCTCCGCCGCTCCGCGCTGCCGGAAAGATAGACCGTTTCGACGGCAAGAACGTTTCCAAAAACGTCCAGCGCGACCATTTTGCAGCCGTGCTTGAATCCGGGATCCAAGGCAAGAACCCGTTTTCGGTGCAACGGCGGTTGGAGCAACAAATTGCGAAGATTTTTGGCAAAGACACGAATCGCTTGGTTTTCAGCGGCTTCCGTCAATTCGGTCCGGGCTTCCCGTTCCATGGCGGGAACGACAAGCCGATGCAGGGCGTCTTTCAGACAACCCTTCAAGAACGCCGCGTGCGGATGCTCCTTGGAAACACAGAGTTCGTCGGCGCCGCCCGCTATCGCCTCTTCGTCGTTCTCAAATCGAACCCGAAGAACCTTTGCTTTTTCACCGCGATTGATCGCCAACACCCGATGTGGCGGCAGATTGCGAATTCCCGTCGAAAAGTCGAAATAGTCGCTGAACTGTCGCTCGAAATGCTCCAGCTGACGTTTTTTGACGTCATCAATCCTTTTTCGTTCGTCCGCTTGTTCCGCGGCACGTTTTTCGGCCTTCTTTTTCTTTTCGAGCTGTTTTTGCGAACGGACGACGGGAATTCCCTGCTCTTCCCGAGCCGCTTTCCATTCGTTGAACTGTTCCGTCACCGTTTGGACGTCGTCTCCGCCCGGAGTCGGAGGCTGCGCCTCCGGAGTCGATTCGGACGTCGAAACGACGGGTTCCGCTTCCGGGGGCACAGCCCCCGGCTCTGAGGGCGCAGCCCCCGGCTCTGAGGGCGCAGCCTCCGGTTCCGGGGCTTCGTCGTCGCCGCCGCCGGCGCCGGAATGATCCTCCTCCAATTTAGCCGGTACTCCGGCGTCTTTTAGTGCTTCGCCGTCTTTCGATATCTCGGCATCCTGCTTCGGCTCTTCGACGACCGACATGGCGACGGTTTCGTCCGCCGCGATGGTTACGGCGTCGACTTTCGGCGTTTCGGCGGCGACCGATGGTTCCGTTTCCGTCTTTTCTTTTTTCTTTCGGGGCTTCTTTTTCTTTTTCGGAGCGGCGTTTTCTCCGACGTCTTCGGCTTTCGTTTCGACTTTCACCGTGACGAGCTTGCCGTTTCGGTGAACGAATTCGCGGACTTGCTGAATCAGTTCGATTTTTTCGCTCATCGTCTCGGCGATGATATGCCCGGCTCCCAAGAGGGCGTCGGCAATCGATTTGATTTTCTTGTCCTCGTTGACGAACTCGGAGGCTCGTTGATCGAGGTTTTCCGGCGAAACCTTTCCTTCAAGAATTTCGAGGGCGAGCGGTTCGATGCCGCTTTCCCGGGCGGCGGACGCCAAGGTCTGCTTTTTCGGCTTGTACGGCAAATAGAGATCTTCGAGCCGTTTCGTCGATTTCGCCTCGCGAATTTTTTTGTCGAGTTCCGGCGTCAGCTTGCCGAGCGAGTCGATCGTCTTGAGAATCGCCTGCTTTCGTTCGCAGAGGACACGAGTCGCTTTGAGTTCCTCGTCGATGTACCGCAGATTGTCCTCGTCGAGGTTTCCGGTGTGGTCTTTTCGATAACGAGCGATGAACGGAACGGGAAATCCTTCGTCGAGCAGGTTGACGACCGCTTGAACTTGTTCCTGCGGCAGTTGGAGATCTCGAGCGAAGAAACGAATGTTGATCGTAACGGGTTCGATCATAGCGAAAGCGTCCAGTGATTAACGGAAAGCGTGAACGACAGGCGAGCCGATATTCGGCGCGCACGAAACCCCGCCCGACAAGAACGGGAATCTCAATCGTAGGCAAAACGGTGCGGACTGTCAAGGATATGCGTCGAAAATATCCGAGGCGAGGTTTATGCGGGACTTGTCTTTTAGAGGAAGATAGGGTATTCTTTACGATCGCGGGGTAACAAAGATAATCAAATTCAATTTTTCGATGGACGACAGGGAACGGATCGTAATCACCGGCGTGGGGCTGACGGCTCCGAACGGCAACAATTTGGCGGAGTATCGCCAATCGCTGCTTTCGGGACGGAGCGGCATTTCGCCGTATGAAATCCGCTATTTCGGCAAAACCTTGGCTGGAATCTGCAATTTCGAAGCGACACGCTACCAAAATCGAAAGGATTTGCGTCGCGGAACCCGAGCCGGAAGCATCGCGGTCTACTGCGCCAACGAGGCGATCAAAGACAGCGGCGTCGATTGGGACTCCGTCGATAAGGCGAATGTCGGCGTGTTCGTCGGAATCACGGAACACGGCAACGTCGAAACGGAAAACGAAATCTACAACATCAAGCAGTTCGATTACGACTGCAAGACGTGGTCCCATTTTCACAATCCTCGAACCGTCGCGAACAATCCGGCCGGCGAGGTAACGCTGAACCTGAAAATCACGGGGCCCCATTATTGTCTCGGCGCAGCCTGCGCGGCGGGAAACGCCGGCGTGATTCAGGGCGTGCAGATGCTGCGGCTCGGCGAAGTCGATTTCGCCTTAGCCGGCGGCGTCTCGGAGAGCATCCATACCTTCGGAATTTTCGCGGCCTTTGCCGCCGAAAACGCCTTGGCAACGAACGACGATCCGGCAAAAGCGTCGCGACCGTTCGACAAGAATCGTAACGGCATCGTGATTTCGGAAGGCGGCTGCCTCTACACGCTGGAACGGCTTTCCGACGCTCAAAAACGGGGAGCGAAAATTTACGGCGAAATTCTCGGCTACGGAATGAACAGCGACGCCAGCGACTTCGTGCTGCCGAATCCGCAACGACAGGCGGAATGCATGGAAAAAGCCCTGAAAAAAGCCGGACTGCGAGCCGACCAAATCGATTTGGTCAGCACGCACGCCACGGCGACGCCGCAGGGAGACTCGCAGGAAATCGGCGCCCTCAAAAAAGTGTTCGCCGGTTCGAAAAAAACCTACGTCAACAACACGAAAAGTTTCATCGGACACGCCATGGGCGCCGCCGGAGTGCTTGAACTCGCTGGAAATCTGCCGTCTTTCGACGACGGCGTCGTGCATCCGACGATCAACTGCGAAGATCTCGATCCCGACTGCGACATCGACAATCTGGTGCTCGGAACGCCGAAACAAACCGACGGAATCAACGTGATCCTGAACAATTCCTTCGGAATGGTCGGCATCAACTCCGTGGTAATCGTCGGGAAGCATTGATTTCCCGATCAATCGCGCCAAGGCGGCTAAAACGCAAGCGGTAATTTAACATTCTCAATTCTCAATTCTCAACTCTCAATTTCATGACTGGTCCCGAAATACGAGAAGCGGTAATCAGCATCCTTTCCGACATTTCTCCCGACGAGGATTTCGCGTCGATGAAAGACGACGTTTCCTTTCGAGACCAGTTCGAGATGGACAGCATGGACTTGCTCGACATCGTTCTCGAACTGCGCAAACGCTATCGGGTACAGATTCCCGAAGAAGACTATCCGAAGCTCGACAACATGAACAGTACGGTCGAGTACCTGCTGCCCCTGATGAAGTCCTGATTCTATAAGGAAAATCAGAGCCGCGACCGTAAGGGAGCGGTAGTCCCGCCAAACCGCTTCCTTACGGTCGCGGCTCTGAAAATTTCTTTTATTTCGAAAAAACCAGTTTCGGTGTTTGAACCGCTTCGACGCTGTACGACATTTGCCGATACGGCGTCGGTGTTTCGGCGTCGACGTAGCGAGGATCGACGCAGACAACCCGTCCTTCCGCCGGAATTTTTTCCTCCGGAGCCGGACTCGATGATTGAGGATTCGGCGATTGAAGGTTCGGTAGCTCGAGGCTCGGTGATTGAAGGCTCGGCGGCTCGAGGCTCGGCGGTTGCAACGCCAGCGGCGGAGCGTCGCCGTCATCCTCCGGACGATACGAATTTTCCGGTTCCTCCAGGATCGGTCCGGATGGCTGCATTTTTTGCGACGGTTTCACGGAAACGACCGGTTTGGGTGCCGAGAAAAACGAAGCGATTCGACTGGAAAACGTTGCCGAACGTTGTCGGGCAAGCGGCGGCGACATCGGTTCGTACGGCGTTCTCTGCTCGATCATCGGAATCTCTTCCTGATAGATCGTTCCTTCATGGAACGGTCCGAGATCGAAGCAATCGACGCTGAGCGTGTCGCTGCCGAGTCCGTCGCCCCAGATCGGGAGCCCGTTCTTGATCGGCGGCGGCTTGCGGATCAGGTTCCGGATGAAGACCGATGGATCCCGAGCGACCTTGTCCGTGATAATCTTGACGTTGTGGGTGATCGGTTTGACGTCGTTTCGCAGCAACAGGTCGAACTGTTCCGTGATCGATCGAATGTTCTCGACCGTCGCTTGAATGTTCGCGGCGACCTCGGGCTGCATGAACCGTTGCAACAGCGGCGTGTCGGAACCGGCGATTCCTGACATCAGCGACGACAAATCGCTGACGAACGCATCGACTTTCTTGATGGTCGACTGGATCGATTGGAGCGTATCCACGCCGTTGCTTCCCAGTTGCTTCGTGAATGATCGTATTTCGGTCATTCCGTTGACGAATTCGTCGAGCCCGCGATCGACTTTGTCGAGCCCCTGATCGACTTTGTCGAGTGTCTGCGATCCCCTGGCCATCGTGGTCCGAAATTCCTTGAGAAACACCTCGCTGTCTTTGAGCATGTTGCGGGAACGGTCGAGAATATCCGGTAAATCCTGAACGATTTTTTTCGCGTTCGCCTGGAACGTCGGATCGTTGAACAGGTTGCCGGCGCCGTCGGCCAGTTTATGGACCGAACGCATGGTTTCCGACATCTCGGCCATCGTACTCTGAATTTCCGCCTGTCGTCTCTTCAATTCCTCCGGCGAGCCGACGAACGTGTTGATGCGATCGATGAACGTCGACATCGTTTCGGCGGTATTCGAAACATTCGTGATCGCTTTTTGCAAATCACCTTCGATGTTCGAAAAACCGCCAAGGAGGTCGAGCGCCGCTCCGCCGACCTGCGGCGGAGCGTCGGCCGGCAGCACCTCAATCGGTCCCGTAAACTTCTTTTTCCTGACGAATTCCAACGTCGAGTCGCCCATGATCATGGTTTGACGAACGCGACATTCTTCGTTCGTGTAGACTTTCCGCTCCTTCGGCAGCAGGATGGAGACTTCGACTTCGCGGTCTTCGTCGACCAGGTCGATTTTCGAAACGCGGCCGATCTGCACGCCGTTTTTAATGACCGGCGTGTTGACCTTGACGCCCGGCGTCGCCTGGAAACGGATCTTCAGCGTGTACTCGTCGCCGAAGTTGACGATCGACTGTTTGCCGAACCAAACGACCATGAAGACCAGCGTCGCCAAGGCGACGAGGACCACGATGCCGATCCGGAATTCGATGCGTTGATTGTTCATGGCTCAATGTAATATATTTATCTTCGTCATCCCCGCGAAGGCGGGGACCCAGACGAAAGATATTATTGACCGTTTGCACCCTTCAATAACGTGTGCAAAAACATATTAACGTTTTATTCTCTAGGTCCCCGCCTGCGCGGGGATGACGTATCTTTTACCGTAATCTAACGCCCCCTTGCTTCGCCGTGTAAAAATTGTGAAACTCTCGGATCCATGGCGTGACGGATTTCTTCCGGCGAGCCGTCGAAAATAATTTGCGATTCTCCTTCGTGCAGCAGCGGAACGGGAAACAGCATAATGATCCGATCCGCGACTTTGCACGCCGATTTCATGTCGTGTGTCACCATGAGGCTTGTCACGTCGTAATGTTGATGGGTTTCGAGCATCAACTCGTTGATCACGTCGCTCATGATCGGATCGAGCCCCGTGGTCGGTTCGTCGTAAAGCATCAATTCGGGTTCCAGCGCCAGCGCCCGGGCGAAGCCGACGCGTTTTCTCATGCCGCCGGACAGTTCGCCGGGCTTTTTGGAGGCCGTCGCTTCCACAAGGCCGACTTCGTGCAGCAGTCGGTGAACGATTTCCTGGATTTCGGCGTCGCTCTTCGTGCTGTGCTGCCGTAAAGGAAAGGCGATGTTCTCGCCGATCGTCATGCTGTCGAACAACGCCGCCTGCTGAAAGACGAATCCATAACGGGTTTGTTGCTGCGCCAAATCGAAATACGTTAACTCCGCCAGATCAAGGCCGTCGAACATCACACGGCCCGAGGTCGGAACCAGCAATCGGATCAACGTTTTGAGCAACACCGTTTTTCCGCAACCGCTCTCGCCGATGATCGCGACCGACTCGCCGCGCCGGATCGAAAAGTCGATGTTCCGTAACACGGTGTTCGAACCAAACTCGACGTTCAGTCCTTCGACTTGCAAAATCGGCGTGTCCTCGGGACGTTCCCCAGCCGCTTCGCCCAGCGGCGAAAGACGACTGAAAAAACGGCGACGAGGAGGAGCTTCCATGGGGAACAGGGGACAGGGGACAGGGGATAGGGGATAGGGGATAGGGGATAGGGACGGTTTGAAGGACGCTTGCGTCTTCACTGTTCACTGTTCACTGTTCGTTGTTCGTTGTTCTCTCTCAAAGTCCTCCCTTAATGATCGCCGGTCCGTATCCGAGCAGGATGTGAACGCGGTCCAAAATGATACCGAGCATTAGATCGAGAAACAAAATCGCGACGAACGACAGGACGAAGGAGCGTGTCGCCGCTTTGCCGACGCCTTCGGCTCCGGAGTCGCAGTTGAATCCTTGATGACAACTGATCAGGGCGATCGCGGCTCCGAAAAACACGCTTTTGAACATTCCGGCGAAGATATCGAACAGACCGACGAAATTTTGGGCGTTGTCCCAGTAATGGTGCGAGTTGATGTCGAGAATATGGATGCAGTAAAACGCTCCGCCGAAGACGCCCATGAAGTCGGCCATCACGGTGAGCGCGGGGATTAAAATCAGGCAAGCCAGAAACCTTGGGACGACGAGGTAATAAATCGGATTCGTTCCCATGCTGGTCAGGGCGTCGATCTGTTCGGTGACACGCATCGTTCCGATTTCGGCGGCGATCGAACTGCCGACACGACCGGCGAGCATTGTCGCGGCAAGCACCGGACCGAGTTCTCGAACCAACGAGAGGGAAATCACGCCGCCGAGCATCGTTTCCATGCCGATCTGTTTGAACTGCGTGAACGTCTGCACGGCGAGAACCATGCCGATGAACATTCCGGTCAGCATCACGACCGGCAGGCTCAGGACGCCGATGTTGTAAAACGCCTGATCCAGCGTATCCCGACGCGGTGTTTTCCAGACGAGCCAGACAAAGGTTTTGCCGGAAAACCAAGCCATGTCGCCGACATAGGCGATCCGTTCCGCACAGAATCGACCGATTCCGCCGGTCCAGAGGCCGAATCCGCTTGTCAATTCGTTGATCGAGCCAACTTTTTCTTCCGGTACCGGATCAGACATTTTGATGTTCAGTAAAATACCAATATTGGCTCGAAAAGAGCCCGACTTATTGAGTATCGACCGAACTGATTTTATCGACCAGGTAAAATTTAATGAATTTAACGAATTTTCCGATTCGAGAGCCGGGACCTGCGGTTCCGGTGTGAGAACGCAATCTTTTCTCTCCGGGACCGCAGGTCCCGGCTCTGTGTAAGAAAAAATTTTCTCGAAAATTTTTAGAACGTGATCAGGCCGACGCCGTGAAGTTTGTCTTTTTTCCGTAAACTTCGCTTCCAACGCCGGGCCGTCGACGGAATCTCCAGCGGCGAATATTCGAAGAAGATTCGGACCAGTTCGAGCGCTTCGTCCTGCGAAACGACCATTTCCAGCGAATAGTCGACCGGAAAGAGTCCGAAAAGACGACAACCTCGCTTTACGTTCAGATAAACGGTCCACGCCGCGAAATCCTGGAGCGGTTGGCCGTCGAGAATTGCCGCTCGAACATCGGTCCACGGCGAAACGGCCAGCGTCGCGCCGTCGATCTCGAATCCGAGCTGCGGAGAGCAAAACTCCTGATCCCGGGACGCCGGAAACGGAGAAAATCGCGACGCCGCGACTTCTTCAGCGACGTCCCGGATACATTTTTGGGCCCAGCGTGAGCCCCACATTTTTTCGATTTCACTACGGCTCACCTCGCCGATTTCGTAGGAAGAGAAATCGGGAACCTGAATCCACGCTTTACGCTTACTGTCCATGATTTGCTCCTTGTCGATGGAAAACGTCCCGTCCTTGGGATCCGATGGAATTATGGGCAACCGATCAGCGTTTGCGACATTTTTTCCTGTTCAGGAAAAAATAGCAGCCGGAAGGGAGGCGTACTCGCCGTACTGACGGAGAAGTATGAGGCTTTCGCCAGAAAATAAACCGCCAACTTTTGAGTGAAAGAGTGAAAGGGTGAGAGAGTGAAAGGGAAAATGCAAGATACGTTTTATCAAGTGGTTACATCTCTCTCACTCTCTCACTCTTTCACCCTCTCACCTCTCCGTTTTCGGTATGAAACTTTCTGGCGAAAGCCTGAGTCGATTCCGCCGTTCCGTCATTACGCCGGAGTACCGGGCTCCATTCCGGCTTTTGTTCTGCCCGGTGCTTGACAGGGAAAACCTCGCTTGCGATAATTTTCTAGTTTTTGGACTGAACAGGATAACGCTTTTCCCCCAAAAAAATGCCAAGGCGAAACGACATTAAAAAAGTGCTGATTATCGGCTCCGGTCCCATTGTGATCGGGCAAGCCTGTGAATTCGACTATTCCGGGACCCAGGCCTGTAAGGCGCTGCGGGGACTCGGCTACGAAATCGTGTTGGTCAACTCGAATCCGGCGACCATCATGACGGACCCCGGCACCGCCGACGCGACGTACATCGAACCGTTGACGGTCGAATCGATCGAACGGATCATCGCCAAGGAGCGGCCCGACGCCCTGCTTCCGAATCTCGGCGGTCAGTCAGCGCTCAATCTCGCGTCGGAGCTTGCGAAAGCCGGTGTTCTTGACAAATACGGCGTCAAAGTGATCGGCGTCCAGCTCGACGCCATTGAACGCGGCGAAGACCGGCAGGCGTTCAAAGACACCATGGCGAAACTCGGCATCGAAACGGCTCGCAGCGACATTTCGACGACGATCGAAGGCTGCGAAAAGATCGCCGAAAAGCTCGGTTATCCCGTTGTGATTCGACCGGCGTACACGATGGGCGGAACCGGCGGCGGCATCGCGTACAATCAGGAAGAACTCCGAACGATCGCCGCCCGGGGACTCTCCGTGAGCATCGTCGGACAGGTTCTCATCGAAGAATGCCTGCTCGGCTGGGAAGAACTCGAACTCGAAGTCGTTCGGGATTCCAAGGGCAAAATGATTACGGTCTGTTTCATCGAAAACGTCGATCCGGTCGGCGTTCATACGGGAGATTCCTTCTGCACGGCTCCCATGTTGACGATCTCGCCGGAACTCCAGGAGAAACTCCAGGAATATTCCTATAAAATCGTCGACGCCATCGAAGTGATCGGCGGAACCAACGTCCAGTTCGCCCACGAACCGAAAACGGGGCGCGTCGTCGTCATTGAGATCAATCCGCGAACGTCGCGGTCGTCGGCCTTGGCGTCGAAGGCGACCGGGTTTCCGATCGCCCTGGTTTCCGCGATGCTCGCAACCGGAATTACCTTGGACGAATTGCCGTATTGGCGCGACGGCTCTCTCGACAAATACACGCCGAGCGGCGACTACGTCGTTGTGAAATTCGCTCGTTGGGCCTTCGAGAAGTTCAAGGGGGTCAAGGACCAGCTCGGTACCCAAATGCGGGCCGTCGGCGAGGTGATGAGCATCGGCAAAAATTTCAAGGAGGCGTTCCAAAAGGCGATTCGTTCGTTGGAGCGAGGCCGTTACGGTCTCGGACACGTCAAGGAGTTCGTCAACATGCCGGTCGACGAATTGCTGTACAAGATCAATATCCCGAACAGCGAGCGGTATTTTCAAATTTACGAAGCTCTGAAAAAGGGAGCGACCGTCGACCAGATTTGCGACCGATCGAAGATCAAACGGTATTTCATCGAGCAGATGAAGGAACTCGTCGATTTCGAGGAAAAAATTCTCGTCGTGGGAATTGCCGGTCTGACCGACGAGTTGCTCGTCGAAGCGAAGAAGAACGGTTTTTCAGACAAATACCTCGCGATCATCCTGAACGTTCGGGAAAAGGAAATCCGCGAGCGCCGTCTCAACATCGGCATGAAACAGACTTGGGACGTCGTCCCCGTCAGCGGCGTCGAAAACGCGAAGTATTACTATTCGACGTATAATTCTTCTCCAAGAGCCGGGGGTGTAAGCCCCCGGATGGTTGGGGTTCATGAAGACGCAACGCATCCGGGGGCTGACACCCCCGGCTCTTGCGCTGACACCCCCGGCTCCTGCGCGAAAAAAGTATTGGTTTTAGGCGGCGGTCCGAACCGAATCGGCCAGGGAATCGAGTTCGATTATTGTTGCGTTCACGCGGCGTTTGCGTTGCGCGACGCCGGATACGAGACCATCATGGTCAACTGCAATCCGGAAACGGTCTCGACGGACTACGACACGTCGAACAAGCTCTACTTCGAGCCGCTGACGGTCGAGGACGTGTTGAGTATCTACGAAGAGGAAAAGCCGGAAGGAGCGGTCGTTCAGTTCGGCGGTCAGACGCCGCTCAACATCGCGGCCGAGCTGGAAGCCGCCGGCGTGAAAATCCTCGGAACGACGCCGAAAACGATCGACATGGCGGAGGATCGCGACCAATTCCGGCATATCGTGCAGAAACTCGGGATTCCGCAGCCGGAGTCCGGCATGGCGAGCAATTTCGAACAGGCCTTGGAAATCGCGAACCAAATCGGCTATCCGCTGATGGTTCGGCCGTCGTTCGTTCTCGGCGGCCGCGCGATGGAAGTCGTTTACGACGAAGCGATGTTACGGAATTACGTGAACGCCGCCGTCGACATCTCGCCGGAACGTCCGATCCTGATCGACCGGTTTCTGGAGGATGCGACGGAAGCCGAAGCGGACGCAATTTGTGATGGTAAGACGGCGTTCGTCCCCGCCGTGATGGAACACATCGAGTTGGCCGGAATTCACAGCGGCGACTCCGCCTGCGCGATTCCATCGATCAGCATTCCGTTGAAGCACATCGAAACGATCAAGGAGTACACGAAGTTTCTCGCGATTGAGATGGGCGTCGTCGGTTTGATGAACGTCCAGTTCGCGATCGCCAAGGACAAGGTTTATATTCTCGAAGCGAATCCGCGGGCGTCCCGGACGGTGCCGATCGTCTCGAAAGTCTGCGCGATTTCCATGGCGTCGATCGCGACCCGGGCGATGATCGGCGAAAAACTCGACGACATGGATTTACGGGAGAAAAACCTCAAGCACTACGGCGTGAAGGAAGCGGTTTTTCCGTTCAATATGTTCCCGGAAGTCGATCCGCTGCTCGGTCCCGAAATGCGGTCGACCGGCGAAGTACTCGGAATGTCCGACTCCTTCGGTTTGGCGTTCTACAAAGCCGAAGAAGCCGCGCAAACGACCTTGCCGACGCAGGGAACCGTCCTGATTACCGTTTCGACGGCGGAGCGGCCCGGCGTGACGGCCGTTGCCATGGCGTTCAGGAATCTCGGTTTTCGAATCCTCGCCACGGAAGGAACTCATGATTACCTGGCGTCGATCGGCATCGTGAGCGACAAGGTCAACAAAGTTCACGAAGGCCGTCCGAACCTTTCCGACTCAATGAAGAACGGCGAAGTGCAGCTCGTGATCAACACGCCCAGCGGCAAGTCGAGCAACTACGACGACTCGTATATTCGGAAGACGTCGATTCGGCTGAAAATTCCGTACATCACGACGATTGCCGCCGCGCTGGCCGCCGCCAAGGGAATCGAAGCGATTCGTAAAGGCAAAGAAGCCGTCAAATCGCTCCAGGAATATCACCGGGAAATCGGCTGATAATCGCGTCCCAAGAGTCTGGAGCCGGGACCTGTGGTCCCGGCGTCCCCCGAGAGACCGATGTCGAAAAGTTTTTCCGGGAAAACGGCGTTTCGTCGCTTCACGCCCCCGAAATGCGTGCTAAAATGAGGGAACTACTCCGGGTTTTCCACGCTCCTGACGTTCGTCCCTCTCCCTTCGATTTCGATGAATCTTTTATTCGCGTCCAGTGAGGTCACGCCGTTTTCGAAAACCGGTGGTTTGGCCGACGTCTGTTCGTCGTTGCCGCACGCCTTGGCGGCGCTCGGACACAAGCCGACGATCATCACGCCGGCCTATCGTTGTGTCTTTCAGCGGGGGCTGCCGATCGAAAAGACCGATATTGTTCTTGCCGTACCGGTCGGTAACAAAACGGTCGAAGCCGTTCTCTGGAAGGGAACCTTACCGGACACCGACATTCCGGTCTATTTCGTCCACCAAGATAAGTATTTCGATCGGGAAGGAATCTACACCGAACACGGAGAAGATTACGGCGACAACTGCGAGCGCTTCGTCTTTTTCTGCCGCGCCGTGATGGAGACGATCAAAAAACTCGACTGGAACATCGACATTCTCCATTCGAACGATTGGCAGACCGGTCTGTTACCCGCCTACCTGAAAACGCTTTACGCCGGAGAAAAGAAATTTGAGCGAATCGCGTCGCTCCACACGATTCACAATTTAGCGTACCAGGGCATTTTCTGGCATTGGGACATGCTTCTCACCGGAATCGGTTGGGAGCATTTCACCTACGACAAAATGGAGTTCTACGGCAAGCTGAACCTCATGAAAACCGGCGTAATGTTCGCCGACGGCGTCAACACGGTCAGTCCCCGCTACGCCTTGGAAATCCAATCGCAAACCTTCGGTTGCGGCATGGAAGCGGTGCTACAGTTCCGGAGTCCGATGCTCCGCGGCATCCTGAACGGCGTCTGCACGAAGAATTGGAATCCGTCGACCGACCAACACATCGCCGCTCCGTTTACCGTCGACGACGTGTTCGAAAAGAAGCCGCTGTGCAAGGCCGACCTTCAACGGACGCTCGGTCTGCCGGAGCAACCGGAGACGCCGCTGTTCGGAGTTGTCAGCCGTTTGGCCCAACAAAAAGGAATCGACCTCGTCGGCGACGCGATTCCGACTTGGGTCGAACGGCACGGCGTCCAATTTTGTGTCCTCGGAACCGGCAATCGCGGATTGGAAGCATATCTTGAGGAACTTTCCCGACGTTATCCGAACAACGTCGCGATGCGCTCCGAGTTTTCTGACGTCCTCGCCCACAAAATCGAAGCGGGAAGCGACATCTTTTTGATGCCCAGCCGCTTCGAACCTTGCGGTTTGAACCAAATGTACAGCCAAATGTACGGTACCGTGCCGCTCGTCCATGATACCGGCGGGCTGGCGGATACCGTGGTCGACCTGAACGACGAAACGCTCGAAAACGGCACCGCAACGGGGTTTTCCTTTTTCGCCGACAATATTTTCGACCTGAATACGACGATTTGGCGGGCGCTGAACGTCTATTGGGAGAAGAAGGATGTCTGGCAAACGCTCATCAGGAACGGTATGCGGCAAAATTGGTCTTGGGAGAAAAGCGCCGAACAGTATGTCCGGTTTTATGAAAAGCTCCGAAAGTCCGTCAAACCCGGGCCAAAAAACTCGAAGAGCGGAGTCGGCGAATTGGACACCGCGATTCTCCCACCGAACGCCGTAAAATAGTTTTTTCGGAGCCCGACGCGTCAGCGAGGGGTTCGAGTACAAATCCTCGCTGACGTTTCGGGCTCTGAGGACCATGGTTTCACGCTACGTCAACTTGTTCGGCTTGCTCGTTCTTTCTCTCGGAATCTCTGCCGACACGCTTCGGGCCGCGACGGCGGCTTCGCTCTGGAATCGGGAAACCGGCGTTCATTGGTCTGCCGTGCCGCTCGACGAGGTATTGAAACGTTTCGGAGAAACCCCTCAGCTCGGCATTTTTCTCGATCGTCGTATCGATCCGTCCCGGCTGATCGAGTTCAAGGCTTCCCGACAACCGCTCGGCGTCCTCCTCGACGACTTGGCCGCATCGCTTGATCTCGGTTGCTGTCGTCTGGATTCCGTCGCGTACATCGGTCCGCGAATCGCCGTGGAAAAGTTTTCGAATCACCTTGCGGAGCGGCGGCCGTCGATTGCCGCTTCGCTCCGACGCCGGGTTCCGCTGGACGCTCCGTTCCTGGCGACGCCGAAAGAGCTTTTGGAGCGACTCGCCCGGGACAACGGATTTCACTGGCAGAATCTCGACGACCTGCCGCACGATCTTTGGCCGGAGCGGAAACTGCCGCCGACGCCGCTGTTCGAACTCTTCGCCCTGCTGCTCGTCGGTTTCGACAAAACCTTCGAACTTGATGAAGGAACCAAAACGCTCCGCGTCGTCTCGCTGCACGCTTCGTCGCCGACGTCCGTGTTGAACGCCGAAGCAAAACTACTCCGAAAAGAAACGAAATCGACGAGCGACGTTCCCTTGGCCCGTCGCCGCTTCACGTTGACGATCAAGGAACAGAATCTCGACGACGTTCTCCGTTCCCTGACCGAACGGATCGGCTTGAAGCTCGACATCGACGAAGCGTCCCTGACGAAGAAAAACGTTTCGCTCCGACAACGGATCTCCCATGAAGCGAAAAACGCCACGGTTCAGGAACTCTTTCGCGGCATTCTCTCGCCGTTGAAACTCGATTTTACGCTCCAAGGCGAAACGATCCGAATTCGTTAAGCGGCGAACGGTCCTTATCCGGCGACGATTTCGGCGACGCGGCGGCAGCGGTCTCGAACGGCGGTCCAGTTTCCGGAAGCAATGTCGGCTTTCGTTGCGATCCAGGTTCCACCGCAGGCGATCACCGACGGAACGGCGAGATACTCGACAAGATTTTCTTCCGTCACGCCGCCGGTCGGCATGAAACGAATTCCCGTGTGAGCGTACGGAGCGGACAGGGCTTTTAACATGCTCACACCGCCCATCGCTCCGGCCGGGAAAAACTTCAACACGTGATAATTGATTTCCAGAGCCGCTTCGATTTCGCTCGGCGTGCAGACGCCCGGGATGAACGGCCATTCTCTTTCTTCCGCGATGTCCAGCGTATCCGGATTGAAACCCGGCGCGACGCCGAAGCGAGCCCCGGCGGCGATCGCGTCCTGAACGTTTTGGAACGTCAGCACGGTTCCGGCGCCGACAAGCAGTTCGGGACGTTTTTCCGTGATCGTTCGGATCACGGTCGCCGCGGCCGCCGTTCGAAACGTGATTTCCGCGACGGGGAGTCCGCCGTCGAGCAGCGCATCCGCCAAGGGCAACGCCGCCTCAGCGTCGTCGATCGCAATCACCGGAACGACCCGGTAACGCTCAAGAGTTTGAATAATCGATTGCATGGGAACAGGGGACAGGGGACAGGGAACAGGGACAGGGACAGGGAACAGGGAACAGGGAACAGGGAACAGGGAACGGGGAACGGGGAACGGTTTGAAAAACGCTTGCCTCTTCACTGTTCACTGTTCACTGTTCACTTCAAGGAGCAGTTGATCGTATTTTCGCATGAAGCGCCGCATTCGATCGACTTCTTTCAGGGTATCGCCGAAGAGTGGTTGAACATATTTTTCGTAATCCGGTTCGCCGACGATGAAAAACAGTCGTCCTTCGGCCAATCGACGGTCGGTGAAACGCAACAGGTATTTCGGGCGTTGTTGATCGAGTTCGGCCAGTGTGTCGCGAAGTCGCTGAACGAGTACGGCGGGATCATTGTTATTGCGGGGCTTGCATTCTCTGAGCGTCCGGATGGTGATTTTTCGCATCGGCTGACCGGAATAGAATATCCAGCTCGGCTCGTCCATTCCGATGCAGACGATCAGCGGCGGCACGCCGTTGGCGCCGGGAGCGATGTCGTGGAAGAATTCCTGATCGTGGAACGCGTGTTCCGAAATGTCCGAAGCGGCCCATTGAAACAGCATCGGAGCGAAGATCAAAGCGAGCAGGAGGTAAACGACGTCAAACGCCTTTCGTCCGCCCCAACGATAGGCGACACTTCCGATGATTCCCGCGCAAAGCGGAACCAGTCCGATGGCGACGCCGGTCAACTGTTCGTTCGGAAAGTATTTCGGAAGGACGAGATACATCGTGATCGTCAGGCCGCCTCCGACAAGGATCAGGGTTCCGATCACGGCCGGCGTCCAAAAACGTCCGACCAGATCGTTGCCTTGCCGCCAATGAACGAGATAAGCTCCCAACGTGATCGCCAAGGCCGGATACGCCGGGACGACGTAATGCGGCAACTTCGTACTGACCAACGAGAAAAAACCGAAATACAGGACGATCCAGCAGACGACGAAACAATAGGCGTTTTTCGGCTCGGAACCGCGACGCAACCGTCGAAACAGGTCGAGCAGCCAGGGAACGAGGAAGACCGACCACGGAAAAATGCCGAAAAGCGACGTGATCGGATAAAAAAGCAGACTCAGTCCGAACCCGGTGTGTCCGCGAGTCGCTTCCACGGAGCGTTGATAATGATGTTCGACGAAAAACATGTTCGTCCATTCCCAATCCGTTTTCCAACCGACGGCGAGAAACCATGGTCCGGCGACCAGCAGCACGGTGAAAACGGCGGTCAACGGCCGCATTTGCCAGCAGATTTTCAGGAACGCGACGATCCAAGTCAACGGATTGCGGCGGATGCGACCGGGAAACGCCTTGACGAGCAGGAAGAGTCCAAGAACGGCGGTTCCCATGACGAACATTGCCGGTCCCTTGGCGAGAACAGCCATCCCGAAGCAGGCGTTCATAAGGACGACGACGATCCAGCGGTCGGGAAACCATGGAGCGATCCGCTCCTTAAACGATTCGCAGGGCGTTTCGACAAAATCTTTGCGGAATCCTCGGCAACCGAAAACGTAAACGGTCAGAGCGGCGACGATCCAACAGATCATCGCTCCGTCGCAGGTCGTTCCACGCGTTTCGACGACGAACAGCAACATCGTCGCCAAGATGAACGCGGAACGCAGGGCGACCTCATTGGGACGGACCGGGACCACAGGCCCCGGCTCTTCGGCGGAATTCTTCGAGGTTGCTTGAAACAGTCGCCGGGCGAGATGATACGTCAAAAAAACCGTTGCCGTTCCATACAGAGCCGTCGGAAAGCGAACCGCGAATTCCGAGACGCCAAAGATCGAAAACGAGAGAATCATGCCCCAGAAAATCAGGATCGGTTTGTCGCCGAGTTCACGCTCACTGAACGTCGGAACGATCCATTCGCCCTTTTCATACATTTCCTTGGCGATCGACGCAAAATATCCCTCATCGAAGTCCCACAACACGCTGCTGCCGAGAAAGGGAAAAAAGAGCAGGCCGCAGAGCAGCCCCAGCAAAACGTGATCGCGAAGCAAGGGGCGATGATTCATGAAACCGGAAAAAAACGTCGTTAGCCGCGTCGGCCTCCGACGCGCTGAAGGGCGGAAAAAATCACATCTTTTCTCGCCGACCATTCTATCCGAAGGGATTCGCCGTCGCAATCCCTCGCCAACGCGTCGGGCTCTGAAACGTTCGCTAAAACTTAAGATCCGTTCGCAACGATTCGGGAACGTCGCCCTGCAGCGATTGCAGGAGTTTTAGATCCGCGGCGCTCCATTTTTTCGGCAACACGACCGAAAGTTCGACGAACAGATCGCCGACGACCGTCGAACCGACGGATTTTCGAAGTCCGTGGCCTCGAAGCCGAAGTTTCGTTCCGGTCGTCGAACCGGCCGGAATCGTCACGCGAACGCTCTCTTTCGGCGTCGGAACATCGATCTTCGTCCCGAAAACGGCTTCTTTCAGCGAAATCGGAACCCGAACGTAAAGATTCTCCCCCTGTCGATGAAAAAAGGGATGCTCCTCGACGTGAATCGTGATCAAGAGGTTTCCCGCCTTTCCTCCCCCGGTTCCGGGATTACCCTGTCCAGCCAAGCGGATTTTCTTTCCGTCTTCGATTCCGGCGGGAATCTTGACGGAAATCTTTTCTTCCCTGCCTCCCCGACGAAGAGGCATCTCCATTGCTCCGCCGAGAATCGAAAGGGCGAACGGAATTTGCAGTGATCGCTCGACATCCGTTCCCCGGACCGGACGAGCGGCGTTTTTGAAATACTGTTCCTGAAAATCGTCGTTTCCGTTTCCCATTCCGCCGGCGCCGAACATCTTCAAAAGGTCGTTGATATCCATCTGTCCGGCTCCGCCGCCGGATTGCCGAAATCCCTGAAACGGTCCCTGCGGACCGCCGGAGCCGAAAGACCACTGAAACGGACCTTGCGAACCGCCGGTCCCCATCTGATCCGGAGAGACACCGAACTGATCGTAAACCCGTCGCTTTTCCTGATCGTTCAGGATGTCGTACGCCTCTTGCAGCTTTTGAAACTTCTGCTTGGCTCCGACGTCGCCCGGATTGACATCCGGATGCAACTTGCGAGCGAGCTTCCGATACGCCTTCTGAATCTCCGCTTGCGACGCGGTTTTCGGGACTTCGAGAATTTTATAGTAGTCGTCGGACATGCTAGTACAAAGTTAAGAAAATAATGCTCGTGAGAATAGATCAATAGCCGTCATCCCCGCGAAGGCGGGGACCTAGACGGAAAACGTGATTGATCGTTTGCATCCGTCAATATACCTTACGCAGTCAGTATTTTGTAGTTTTCGAAGTTTTGAAATTCCGGGTTCATCAACGTTGCGAGTTCACTTTTGTATTGTTTGCCGACTTGTTTCAAACAGGAGTTGATCCCTTCCTTGAACTCCTCGAACGTTT
>JAVBQW010000118.1:0-9547 GCA_031548665.1 Thermoguttaceae bacterium
TTTGAGAACGCAACCTTGATTCTGCCGCAAGACTGGAGGCTGGAGACCGGAGGGAACGGTTGGAAACCGGGAACTCCAGTCTCCGGCCTACAGTCTCCAGCCTTGTTCAATGTTCGATGCTTTGCAACTTACACAGTACAATTAATTACTTCACGGAAATTTCGCCGGTTCGGACCTTGCCCTCGTTGTCGGTCCAGGAAATTTTGTACGTTCCCTTGAATCCGCGGAACGAACGCCTGTAATTCTTTTCCTCCGCCTTTTCGACGATCTTCGTCTTCCATTCGTCATTGATCAGGCGATCCAAGGCGTAAAACGAGGCTTTCGGCTCCATCTTCCGCGTGAACAGGCCGGAAGTCGCCGGTTCGCCGGGCGCTCCGCAGCCGTCGACGATGTTCCACCAGGTGATCGCCTGCATCGTCGGCCAGGAAAACCATTGACGGTAAAGATTCCGTGCGATATTCGCTTGAATTTGACGGCCTTCCTCGTCGTCGTTCGGAGCCGTGATCGTGATTTCACTCAGATGCAGCGGCAAGCCCGTTTTCTCGACCGTTTTCAACATGTCGTAAACCTGCTTCGGTGTCTGGATTTGCGCTCCCTTGGCGATGTCGGCGCATTGTTGCGGCTTGAAAAGATGCATCTGAAGTCCCACCATGTCGATGCGGCAACCGCGAACCAGCAGGTCGCCGACCTGGTCGACGTAAAGTTGGCCGTTCTGGTAGTCGTTGATTTCCATGACGACATTTTTCGACAGTACCTGCTGCGCAACCTGAAAAGCCTTGAACGTGTAGTCGCGCGGCAGGATTCCATACGATCCCTTGGGATTCTTCACGTCGTATTTCGGATGGTGCGGGTTCAGGTAGTCGACCGCGCTTTCGTTGACGATATCCCAACGGTTGATGCGGTCGCCGTAATGAACCGCCAGTTCGCGGATTCGTTTTTCGAACTGTTTTTCAATTTCAGCGACGTTTTCTTCCGACATCGGCGTCCATTCGGGATGATGCCAGCGAGTGTTGCCCCAGATCATCGGATGTCCGTGCATGTAGACGCCGTTCTTTTCGCAGTAGTCGACCATCTGATCCGTCGCCGGACGCCGCCAATACCATTCCTGGAACGGATCCCTGCCTTCGGAATAAATTTCGCCCCAAAATTCCGGGCTGTCGTCGGGAGTCGTCTTGTAATGCAATTCACCGGGCTCCCGTTCGAACTTCTTCCAGTAAAACGGAATCGCCGCCGTGTTGAAAAGCGTGTGATAAACAGCCTTGTATTTGTCGTCGAGTTCCTTCGAACCGAGCTGACCGAAATTGAACATATTCGCGCCGAATTTGAATTCGTGCGAAATCTGTTCGATCCGGACTTCGCTTCCCGGTTTGACGTCGATCAGAAAAACCGTCGCGTCGGCCTTGCGGTATTGTTCGATGCGTTCGTCGATCTTCGCCTGCACCTCGTCGTTCCAAAGGTCCCAGTAGGCCTGGCTCATGACTTCGCGATTGGGAAGCGACGACGGGTCGGCGGCCAGAAGATTCGCGGCGACAAACAGCGAAAACAGCAACGAGAAAAGAAGTCGGATTGTTTTTTTCATGGGACGATCTTTGAAAATTTTGTGTTTTGAACGTCTTGCCGCTTCATCGCGTCGCGGGCGACGCTGCTAAGGGAGCAGTCAAAAACAACCTATCGAAAAGAGCCCCGAGTGGAGGCGGTACTCCGCCGTAACTCGGGGGTTGAACCTCGATTGTTTCTGTACAATTCGACAGCTTATTTTTGACCAAGCACTAACACTACAGCGCAAAGAGTTTTTTATTTCGGAGAACACGAAAATCACGAAAAGACGAAAAACACGAACAATTCGACGAGGAAAAATATTGGTTCCATCGCATGAAAAAAGTTCGTTTTCAATTTTTCGTGTCGTTCGTCTTTTCGTGTGTTTCGTGTTCCTTCCAGAGAAAGTCCATTGCGCTGTCGTACTAAGGGGCGACGGTTGGCGACAATTCGAGTCTGTAGGTTTTTCCCGTTTCAAATTTGTATTCGCCGACATTTTCCGCGACCGATTTCCAGCCGGAATCCGTTTGGAGTTCGACCTTGGCGTCTTGCCAAGCGGGAATTTTCATTTTCAGCGAATGTTTGCCGTTCTCCAAACGGGTCAGCGGAGCATCCGGCGTTCCCCGCAAGGTATCCTGTCGGAGTCGGGTCACGTCGTCGGCGATTCGAATCAGTACGGTTTTTCCTTCGACTGTCAGGTCGACGATCCCGGTTCCTTCGTAATCATAATACGGCGTCGAACCGACGGCAATGATTCGACGAGGAACGACGGGAAGTTCGAACGGTTTCCAATCGACGTTTCTCGCCTGCATGTAAAGTCCGTCCTTGGCGAGCAAGGCCGCGTTGACGGAATAGCTCACGGCGGACGGCGGAAAAATCCAGCGGTCGGGATCTTTCGGTTTGTATTGCGTTCCTCGTGGTAAAGTACGAAAAGTCTCGCCGCCGATCAGGAAACTCACGAAACGTTCCGGCGCATGCCGGGCGTTGAGATAATGGGTCGACCAAGCCTGATTATGGGACGCGTTGACATGGCTGTCGTACTGAAATTGACAGGCGACCTGGACACCGAGATTACGAAAATACCGGGCGATCGCCGGATACAGGTCGATTTGCCGAAGCGTGTCGCTGGCATCGAATTCGTACACTAACCGGGCCTTTCGGGAAAGAACGGAGGGCAGTCCGGCGTCGGCCGTCTGGGGAAGAAGATTCCGGGCGTCCGCTTGAGGTTTCTGTTGCAAACCGCCGGGATAGAGAACCAATGTCACGGCGTCGCAACGGCTGTCGCCGACCGCTTCGAACACGGACGGTTTCGTATTGAACGACGCGGTCGAGTACGAAATCGGTTGTTCCGCTCCGGTTTGACGAATCGTCTCGATCATCGCGTCGACGTAACGCCTGACGGTATCGTAACAGTAATATTCCCAGGTTTCACGGTTTTCCCATGAAGAATCAGGGAGAGCGGCGTTCCAGTTTTTTCGGATTTTTTTACGATACAAAACGTTCGGATCGGCTTCGGAATTCTCCTGGACGCCGTCCCGGGGCCAAGTCCTGCCGTGGGGGCGACTCGTAAGATCAAGGAGTTCGGCGTAGGACCAATATAACGGCTCATTGATTACTTCAATAAGATTCAAACAAGGTTCATCGACGAGACGCCGTTTCGTGTACGGATTTTCATGTTCGAGAAACTGTCGCAAAAAATTCCGTTGGACGGACCAGGTTTCCTCGCAAAGCGTCATCGCCTGCATCGGGACACGCAGGGAAAAAGCGTCCGGTCGCGCACCGGGACTGCTCCACCAAGCGATCGGCGTCAACCAAAGACAAACGCCCCGTTCGTTACATTTCGAAACGAGATAGTCGAGTAAGTCGAGATGGATGTTTCGAACGAGATTCCCTTCGGCGTCGCTGATCTCGGTATCGAAAACATGGATCCGAATCGCGTTGATCCTGTTCGGCCCCTCCGGATTTCTGTCGCGCAACAAATCGTCGAGATCCTCGTCGATTGTTTTTTTGAAATCGACGCCGCTTTCTTTCAGATACTGAAATTCCTGCCAACTTTGCGGATAATAGTTGACGCCCCAAAGCATCACTTCGCCGCCGTCTTCATATTCCAACACGCCGTCGCGGACTTGCATGGGACGTAACGGAAACGGCTTGCCGGGTTCACGAGCCGTTTGCCGGTCTGCTTCGAGTTGAATATCTTGCTTGGGAAACAAGGATGTTTTCGTAATGCTTTCAGAAACGTCGCCGAAAATTCCCAAACAAATTGGACCGGCCGCGATTCCTCCGCCGGCGTTGACGTTTTCCACGGCGATCAACAGCTCGTTTTCTTCGCCGTAACGAAGAACGTCACGGGGAACGACATAGTTCCTCAAGACATCCCAACCGTTGGTCTTACCGATTTCCCGTCCGTTAATGAACGTTCGATCGTTGTCGTCGATCGCGGAGACGAGTAATCTCAGCTCCCGGTCACTCGAATCTTTCGATAGGGTAAACGTCGTACGGAGCCAACTGACGCCGAGTTCGTCCCAAAGTTTCGGAAGCCTGATTTCCCGCCACGGAATATCGTTTCCGGACGGTAACACAACGGAATTCAACCGAGAATCCTTGCCGGCATGAAAAATTTGCCAAGGACGTTCTTCGAGATCAATCCGCCAGAACAAGCGACAAACGGTTTTCGTATCCGGTCGATCCGGCAGCATGATTTCCAACGGTTCTCCATCGGGAGCCTGTTCGCCGACGCCGGAAACGGCGACATGAAAAAGCGTCCAGCGCCCCGGTGAAAGATCGACCGCTTCCGGCGTTACGGAATCAATGCTCAGGCGGTCGCCGGTCTTGAATATCGGTCGGCAATTTTTGATTTCCGTTTCCGACCGCATCAGAACCGACAGCTGCCAAGTCGTCGACGATTCTTTCGCGGCGACAGGACGGCAAACGATACGAATATCTGTTTCAGCGGCAAAGACAGCCAAACCGTTGACGAGCAGCGAAAGGAATAAGACCGAAATGCTTCGGTTCGATGCGACGATCCTCATGTTCTTCCCCTATTTTCCGCGAATAATATTTTGTTCAAATATCAAAAAAACCGCGACAGTCGTTTCGGATTTTGATGCGTGGTTCAACTCAAAAGTTACCTCGGAAGAAAAAAACAATCTCGTCGCAACAGACGACTCCGTTAATCCGAAGTCGTCTCCGCGACGGTCCGAGCGTCAACTGTTTGTTGAGATTTCGACGACCGATTTACTCGTCGTCTTGTTGATCGAGAAAGCCGGCCAACTTCTTACAACGTCCCGGTTGTTGAAGTTTTTGAACGGCTTTCGCTTCGATCTGGCGAACACGTTCCCGCGTAACCTGGAAAATCCGGCCGACTTCCTCCAATGTGTACGAATAACCGTTTTCGAGACCGTAACGCAATTTAATGATTTGTCGTTCCCGATACGTCAACGTCTTGAGGAGTTTGCCGATTTCCTTGCGGAGCAGTTCGTTCGACGCGTTCCGCTCCGGCTTTTCGAAGTTGGTATCCGCGACGAATTCGCCGAAACAACTTTCGTCGCCTTCGCCGACCGGATGTTCGAGACTGATCGGGTTCGCGCCCATCAACATGATGCGGCGGACTTCTTCGATCGTCAACTCGGCGGCATCCGCGATTTCCTGGAGACTCGGTTCACGACCTTCCTGTTGATAAAGCATCCGGGCGGTTCCCCGCAATTTGGTCAGGGCGTCGATCATGTGGACCGGAATCCGGATCGTCCGGGCTTGTTCGGCGATCGCCCGGGTGATCGCCTGACGAATCCACCACGTCGCATAGGTCGAGAACTTGAAACCGCGACGATATTCGAATTTATCGACCGCCCGCATCAAACCGGTGTTGCCTTCCTGGATCAGGTCGAGGAAACTCATCCCCCGGTTACGATATTTTTTCGCGACGGAAACGACGAGACGCAAATTGCTCCGGGAAAGGTCGCTTTTCGCCCGTTCGTACGCGGCGAGACGTTCCCGCATCAACTTGCAGCGGTTGCGCAAACTCTTGGGACTTTCCTGCGTCGTGACGATCAGGTTGCGGAGTTCGGCGCGGAGCATCTTGCGACGTTCCGGCAAAATGTTGATGTTCGGCGAATTCAAAAGCGTACGAATCTCGTCCATCCGGGACGAAAAGTTTTCGAGTTGCTTCATCAGGGCGTGAACGCGGCGGGTTCGCAGGCTGAGTTCCTCGACAAGGACCAGCGCCCGGCGGCGGCGTTGCAGGAATCGTTTTCGGGCTTCGGCCTTCTTTTCCGGGGACGTACTTTTTCGGAACATTAACTCGAAATCGTTCGTCACGGATTCGAGCATCGGGGCCAGCGTTCGCAGATGATGCGGCATCCGGCTTTGAATTTGCGATTTCGAGAGCCGTTCGGTCAACGACAGTTTGATCGTCCGCTCAAAGGCGAGTTGGCCGTGATAAACTTTCGTCAGCGTATGGAAGGCGTTTTGTAGCGAAAAAGGCGAACCGAGAACGCTGCGGCGAAACAGCTTGCGGCTCCGTTCGATATTCCTGGAGAGATCGACTTCCTCTTCTTTGGTGAGCAGCGGAATGGTCGACATTTGGGAGAGGTAGAGCCGGATCGGATCGCTGTTCCAGCGTTCCGGTTCGTCGGCGGGCAACGACAAGAGGAGATCTTCTTCGTCATCGTCCGACTTTTCCGAGTCCGTCAAAAAGGTTCCTTTGAGCGCCGCCGTTTTTTTGGACGGAAAACGGTCCGTACCACGTTCGATGCCGGTCGCTTCGTCTTCATCATCATCTTCGTCGAAGTTTTCGATGAACGCGGATCGGAAGTCGTCGAAGGAATTTTCGTCCGAATCGTCGTCCCGGCGATTTCGCACCGGATTCAGTTCGCCGAGTACCTCGGAGAGCCGCGACAGGTCGCCGTGTTCATCTTCCGGAAGCAGATTGACGATTTCCTCGTAATTCAATCTGGCGTTCGTCGTTTTCGTTTCAAGTTCGTGTCCTTCGTCGCAAAACGTCGTCGTCCTTGACATTAAAAATCTCCTTGAGAGTGAATAACGAATAGTGAATAACGAATAGTGAAGACTGGGTTGTGAACGTTCGAAGGAGCGGGTCCGTTTCCTCCGCTATTCACTATTCACTATAAACTATTCACTAAGTCCGAGTTTCTTTTTTTTCTCCTCTTGCAACCGCTTTTGTTCGGCTTGCAGTTGGAGCAGCTTTTGGAGTTTGTCCCCCTCCGTGAGGGCGTCTCCGCGAAGCTGGTCGACTTCTTTCACCTGTTTTCGGGTCCGATCTCTCCGATCGAATCCGTCGATGATTTCCCTGACGAGTTTCGCTTTCGCTTCCGGCGGAAGTTCGGCGGTTTCGTCTTTTTCCTTGAGCGACTCGTCGAGTTCGCCCAATTCGTCGCGGACGACCGGGGCTTCCGGTTCGTCGGAGGCGACGACGGCCGGCGCGTGGACCGACCGCTTTTTCGTTCCCGTTTCATCGAGTTTCACGAGGAAGCTCTTCATCTTCGGGGCGTCGAAGGCGACGATCAGGCAATCGAAGGTCGGAAGTTTATTCCGTTCGATCATCTCGTTGCACTTCGCGTAAATTTGTTTCGTAATCGGCGAGCGGCAGCGTTCCGGCGGAACTTCCTCCCAAAATTCGTACAGCGTCGTCGGATCGCCGATGATCAGTTCCAACATTTCCCGTTCCAGTTGGTCGGGAAGGTTCTCCGGCGAACTCCAAACATCGTTTTCGTCCGGAATCACCGTTTTTTCTACAGGGGAATCGTAATCTCGACGGGGCGATTCCTGAATTTTTTTCCTCTTTTCCTTGACCCGGCGGCGGATTTCATCTTCCGTCACGCCGAATCGATGGGAAAGTTTTTGCAACGTCTTTTCGATTCGTATTCTTTGAGGATCGTCGAATCCGGCTCCCTGCGTCGGCGATTGGGCGATGATCGTCAGCAACTTGTCCAAGGCCCGACTCGAACCGATCACGTCGTGTTCGAGATCGATACCGAACGTTGCGCTACGGAAAGCGTGATCCAACGCGTCCGTCGCTTCGGCGTCGATCAGCATCCGGAACGCGTCGGCTCCGTTTTCCTCCAAAAACTCGCAAGGATCAAGCCCCGCCGGCAGCGTGAGCACCGACATGTCGACGCCCTGCGCAACAAAAAGTTCCAATACCTGGTCGGCCCGTTTTCTCCCGGCTTCGTCGCCGTCCAACACGAGCAGCATCTTGTCGACATACCGTTTCAAAATTCGGATATGCTCCGGGCCCAATGCCGTTCCGAGCACGGCGACCGCGTCCTCGAAACCGAATTGGTGGGCGACGATACAGTCGGTGTATCCCTCCATGATCAGCGCCCGGCGCGTGTCCTTCATTTTTCGTCGCGCCGACTCCAGTCCGTACAGCATCCGGTGTTTCGAAAACAGCGGCGTTTCCGGCGAGTTGACGTATTTCGCTTTACTCGTCAAGGGCGACCCCGGAATCACGCGGCCTCCGAAGGCGACGGGCCGATCCTGCGTGTCGCGGATCGGAAACAGCACGCGGCCCCGAAAGCGATCGTAATAAGCGGTGTTCGTTCGGTGCTCGGTGTTCGCTTCGGCGTCGGGACCGATCAGGTTGCCGACGAGTTCCAAAATCTGTAACCGTTTCGAATCGTTCTTGACTTTTTTGGCGATCCAATCGCGTTCCATCGGAGCGTAACCGATCAGGAACTTGCGGATGCTTTCGTCGTTTATTTTTCGATCACGCAAATACTTCCGTGCCGGTTCCGCTTCTTCCAGCGTCAGCAGGGCGTGATGGTATTGTTTGGCGAGCCAATCGACGGCATGAAACAAGGTCTGTCGATCGACCTCACGCGGTTGTTCGACCGCATCGGAGGAAGGGGCTTCAAGGTCGTCTGAATACGCCAACTGGTCGAGTTCAGCGTTGGGATCGACGTTCGGGTCGTTATTTTTCGGTCGGGTCGGTTTCAGGCCGGTTGGCTTCAGGAAGATCTTCTTTTCCTGTTTCGGCAGGGGGATGCCCGCCTTGTCGGCGAGGATCTCCAAGGCTTCCTTGAAGCCGACGTTTTCGACCTTCATGATGAAGGAGAACACGTCGCCGCCGATGTCGCAGACCCAACATTTATAGGTCTGTCGTTCCGGATTGACCTGCAAACTCGGTTTGGAGTCGTCATGCCAGGGACAGCGTCCGACGTAGTTTCTGCCGGCGCGTTTGAGCGGGACGAACTGTTGCACCAGATCGACGATATCAATCGCCTCGCGGATCCGTTCCTTCACGGCGTCGTCGGAAGAATAGGACACGGTAAGCTCCTTATCGGGGATCGGGCCCGCCGAAGATCGTTCGGCGACGAAACAGAAAGAACTCCTTTTCCTTGGGTTTGAATCACGGCGTCGGGAAACGCCGTTTGGTAAATCCGTTTACCGCGTCGCCGGGTTCGGCCTGCCGCCCCCAGCAACGCAAGGGAGTATAGAAAATTTTCCGAAACGGGTCAAGACGAGTTTTTCACTTTTTTGAGAAGACTTCAGATTACCGTCCCCTCTCCCTCTGGGAGGGACCTGCCGTCCAGGCGTAAATGGTTAGGGTGAGGGGCTCTGTGGTCGAAGACATGAAAAACGACATGAAAACCGAGCTATTGGAAATCTTTCTCCTTTCCGTTGGATTAACGCCGAACGCCCCTCACCCTAGCCTTCTCCCGAGGGAGAGGGGAGGGGTATCAATACGTAGTTCAAATGGGAGCGTTTGCCGATTGGGGGCGGAAAGGAAAGAAGATGATCGTGAAAAGTCGAGAAAAAAGTTGGTGTTTTACCGATTTCGCCCCGGAGGGGCATAGCATCACAGCCCAGGGCAGAGCCGAAGGCGTCGCCCTGGGTTGACGAAGCCCTCAAAATGTTCGCCCTGAAGCAATTGTGTTTTTCGTCAAGAGAAAAAGTGGAATTTACGAAGATTTTTCGAGAAGTTTGTTTTGCCAGTGAACATTGTTTTTGACCAACGAATGGGCGATGAGCAGGATTTTGTGGGCGACCG
>JAVBQW010000186.1:0-8688 GCA_031548665.1 Thermoguttaceae bacterium
AACTTTCTGTTGTTGGCATTGTGAAGTCTCCTTGCTTGTTGAGCTTTGAGCGGTTCTCAAGTAGGGAGACTTTTATTATTCCCGGAGCTGTCAAACTTTGGGAGTCCCCCAGCTAAAGCTGGGGGCTTACCAGGGGAGTTACAAAAAATCCCGGAACGTTTTGAAACAGGATACTGTTACCGAAAAGGACAACCGACCGCGATGGACGGCAAGAGCGGGGCTTACGTTCACACCGAAACGGTTTCCTGCGGCGACGGAACCCGCAAAGCGTGGGCGATCCATCCGCCGTACATGGGCGGGACGGGATACGCCTTCATGCTCAGCGAACCGGTCGCCGTTCCGGACCTGCCGGGAATCGCGTTTTCTTCCGAAGTCGGTATTCGCAACGGCGGCGACAAGTCCGACGGCGTGCTGTACCGGGTTTTCGTGCAAGAAGACGGTCAGCAAGAAAAACTTGCCGGGGAGATCAATTGGGCCGAACGTCGTTGGACGCCGTTGGTTTGCAATCTTTCCCCTTGGCGCGGCAAGACGGTCCGATTCCGTTTGGTCGCCGACGTGGGTCCGAACGATAATTCCAGCGCCGATTGGGCCGCGTGGTCGGAGATTCGGCTCGTTTCCACCGAACCGATCCTTCAAACGACGCTCCACGAAACGCCGGTCGAGTTGACTTATGCTTTGCCAACCGATCTGACGCCGCCGATAGAAAAAATTCGCTCCGTCGACGATTTTGCCAAGGCGACGAAAGTCGAACTGGTTTACGACGGCTGCGGCATGGACGCTTCCGACCGATATCACAGCACGGCAACGCTCAACGGCGTTTCTCTCGGCCGATTGCCGGGAGCGGGAGGCGATGAAACCAAGGGGATTTGGAAAACCGTTTCGGTTCCGATTTTCAAAGAGATCACGACGTCGTTGCAATCCGTCAACCGATTGAAAATCGTTTCGGCCGAAGATTCTTTCAAAATCCGGCGGTTCCGACTCGTCGCGACCTTTCCCGACGGCTCGCAACGGAGTACGATGCTCACCAATCGGACGATCTCGCATCCGGGTTCGTGGAAGTACGCCGAAGGCGAATCCACAACACTCGGCAAACCGATTGAGGTCGATATCATTATTCCGCGATAAGTAGTTTTAGGCTTTCGCCAGAAAATAAACCTCCAACTTTTGAGTGAAAGAGTGAAAGGGTGAGAGAGTGAAAGGGAAAATGCAAGATACGTTTTATCAAGCGGTTACATCTCTCTCACTCTCTCACTCTCTCACCCTCTCACCTCTCCGTTTTCGGTATGAAACTTTCTGGCGAAAGCCTAATGTCGTCATCCCCGCGTAGGCGGGGACCCAGAGAGCAAATTTCAATACGCTCTTGCACACGTTATTGACGGATGCAAACGGTCAACAACCTCTTTCGTCTAGGTCCCCGCCTGCGCGGGGATGACGGAACGGGAACAATCAAATTGGGGTTGACCTCTTTTCGAGGTTTTTATATAGTCCGGGGAAAGAACCTTTTTTCAGACTCACTTTCCCCGCACCGATCAATGATTACCTCGTCGAACTTTCGACTTCCGACGATCGCGATCGTTATTTCTCTCGCTTTTCTTGTTTCCCGAGCGGACGCCCAGCAGTCCCGTATGGAGTTGCTCGCCGAAACGTACAAACAGCAGAATCCTCAAACGGCGAAGAAATCTAAAACGCCACGACAAGCGAATCCGAATCCCGGCGGCTATCTTCCGCCGCCACAGAATTCGCCGTCGTTGGGTTTGATTCACGATCCGTTGGCTCGTCCCGACCAGCTCATCAACCAACCGCCCCAGAATTCGAGCCAGCCGGTCGTCCAGATGGCATACGGCCCCCAAGGCGTCTACGACGGACGCGGAGCGGGGCGACCGATCGGCAATCTTCGAGACCCGTTGAACGTCAATTTCAATCCGGAAGCAAACTCGATTCCCGGTCTGCCGCCGTCGCCCTACGACGAAATGCAGTTGGACTCTCGATTGAACGACGTCTTTTTTCTCAATCCGAAGCAAGGTTGGGCCGTCGGCGACCACGGTGTCGTTTGGTCGACCCTTGACGGAGGAAAAAAATGGTCGCAGCAGTCGACGCCGATTGATTGTCCGTTGCACAGCATTCATTTCGTCAACGAAAACGTCGGTTTTGTGGTCGGCGGGTTTCAGCATTCGTTCGCAACCCGGGGAGGAGGACGCGGCGTCATCCTGACCACGTCGGACGGCGGAAAAAAATGGACGCTGTTTCCGGCCGTCGATTTGCCGATCCTTCATAAAGTCCGAATGCTTGATCCGATGCGAGCCTGGATCGCCGGGGAGTCTTCCGAGCTTTATCCGAGCGGCATCCTTCGAACAGAGGACGGCGGCCGACATTGGAAGCCGACGGAAGGCGGAAAAAGCGAAGGTTGGGCCGACATTGATTTCTATGATGAAAAAAACGGCGTCGGAATCGGTTCGCAGGGAACGGTCCAGATTCTCCGAGGCACGCCGAAATTGTCCCGGACACCGGATTTGGGAACCGGTCGAATCAATGGTCTGAAACTCGATCCGACGCCGAAAGGTCTGTTCGCTTGGCTCGTCGGCGAAAAAGGATTGGTTCTCTGGACGAACGATCGAGGATTGCGTTGGAACACGGTTTCCGGAAGCTTGCCGGGAAACGCGGCAACGGCCGTCGACCTGAACACGCTGGATACTCAGTCGGGTGTTTTTTGGGTCGCCGGAAATCCGGGGACGTTCATCTATTCTTCGTTCAATCGCGGAAAAACATGGAAAGGCACGCCGACCGGTGTCAATGTTCCGATTCGGAAGCTCTGTTTCCTCGACGAGAAAAATGGTTTCGCGGTTGGCGATCTGGGAACGATCCTCGCAACCAACGACGGCGGCGATTCCTGGAAGATCCAGCGGAGCGGCGGCAAACGTCTTGCGGTTCTCGGTCTGTTCGGACAGGCGGACGAAATTCCCTATGAAGCGTTTGTCCGACTCTGCGCCGAACAGGGTTATCTCGGCGGGACGCTGCTCCTCTTTCGTGAATCGTCAAAACAACACGAGAATTTCGAGTCGACATGGATCGACCGCGTTCACGAAGCGATGCTCCGTTGCGGAGCCGTCGGCGGCTGGGATCTCGGAATGTTTTCGTTGGACCGCGACGAAATCCGTCTGACGCCGGAACAAATCGTCCAACGATTACAGAAGGAAAACGACGGCAAAGGGCTCCAAATGCTCCGTGAACGGCTTGTCGCCGCGATCAGACAATGGAAGCCGGATGTCGTGTTTTCCAGCGGCTTGGAATCCGGTCGCGAAAAGGACCCGCTTCGGGAATTCGTCCTCCGCGAAGTCGTCGAAGCCGTCAAACAGGCGGGGGACCCGAAGGCGTTTCCGCATCAACAGACGGAACTTGGTCTCGCGCCGTGGTCGGTCAAGAAAATTCATCTCGCGCTGGCCGACGGAGCGTTCGGCGACGTCAACATCCAGGTGTTGGAGGGTTCCGCCCGATTGGGGCAACCTTACGATGAAATCGCGTACATTTCCCGGGGATTGACCGGGAAATCGCAGAAAGTTCGACCGTCGATTCTCGGTTTTTCGACATCGAAGGACGATTGCCCCCCCGCCGCCAATCGGGATTTCCTGGCCGGTCTGGAGATTCCGCCGGCATCGGATTGCCGTCGGGCGCTGATCGGATCCTACGCGGACCGATGGTCGGAAGTCCAAGCGCTGATCCAACATCGACGACATTCGCTCGGCATCCTGCAAAACATGTCGGCGAACGCGGCGGCCGGCGGCCGACAGGCAACCAAGACACAACTTGCGGCGACCGCTTCGGAATTGCTTCGCAAAGTCGATCAGGATGCCGCCGTGCGTGCGTTGCTCGAAATGGGACGTCAATTCGCTCAAAACGGTGATTGGGACGCCGCCGTCGACGCCTTCAACATGGTCGCGGAGCAGTATTCGCAACATCCGTTGTCGCGGGACGCGTTCCGTTGGTTGCTCCAGTATTATTCTTCAGCGGAAACGAATTGGAGGCTCCAACAAAAGAACAGCGTGACGAGCGGCGGCGTGGTGGGTACCGGAAAGGGAATCGCTGCCGTGGCGCAAACCGGTTCCGCCGCAGGTTTCGGTTCGAGCCGACAGGAACAGCAAAACCGTTGGGAGCGAGCCGCCGCGATTGGACGATACCTCGACCAAACGATGCCGGATCTTGCCAAGGACACCCAAATCCGCTTTTCTCTGGCGTCGATGCAGCTTCGGAGCGGAGCCGGTCCCGAGGCTCTTCGTTATTTTCAGGCTCGGGGACGTTCTCAGTACGACGACGTCTGGGGAATGCGGGCTCGGGGCGAACACTGGCTTTCCATTGACGACCGAACCAAGCTTCCGCCCGAGATGGCGGAGTCGCCGCTGCCGATGATCCGCTGCGCGTTCACGGCGGCGAAACCGTACCTTGACGGCCAGTTCGACAAAAACTTCGACCAGGGAACTTGGTTTTCCAGCAAAATGTACACGTTGACCCCCGAAAAACCGCGAAAACGGCTCGGTGAATTGCTCAAGCAGGAAACCGACGACGACAAAACCGTTGGAATCCAGCGAGAGGAAAAATCCTTGGCGGCGTCGAAAAATTTCGGCACGCAGGTTATGTTTATGTACGATAAACAGTATTTATACGTTGGAATTCGCAGCAAACGGGCCGCGGGATTCTCGTATCCGCCGACCGCCGAAAAGCCGAGGAGCCGCGACGCGAACATCGACGATCAGGACCGGGTCGAAATTCTTCTCGACGTCGATCGGGATTACGGAACGTATTATACCTTGGCGGTCGATTCCCGGGGTTGGGTCGTCGATTCCTGTTGGGGCGACAAGAGTTGGAATCCGAGTTGGTACGTCGCCCGGCACGAGGACAAAAACTATTGGTACATTGAGGCGGCGATTCCGTTGGACTCGTTGACGGACCAATTTCCGATGCCGAAAACGGTTTGGGCCGTCGGCATCCGCCGCATCGTCCCCGGTCAGGGAATCGAATGTTGGAACGCCGAAAACTCCTTCGATCTCGCCGAGGGCTTGGGGTTGCTGCTCTTCGAATAATTCTCCCCCTCCCATTTAGCCGGTATTCCGGCAATTCAATCTATTTCGTTTGAATGCTGCCCGGATCGTTTCGAATGGCTTTGTTCGATCATCTTCCGGTCTTCCTGTTGTTCGCGGCGTTCGTCGTTGACGTCGTCCTCCGCTGACGCAAACTGCTCGCTGCAGATCAGATCGCGCAAGAGCCGGGGGTTAGCGCAAGAGCCGGGGGGTTAGCGCAAGAGCCGGGGGTGTTAGCGCAAGAGCCGGGGGTGTTAGCCCCCGGATGGATTGCCCCGGAAAAAAACGCCGCGTATCCGGGGGCTACGGCGAGTACGCCTACACCCCCGGCTCTTGACGGAACGCGACCAATAGGCGAAAACGGTGGGGGATCAGAGCCCCAATCGCAAAATACTTTCCGCTAATCCGATGTTCTATTTCGTTTTTCTCATTACGGCATTACTTTGTTTGCCGTCGCTGACGGCGGCGGAAAACGCTTCGTCGTGCGCCAACTGCCATGAAAAGGAATTCAAGCTCTGGAACGGCTCCATGCACCAAAAGGCGATGGAGCACGCCGACGAAAAAACGGTGCTCGGCGATTTCAATAACGTCGAATTCGTTCACGTCGGCTTCGACGATCTTCTTCGCCTGTCGGAATCGGACCTCGAAAAGTTTTTGGTCGTCGCCGACGTCGCGGACCTTGCGCTGTCGCTCAAGGACGCCAAGTCGGGAGTCGCGGAAAAGATCAAAAAACATCTCGACGAGAAAAAACGGAACGAACTGGACGCCGAAATTAAATTTTTAAACGACATCGGATTCGCGCGACCCGGCGATATTGCCGCCGCACAGGACAATCTCGACGCCTTGATTCGTCGTCTGGAAATCGACGTCGATTTCGGCGAAAAGGCGAAATTCTTTCGCCGTGACGGAAAATTCTTCGTCGACGTTCTTGTCTCGAAAGGAAACCGACAAGAACTCGAAGTCAAATTTACGATCGGCGTCGCGCCGCTGCAACAATATCTGGTCGAGTTGCCAGGCGACACGGGCCGGCTCCAATGTTTGCCGTTCGCTTGGGATACCGTGAAAAAACGCTGGTTCCATCTTTATCCCAAAGAGCAGATCGAACCCGACGACCCGCTGCACTGGACGAAGCAGTTACAAAATTGGAACACGATGTGTTCCGACTGCCATACGACGAATTTGAAACGGAATTTCGACCTTCCGACGAATTCGTACAAAACCGAATGGGACAACCTCGGCGTCGACTGCCTGTCCTGTCACGGAATCGGCACGAGATGCCAATCTCCCAATCCGACGGATGGAAAAAAGTCGAATTTCTTTTCGCTGACGTCGGCAACGCAAGCGGAGTCAATTGATTCCTGTGCGGCCTGCCATGCAAGAAGACGATACGCCCATCCCGGTCCGAAGCCGCCGCAGGCCGCGATGCTCGACTACTTCACGCCGGAGATGCTCGACGTCAACATCTACTATCCCGACGGCCAACTGCTCGAAGAGGATTTTGAATACGGTTCGTTCCTGCAATCGAAGATGTTCTCGAAGGGCGTTCGCTGTACGGATTGTCACGACGCCCATTCCGGCAAGTTGAAATTCGAAGGCAACCGACTTTGCGCTCAATGTCACGCTCCGGGAATTTACGACACCGTAAACCATCATTTCCATCCGGACGCTTCGAAACCGGGCACGAAATGTGTTGAATGCCATTTTCCCGAGGTCAAGTACATGGTTGTTCATCCGCGGCACGATCACAGCATTCGGAAACCGAATCCCGACTTGACCTTGGCGATGAACGTTCCGAACGCCTGCAATATTTGTCACCGAGATCGTTCCAAGGGCGAAACCGCGAAATGGGCCAAGGACCGTTGCGACGTCTGGTACGGCGAAAAGCGAAAAGCGGCCGTCGGATACAGCAAGGAAAAGCCATTGCCCGACCATTACGGTTACGCGATTTCCGGTGGTCGAAAAGGCGATCTCGCGGCAATCGGCAAACTGTTGGAAGTCGCCAGGGAATCCGACGATCGAATCGTCCGGCCCTTTGTTCGGGCGAGCGCCGTCGCGCTGCTTGCCCGGTACGGAGATCCTGTAATCATGGATTACTTAAATAAAAATCGTGAAATCATTCAGGATACGCGCCAGCGAGATCGGAAGCGGAGCGACCATCTCGCGGGTTCCGGCGCCGGAGCGGAAGCATTGTTGGAAAAAGTTTGGCCGGCGGTCCAACCGCCCTGTGAGAGTATGTTGACCGACGTCGACGGTTTGGTCCGTTTCGCGGCGATCGACGGCTTGCGAAATTTGCCGGACGCCGATCGGTTACAAAAACTTGGTCCCTTGCTCGGCGATCCGTTGCGTTCCGTCCGTTGCGAAGCGGCAAGGCTTTTAGCTTCCGTTCCACCGAAAACGTTTTCCGACGATCAGCGAAAGAAATTGGAAGCCGCCTTGGCCGAATACGTTGCCGCTCAACGAACCATTGAGGACCAGCCGGCGGCCCATCTAAACCTCGGCGTGTTGCGGCAGAATCTCGTGCAGCCGAAGTTGAACGAAGCGGTGCTTTGGTTTAACGCTTCCATGGAAGAATACCAACGCAGCGGCGCGAACAAAGCGACGCTCGAAGAAGTCGAAACGACGTATCTGAAAGTCGTCCGCAACCTGACGGACAGCGTCGTCAAATCTTACGAACAGGCGTTGAAACTCGACACGGAATTTGTTCCGGCCCGGATCAACCTCGCGATGTGCTTCGACCAGCGCGGCGAATCGGAGAAAGCCGAAAAGGAATTTCGGCGTGTATTGGAAATCGATCCGAATCTCGGCGACGCCTGGTATTCGCTCGGCCTGCTGTTAGCGCAACAGGATCGACTGGCGGAGGCGGAGCCCGTCTTGAAGAAGGGCGCCGAGCTGTTGCCCAAACAGGCTCGATTACGGTACAATTTGAGCGTCGCCCAATTTCGTCTCGGAAAGAAAGCCGATGCCGTAGAAACGCTTCGGGAAGCGATTGAACTCGAACCGTCGAATCCGGAATTCCAACGAACACTGGAATTCTTCAAAAAATAATTCGGTCGGAACCCCAACGTTTTTCGAGAGTGTAGCAAGAAAGTTGGTGTTTTACCGATTTCGCCCCGAAAGGGGCATTGCATCACAGCCCAGGGCAACGCCCTGGGAAGCGGAGGCCTCAAGCACGATTCGCCCTGAAAGGGCAATGCAACACCGGCTCTGCACTGCCCTTTCAGGGCGGCGGTTGATGAACACGACCGGTCTCCCAGGGCGGCGGCGAGTACGCCTTGCCCTGGGCTGTGATGCGATGGCCTTTAAGGCCGAAGAGACAAAAACGACAACTTTCCTGCTACAGTCTCCGTTTTTCCGGGGCTTCCGCTTCCTGACGGTCGCGGCTCCGAACAGTCGCGGCTCCGATTTTTTATCCGGGACTCGTTGAAACGCAAGCAATCGACGGATCGGGCACGAAACAACGGAGAGGATCAATGTTCTTCGATACCGTAGCACGGTAAGGCGGCTGCCTTCGGCTTCATCGACGCCGCCTTCCGTTGGTCGGCTCATCGTTCGGCGGTATTTGACTTTACGAAAAAAAGCGAAACGGCAAAACCTTTTCTCAAAATGTCAGTCGAATGCC
>JAVBQW010000158.1:0-3497 GCA_031548665.1 Thermoguttaceae bacterium
TTCATCCACGGCCTGAAAACGATCGACAAGTTTTTCCATGCGAAACGCTCCTTTCGGATTAGGGGGAATAAAGTTGTCAGAGAACGTTATTCTACTCTTTTCCGTTGGGAGCAACAACAAGAGTCGGACGGATGGGCCGCCCGACGGCATTCACAACAAGGGAGGTGATGATGGAAGCCACACGGCTTATTAATGATGGGGACGCCAAGGCGGCGGCCAATTTGGTGAAAGAGATCGAGGAAACAACCGGCAAGACTTTGGACCATGTCCATATCCGCCAGTCGCTTTACGATCCGAGCAAAATGCCGCCCACCCAATACAATGCGTACGAATACTGTATCAGGGGGATTTCATTGAGTTTTCACATTCCGAAGGAGGGTTCGGCGGTGGATCCTCCGCAAATGTAGTACCGCACTTGGGACACTTTTTCAGCTTTCCGTCGTCTATCAGTTTCGTACAGTGGCTGCAAAATTCGACGCGGCAGTCCCAATTTCGACAGGCCAGTTGGTATTTATCGAATGTATCTTCGGAGTCCTTTCGCAAATCGCGGCTGCAATAAGCGCATTTTTGATTGGAAAGCACGAAAACGCTCCTTTCGAATTGAGGGAAGTAACGGGGTTGGTCACTTGTTATTGTACCTCTTTTCGACTGGAGCAACAATCAGGCAGGCCGACGCCTTGAAGAGCGGCGACCCATTGGCCGGGCGTTCCGGTCGGTGAAGGTTGAACGTCCCCTCGGGCGCCGGCGCTCCCTGTGTAACTCTCCTGGGCGTCGGTCCCGGGGTGGATTCAAACAACGTGTCCGGTTGTTCCAACCGCAACGGTCGTAGCGCCGGTGGGAAAATTTTTGGACGGGGCAAACCTTTCCGTCGAATTAACGAGGTGACGTAATGTTTTACGATTCCGAAAACTTTGACCATGAAATCAATGATGATGGCCCCCGCACGGAAAGAACCCGACAAGGAAACCTACTCCGGTCGGTTCGCTCTTCACTTCAAAAAACTTCGAGAAAAAGCCGGGCTGAATGCTCTGGAGTTTGCCGATTCGATTGGAGTCGCAATAAGTACGGTCTATTCTTGGGAAAATGCGTCACGAGCACCAAATATCGGAGACCTTCCGAAAATTGCGAAAGCTTTGAACCTCAAGAAAACTCGGGACTTGCTTCCGAACGAGTAAATATTTTATACTTTTTGTGTAATGCCCCATTGACGGCATATTACACTTTTTGTATAACTGCTTCCGTGACGTTCAGCGTGCGGAAGCACACACAATTAGAAAAATCACCGAGAAACCGGTTCCTCGCCGCCCGAACGTCACCTGGGGCGGTGGGGGCCGGTTTCTTGTTTTTGAAGGGGCAGATCCATGAACAAGCCGTCCGAACCCAAGATGAAGTACGACCAGTTTATCGCCATGCTCGTCGCCAACGCAGTGCAGGAAATCGAATCGCAGACGGGTCGAAAGGTCGAATCGCTTTCGTTTCCGACCCCGAACTGTTTCGAGCAGGCGGACAACCGCCGTTGTATCAGTGTCGTTTTTGCAAAATGTGAACACCATTCAAACTTGGAACCGTAAGAGGAAATGATGGAAGTGACAAGACTTATTCATGAGGACGACGTCAAGTCCGTCCCCCGCCGTTCGCCACTGACGAAGTGAGCGGTCCGTTGACGGTGCCTCCGTGTGTGGCCCCAATGTTTTCGCACGGCACCGGCCAGATCCATCGAGAGCCGGAGGAACAACGCCGTCAACGGACTCTGGTTTTTTTGTGAGGAAATCATGATTTACGGAACGACTGATCTCGAACGTTTTTTGATTGCCAATCTGACGGCGGAACAACTCCGTTCGTTGGAGGCCACTCCGGACGTACAAGAAATCGTCAACTGCTGTAACGAATATGTTTTGCAGGTCGAGGAAAAGCTTCGGAAAGCAAAGCGGAAAGCTAAATGGCGAAAGACTGCAATTAGTGAAGCACGGTATTATCTTCAAAATCTCAAGAACAAAATCACCAGTGTTTTCAAAAAAATGCCGGAAGGTATTTGTGACGACATCGAATTCATAATGAGCGAATTGTCAGAATAGGTGCAACATGGATTACGAAGAACTCCTGACACTCGACGACGCCGCGAAGGTGTTGAAAGTTTCCGTCCGGACGCTGTTCCGGATCCGCCAGACCGGCGCCTTGTATCACACCATGGCCGGGAAGCGTGTCCGCTACACCCTGGAGCAGCTCCACGACTATATCCGTCGAAACATCGTCAAACCCGGCGTCAAGGCGTCGGCCGCGAAACCCAACAAGCCGAAAGACCCCGAGCAGTCCCGCGCCGAACGGGAATTGCGCGAGGCTCACGGCATCACGTTTTAGGAGGTTTTTCCATGGAATGCTGCACCTGCGGTTGCACCGACGATCAAGCCTGTCCGGACGGCTGCTTTTGGGCTGCCGAGAACGTTTGCAGCCAATGCGAGTACGTCGTCCGTTACGCGGTCGTCGATCCGGATTACGTTCTTTTTCGTCGGCGCCAGCGGCTTCGACACGTCAAGTTTTGGACCGAACTCGTCAAACGATGGAGGGAATTGCAGGATCATGGCCGCGAAACGTAAATTCGATCATGACGCGATCATCGACGCCTATATATCAGGAATGTCGTACAAAACAATCAAAAAAAAGTACGGGTGTAGACCGGACACGATCCGGAGCATTGTGAGAAGGTTCGGCCTTCTGCCGAGGTCTATCTTGAAATCTCGCAGAACGGAATTGCGAGACGACACGCCGTCGACGGCCGTTGCGATCGACGGGTATCTCCTCCCCGATGAAGAGTCCGCGTCGATTTTTCGGCGCATTTCCGCGAGAAAAAGGGCGATCGATGACACACTCGTTCTCGGTGAGCCCTTTGAAGATAATTCGTTCGTTATTTCGTAAACCGTCCTCTTTCACAAAGGATTCCAGCATGGCTAAAACTCCCGTTAAAAAACCCGCTCCGCTCGAGTCTCCCGCCGACATGGAGGAACGCAAACGCAAGCAGTACCAGGAGGCGCTCAGTCGACGTGGTGCCGCCCATTACGGCATCCAGGCCGCGACCGATCAGATCAAAAAGTACAAGGTCCTGATCGACCAATCACAAAACAGGATTGACGTTCTTGAATTCTTTTTTTCAACGCTCAGGTCCTCGAATCCCGTCGTGGAAAATTTCATCATGGACGCGATCGAGGAAGAGAACGTCAATATCCGGTCGCTCGCCGACGGCTCGGCGGGATACCGCAAGTCGTTGCGGTCCCATCGTGAAGAGTACGCCGAAGCGGAACGGATCATCAGTTCGATCGTCGAAAACGGTCCCGACATGCAGAACAAATTCGAATTCGATAACGACGATGATGACGGCGACTATTCGCGTGACAACAAGAGCCGTGCGGCCGGGAGGTGATCATCTTTCAGTTTCTGCGCTCCCTCTGCCGTTTTTTCTTCGTTCGAACGTCCCCTCTTCTTTCGACGGAAGAGGAGCGTTC
>JAVBQW010000095.1:0-7972 GCA_031548665.1 Thermoguttaceae bacterium
AAATTAAAGTCTTTTCAGGGAATACCAAGGCAAAATATCCACTAGAGAAGAGATTCGAATGGGGCCTTGCACACGTTATTGACGGATGCAAACGGTCAATAACGTCTTCCGTCTAGGTCCCCGCCTTCGCGGGGATGACGAACACTATTTCCTAGACATTGTACTACCCTTCCTCGATCTCTTCGACGTCGAAGATTCCTTTTTTGCGAGGAATCAGCCAACAGAAAAAGACGCCGCCGAAATAGAGGACCGTCAGCGGCAGCGCCATCAAGAGCATGCTGCCGGGATCGCCGGGCGTCAAAAGCAGGGCAAGGACGAAAATCGCGAGCACCGAAATTCGCCAACTCGACAAATATTGCTTGAACGTGAAGATTCCGACGCGTTCAAGCACGAACATCACGAGGGGAAGCTGAAAACTCGCCCCGAAGCCGACGGGCAGAAGCAGGGCGAAGCCGACCCATTCGCTGATCCGGGGATCCGGATCGATGTTCATCCAGGCGTTGAATCCGAAGAGGAAGTCCAACACGAACTGGAACACGCAGAAAAACGCGAACGCCGCCCCACCGACAAACAGCAGAATACTGACCGGAATGAAATAATAGACGTATTTTTTTTCGTGAGGATACAAGCCCGCCGCGATGAACGACCAGATACTCCAGACGATGCCCGGCGAAGCAAGAACGACACCAAGAACCAACGACGCCTTGATATAGATCCCAAACGCCTCATAGACGCCCAAAGCCCGGGTTCGGGTTCGTGCGTCGCCGACGATTTTCGTCCAAAACAAGACTCGAACCGGCTGCTCCTCCAAATGGGGTGTCGCTCCATGAGAATAAAGCCCACCGAGAAGCTCTGAACGCTTCTTTTCGAGGACCGACTTACGTTTCGTCAGATTATCGACGTCTCGAAGCGCGGCAAGGCCGGTTTCCGCGCCTTCCACCTTTTGGGATTGCTGCTCGATGACCCGTTCCAGTTCGCCGGGAAAAAGATAGAACTCCACAGGAACCATTCCGTATTGCGCCGGGACATTGAAAATACCTGGAGGCTGTCCTTCGTCTTCGAGTTTTTTCGCCTCCGACTCCAGCTTGGCGAGCGATTGAGCCGTATAGTATTTTTCCAGCGACTTTTGAACGGGAACCTGAATATACTCGACGATTGAGGCACCGAAAAACAAGCCGAACGCGAACCCGCCCGCGATCCAGTAGAGCGAGTTGAACAAGCATTTTCGCAGCTCTTCGAGGTGCTCGCCGAAGCTCATCGACGAGTCGGCGAACAAATTGTCGTCTTTCTGCTTAACCATGCGACGAAAAAACCGTGAATCGTCATCCCCGCGAAGGCGGGGACCTAGACGAAAGGGGGCACGAACCGTTTGCGTCCGTATAATAACGTGTGCAAGAACCGATTGGAATCTGTTCTCTAGGTTCCCGCCTGCGCGGGGATGACGAATATCACCATTACACAGAGAAGAAACTCCATCCTACCGCGCCCTCATCTTTTCGCAAGACGCAATCCGTTAATTCCAAGCGCAAACGCTTTGGCCGTCAAGAAATTCTCGACAAAATCGGAACATTCGGAATCGAACCATTGGCGCAGCAAAACGCCCACGGAAGTTTATGCTTCCGTGGGCGATTACTCTGGTCCGTCATCCCCGCGAAGGCGGGGACCTAGAGGACGAATTTAAATGTGTTTTTGCACACGTTGTTGACGGATGCAAACGGCCTACAATACTCTCCGTCTAGGTCCCCGCCTGCGCGGGGATGACGAATCGGCGGGGCTAACGTTTCGAGAACTGGGTTCCGCGACGGGCTCCGCGGAGGCCGTATTTCTTGCGTTCGACTTCCCGGGCGTCCCGGGTCAGAAGACTATGTTCACGGAGCGTCGGTTCCGTTTCCGGATCGAACTTTTTGATCGCCCGGGCGATGCCGAGTTTGCAGGCGTCGGCTTGGCCGGTCGTTCCACCTCCGGTTACCTGAATCAGGACGTCGACTTGTTCTTGCTTACCGGTCAGAACGAGCGGCGCCAAAACGGCGTTTCGTTGCTGAGGCGTCTTGAAGAACTCTTCCATTTCGCGGCAGTTGATGCTGATCTTACCACTACCGGCTCGAATCCGAACTCGGGCGACCGACGATTTACGTCGACCGGTTCCCAGACAATCGGTTTTCCCGTTTCCCTCGATGATAAAGTCGCCGAATTTGACCATTGCTCGGTATTTCGTTTGAGTTCGGTATTTCGTTTGAGTCTTCTACTTATTTATTCTTAGCGGGCAGATCCAGCGGTTGCGGTTGCTGGGCTTGATGCGGATGCGATTCACCACTTTTGTAAACTTTCAACTTCGACAGCATTTTGCGGGCGAGATTGTTTTTCGGCAACATCCGGCGAACAGCGTCGGTAAAGAGCAGTTCCGGCTTGGTTTCCATGCGGTGACGGGCCGTTTCAACACGCAGACCCGGCCATTTCGTGTTCCAGGTGTACCGCTTTTTATCGAGTTTCTTTCCGGTGAACACGATTTTGTCGACGTTCGTCACGATGACGAAATCGCCGGTATCGACATGGGGGGTGTATGTCGGTTTGTTCTTACCCATGAGAATCATCGCGATTTCGCTGGCTAAACGACCGACGACTTTGTTGCTGCCGTCGACGATGAACCATTGCTGTTCGACTTCGCCCGGCTTCGCCATGTAAGTTTTGTCCATGATTCCAACCTGTTTTCCGTCTCAATCGGGAACGTGAAATTTTTCGAAAAGAGAATTCTACCCCATCCCGAACGCTTGACAAGGGCGGGAGGCGTTCGCTTGCCTAAATTATTTTCGAGGTGATAATAGAATCATGCAATACGAAGAAATCCTCGACTGGCTGAAGGAAAATGATCCGGAAAAGCTCGAAACCCTATGGAAAAGGGCCGATGCGGTGCGCCGGGAAAACGTCGGCGACGCCGTGTATTTACGGGGCCTGATCGAATTGTCGAACATTTGCCGCCGCCAATGTTTGTACTGCGGCATCCGGGCCGGAAATTCTTCCGTTGAACGTTATCGCCTGACGACGGAAGAGGTTCTCGGCTGCGCGAAACTCGCCCAAAAGCTCGGCTACGGAACTCTCGTGATCCAAGCCGGCGAAGACTTGGGAATCGCCGCCGACTGGATTGCGGATCTGATTCACCGGATCAAGTCGGATTACGGCTTGGCGATCACGCTGAGCCTCGGCGAACGGAACGATGCCGATTGGATTCTTTGGCGAGAAGCCGGAGCGGACCGATATCTGCTGCGGTTCGAAACGTCGAATGTTTCTTTGTTTAACGCGATTCATCCTCCCCAAAGAGCTCCAAGTGCAGCGTCAAATCTAAAGAGCCCCAAGTGGAGGCGTACTCGCCGTAACTTGGGGGTAAACCATCCAAGGTTAGAACTTCTCAGGCGTTTACGAGAGATCGGTTACGAAGTCGGCAGCGGTGTCATGGCAGGGATTCCGGGCCAATCCTGGGAGGATTTGGCGAGGGACATTGAGCTGTTCGGAACGATGGAACTCGATATGATCGGTTGCGGACCGTATTTGCCGCATCCGCAGACGCCGTTGGGCGATCCGGAAGCAGACTTCGGACAGTTGGGGATTGAGAAAGTGATTCCGAAGAGCCAAGTGTCTGTCGATGAAAGTTTGCCGTTCAAAGTTATCGCTTTGGCTCGATTGGTCAGTCCGGCGGCAAACATTCCGAGTACGACGGCCGTTGCGACTTTGGATCCGAAACAGGGCCGATTATTGGGCTTGTCCCGGGGAGCGAACATCGTGATGCCGAACTTGACGCCGACGAAGTACCGGAAAATGTATGAAATCTATCCGAACAAGGCGGCGAGTTTCGAGTCGCCGGAGCAGACGCACCGAACCGCCGTGGAGCACATTTTGTCGCTGGGACGAACAATCGGCGTCGGTCCTGGAGCGTCGCCGCGTTTCCTCCAACGCACGAATCGGATAGAATAATAGAACAAAGGAACCGGTTGCCCCGCTTGGCGATTCGCTTGCGTTTTAGCCGCGCAGCGCGAATGAATGTTTTCGAATGATGTTCAGGAACAACATCGAAAAGAAAGATCATGTCAACACTCCACCTTTCCGACACGCTTCTCGACGGTTACGTTGCCTTGTTCGATCAATTAGGTCCGAAAGACCAAGCGATTTTGCTGAATAAACTGACGGAATCGACGAAAAACGCCCCCCAGCCCCCGGCACACACCCCCACTGTGGTTTACCTTTCAGAACCGGCAAACGCCCCGTCACTGGATGAGCTTGCGGGCTCGTGGGATTTTGACGAAACGCCGGAGCTGACCGCTCATCGAACTCGCGGTGTGAGAACTCAAAACCGGAATTACCATTTTGAAAAAGAAGCCGACCCCAATGGAATCGCATCGGCTCGTGAGGTCTTTGGGGCTTGGGGGGGAGAAGCAAATAGAGAAGACGTCGACCGCATGCTCCGGACGATCGCCGAAAATCGGACGTTGGAACGTGAGGTGGAACTGTGACGATTCATTATGTTCTCGATACTGATACATGCGTGTCTTATCTGCGGGGACGCAACGAAGTTCGCGCGAAATTGGACGAAATCGGTTTTCATCATTGCGGCATTTCGATCATCACGCTTGCCGAATTAAAATTCGGCGTCGAAAACAGTAATCGACGTGAAACCCGATGGGATGAAGTCGAAAAGTTCTGTCGACCGCTCGCCGTCTTTTCTCTCCTTGATGTATTGGACGTTTACGCCAAGGAGAAAACGAGGCTTCGGCGACTTGGACAACCGATTCCCGACTTCGACCTGTTGATCGGCGCAACGGCGATTCGGTACGGACTCGTGTTGGTGACGGACAACGTCCGACATTTCGAACGGATGCAAGGCCTGACCGTCGAGAGTTGGATGGCACAACAAAATGAATGAAGAACGAGCTGCGACCCAACGAGCTGCGACCTGTGGTCGCAGAGTGTTGACGCCGCGTCTGCTTTCTGCGACCGCAGGTCGCAGCTCGTTGTTGAATTGCAGCTCGTTGAAGAAACCTTAACCCAACCCTGAACCATGACAACCGAACTTGCCTTGCCCGATATGTCGAAACTGAGCGAAAGCGGCGTCGATTTCGTCGACGAAGCGCTCTTCGACTCCCTTCTCAAACGAAAAGCCGATCCGGGCCGCGTCCGGGAGATCATCGCGAAATCGAAGAACAAGGAAGCTCTTTCCGTTGACGAAACCGCCGCGCTGCTCAACGCCGACGAACCGGAAATCGTCGAACAGATTTTCGACACCGCCCGGCAACTCAAAAAAGACGTGTACGGAAACCGTATCGTTCTCTTCGCGCCGCTCTATGTCGGCAACTACTGCATGAACGATTGCGTGTACTGCGGTTTTCGTCGTAGCAATCCGGAATCCATCCGGCGAACGTTGACGACGGAAGAGTTGCACGAACAAATCCGCAACATGCTCGCCATGGGACATAAACGGCTCATCGCGGTGTTCGGCGAACATCGGAATTACGGTCCCGGTTACATCGCCGATTGCGTCCGGGAAATCTACTCCGTCCGACGGGGAAAGGATTCGATTCGCCGTGTCAACATCAACGCCGCTCCGCTGTCTCACGAAGGTTACAAAATCGTCAAGGCGGCCGGAATCGGAACTTACCAGGTTTTTCAGGAAACCTACCATCACGAAACCTACGCCCGGATGCACCCCAAGGGAACCCGCAAGGCGGATTTCATGTGGAGGCTCGACTCTCCCGCCAGGGCGATCGAATCCGGCTGCGACGACGTCGGGCTCGGTGCGCTCTTCGGGCTCGCTCCGTGGAAGTTCGAGGTACTCAGTCTTGTTGCGCATTCGACTCACCTGATGAAGAATTACAAGGTCGGACCGCACACGATCAGCTTTCCCCGTATCCGGCCGGCCAGCGGCGTTACGATCAAGGAAGTCGCCGAGAACGACGTCGCCGACAACGATTTTTTGCGACTCATTGCGATTCTCCGTCTTTCCGTACCGTATACCGGTTTGATCGTCACGGCTCGGGAACCGGCGGAATTGCGCAACGTCGCCCTCGGATTCGGCGTTTCGCAGATCGACGCCGGAAGTCGCATCGAAATCGGCGGTTACGTCGAAGCGGGAGACGCCCAAACACAGGCTCTCGAAAAGGAACAATTCCAACTCGGCGACGTTCGTCCTCTCGATGAAGTCGTTCGGCAACTGCTCAAAGACGATTTCGTTCCGAGTTTTTGTACGGCGTGTTATCGACTCGGTCGAACCGGCGAGGTGTTCATGGAATACGCGATCCCCGGCTTTATCCAAAAAATGTGTACGCCGAATGCCCTGACGACGTTGGAGGAATACCTCGTCGACCACGCTTCGCCGGAAACCCGTGCCGCCGGAGAAGCAATGATCAAAAAAGAGCTCGAAAACTATCCCGAGGGACCGCAAAAGAAACAACTCGTCGAACGAATCGATAAAATCCGCAACACCGAGGAACGCGACCTGTATTTTTGACCTCGTTGCCTTTTCGGTGAAGTTTCGTTATCTTGGGGGGACCGGGACCGCAGGTCCCGGCTCTTTGTTCCTCTTTTGCTCAATGTAATGTCAGCAACTCAAGAATCCACGCTTAAGAAGATTCGTGACGCCGTCGCCGATTTGAAGAACAACGGACCGAAACTGCCGCCGTCGCCGCAGGTTTGGGCCGCCGAAAACCTGCCTCCTGACGAACAGGCCGCTCGATTTGGAAAAAATCTCGAAGCGGTCGCCGGAGAAGTCGTTCCCTGTAACGACACGGCGGAAGCGGTTCAAAAGATCGGTAAACTTCTCGACGAAATCGGTTGCCGCCGCTTGGCGGTTCTCGACCGTCCGCTTTCCCGGCAGGTCGCGGAGCAATTAGAAAAAAAAGGGGGGAAGGAAAACGTCTTCGCCCCGCCGAACGCCGCCGACGCCTCGCCGGAAACACTCGCCGCCGTCGACGCCGGAATCGTTTCGCCGGAACTCTTGCTGAGCGATACGGGAAGCTGTCTGTTCTATGCTCCAACGGCGTTCGATCGCCTGACGACATACATCACGCCGTTGTCGATCGTCGTCGCTTCTCGGTCGATGCTGCGGGAAAACCTGCCCCAAGCTTGGACCGAACTGAAGTCGAGACTCGAAACGGCTCAAACCGGCGAGTTCGTGATCGTCACGGGCCCGAGCCGAACGGCCGACATCGAAAAAATCCTGATTCTCGGCGTCCACGGACCGAAACGGCTCGTTGTTTTCCTGATCGGAGACTAAAGTTCGTCGAAAGACTGGTTGCCGACCGCTTGATCGGATGATTCAGGCAGGGTAGAATGATCCTGTCTTTTCAACTCGCTCAAATCACCCAGCGCTGACGCTTGGAGCTGCTCTTTCGTCCTTTAACTTCGCAACTATGAATCTTTCGGACAAGAAATATAAGGATTTTGCGCTGGTTCGGGAAATGTTGCGAGTTCCGTCGATCATCAACGGTTTCGATTTCGACCAAACGCAACGGGTCGTCGCGTCGATTCGAAAGACGGGCCGCTTTTTCATGACGGGTGAGGGCTCCAGCCGGATTTTTCCGTCGAAGTCGTTCATCTACCAATCGCTGACCCGCGGAGGGCAGACGATTCCCATGGCGACCGACGGCGCCCGACAGGCGGCGGAGTACGATCTTACGTCATGGACCGTCATGGGAGCCTCGAACAGCGGCCAGACGAAGGAACTGATCTTTTTGTTCGAAAAATTGATCAAAGAAGGACACAAGCAGCTTTTCGGACTGACGGCGACTCCCGGTTCGAAGCTGACCCAGGTGGCCGAATCCGTCGTGCTGACCTGCGGAAAGGAAGACGCCGTCGCCGCGACGATGAGCGTCGTCGAGCAGGCGCTCGTGTACCAGGCCATTGAAGCCGGCCTGACCGGTTGCGGCTGTCCCTCGAAAAAACAGGAAGCCGGGAAACTCGCCGCCGAAGTGCTCGCCCCGGAATACGA
>JAVBQW010000088.1:0-6355 GCA_031548665.1 Thermoguttaceae bacterium
TACCCTGCCAAGCCTAAAATTGCTTTTAGCCACGGAAGACACGGAAGGAACACGGAAGGAGATGATGCAAGGAATTTCTCCGTGATTTTTCCGTGTCTTCCGTGGCAAAATATTGATAAAATATGCTTTAGCGTTGTACCATACGCAAAATAAACAAGCTGGGAGATCGCGAAATTCAAGGATTTCTCTGTGTTCTCTGTGGTTAAAAAATATCTTGCGCAGTCCAACTATGATATCCGTTAAAATCGGATCGCGAAGAGCGAAACCTTGCTCGAAAAGCGAATTGTACCGATCCGATTCGAATCGGAAACCCGTAGAATCTCCATCGACCGTTGACAGTCCGTCGGGAAGGACTGATAATGAATCGACTTCCGGAACACTACAGAAATCCCCCTTGAGAATCAACGAAAATGATCGACATTCCGACCGAAGAACAAATCGACGAATCGCTTTTGGAGAATTCTCCGCTTATCGACGAATTATCGGTTTCCCATGTTGGAAACTGGAATAAACTGGTCAGTCAGACAAACTGGGAAAAAGGAGCCGTGATTCTGTGTTGGCGAAACGCAATGATCGCAGCCGAACTTCCCCGAGCCGCCTACTCCGATGAAGCCTGGGCTCGACGAGTCGGCAACGTCACGGCTCAGCATGTCGGTCGATTGCGACGGGTTTCTGAGCGTTTCGGTGAAACGGCTTCGCAATATTCCAATTTGTTTTGGTCCCATTTCCAAGCCGCTCTCGATTGGGAAGACGCCGAAATGTGGTTGGAAGGCGCCGTCCAAAACGGCTGGTCCGTCGCCCAGATGAGAATCCAACGTTGGGAGGCGATCGGCGCTCCCGAAAACCTCAAGCCGCAGGAACAAGACATCTTTACGGCGGAAATCGACGAAGACGTCAATCCTCGAAACGACTCGCGTCCGGTTCCAGCGGATCGAACCCAAGCTCGAATCGCCGAAATCGGGCCGGCGGATATCGTCGACGGGTTCGACGCCGAGACGCCGCCTTTCGACGTCGCCGACGAACCGGAGAAAAAGAAGCCGAAAAAGTCGTCGGAAAAATCCACGACGCCGGTCGACGGTCCTTCAACCGGCGAACTGCTCGAAAGCCTAAAAGATCTTTCCGAGCTTCCGGAAGATCTCCGTGAATCGCTCGAAACGCTGAAAGTCGCGATTCTCAATCACAAACTCAGCGGCTGGAAGGATTTTTCTTCGCAGAAACTGCTCGGATTGTTTGACGCTCTCAAAGCGCTCGTCGTCGCGGCAGATTGATTACCGAGTATGTAGAGTGTAGAGTGATCAGTGTAGAGTTTGCGTACATCACTCTACACTCTACACTCTACACTCTGGGAGCGTTCGCCGATTGGGGGCGACGAGCATCCCACCCCAACGGGGTGAAACAGAGTAGCCGGGGGTGAGGCGTACTCGCCGTAACCCCCGGTCATGAAACGAAATAAAACCCGATCCCAACGGGGGCAAACACGTCGTGTGAGTCCAACGCTGTTGCACCCCGTTGGGGTGCGGATTTTTTTACGAGCCCTCGACCCGGGGGTCGCGCCGAGTACGGCTTACCCCCGGCTACACTGTTAAGCCCCGTTGGGGCTGAATTCAAAACGCTCGACCACCCCCTTTTCGCAAACGCTCCCCTTCACTCTACACTCTGCGCTTTCCTCGAAATTGCTCTTGGAGAAAACCCCAAAATCAGATAACATTCCGCCGAATCGGTCAGGGACGATCGATTTTCCTCTCAATAAAAGCGGTCGGAATGTTTTCCATACGTCGAATCACTCTCCTGTTTGCGTGCTGCTGCGGAATCGCCTGCTTACCGCTTGCCGCTCAGGAATCGGAACGTTCGTTCGTCATCCAACCGAATCAGGCTCGAGTTTCCTTCGCTCCACAATCCGTACCGACGCCTCGGGAGCAGCTCCAACACGTTGCCGACAGTTTTTCTTCGCAAGCTCCTTTCCAGCGTCCCGCTCCGATTCAACCGGCGACGCAAGCGGTTTACCGTGAAGAAATAGAATCACCACAGGAATCGTCTGTCGTCTCCGCCAGTATGGGGCGCAACGACTCGACCGTCGTTCAAACGGCCGTCGTTGCTCCTGTTTCGGTAGCGTCCCGACCGATCCTGAAGCAGACGCCGATCGAACCGGAAGCATCGGAAACGCAACCATCCCCAGCGGTTGTTGAATCAACGGCGACGTTCGAACCTGAAGAAAACGCTCCACGCAAAAAAAGCCTGCTCGACGCTCCGCTTGTCCATAGCAATTCGGACGCCAAAGGAAAAATCGGCAAACCGTCGCTTTCCGGCGGCATCGGACCAATTGTTTCGATTTTCGTCAGCCTGTTTATCGTCATCACGACGTTTCTGCTCCTCGCAATGCTCTTCAAAAAGGTTTCCCCGAAAGGAATCCGGGCGTTGCCGAAAGAACTCTTCGAAAACCTTGGACGCGCTCCGCTGACGCAGAAACACCAACTGAACCTGCTACGGCTCGGTAATCGTTTGCTCCTCGTCTCCGTAACGCTGGATGGCGTGCAGCCGATCACCGAAATTACGGATCCCGACGAAGTCGTTCAGCTTCTCGGACTTTGCCGCCGTCAGGACGCCAATTCGTCGACGCAGAATTTCAAAAAAATGTTCAGCAATCTCGCCGAGGAACCTGCCGAAGGCGGATATTTCGGAGCCGATGTTGAAACCAGACCGAAGCCCAAGGTCAAAACGGTTCCGAAAACTAAGGCGTCGCTTGTCGACCTCTACAGCGATCCCGATGAGAGCCTCACCGAACTGCTCGCCAACGGGCTGAAGGGAGGACGCAATGGATAGAGATTATCATAGGGCGAATGAAGAAGACCTTTCGTTGAAAGATAAAATACCGTCATCCCCGCGAAGGCGGGGACCTAGACGAAAGGCGTTGCGAACTGTTTGCATCCGTCAACAACGTGTGCAAGAACACATTGAGGTTTGCTCTCTAGGTCCCCGCCTGCGCGGGGATGACGGAGAATTGTGTCGCCTGAAAAAAGGTGTAACACTTTCTGGCGGAAGTTTTATCGCCATATTTTTTTTCTTTCTTTCCTCCCTCTCGTTCGCTCAGGAAGCGACGATGAATAATTACCGGCCGCATCGGCCGCAGGGATTCGGAGCGTACGCCGCCGAAACGGAGCCGCGATATTGGAATCCCGAATACGACGCGAACAACGCCGCCGTGAACCGTTCGCTGCCGGAAAACGGCTTCGTCAGACAAGGATTGTTGCCGGAACCGCCGGTCGAAGAGGAACCGCCGGTTCCCGAAGAATTGTCGTTGCGTGTTCCGAAGGGTTTTTTACCGGGCCCCGAGGTTCTGCGGTCGCCCAACGGGATCGTGTCGACGCTCCAGATCATGATCATCCTCACGGTGATCACGCTGGCGCCGTCGATCATGATCATGACGACCTCGTTTGTCCGAATCATGACGGTCCTCGCGATTCTTCGGCAGGCGATCGGCACGAACCAGTTGCCGCCGAGTCAGGTAATTACGGCCTTGTCGTTGTTTTTGACCTTGCTCGTGATGATGCCGGTCTGGCAGGACGTTTACAAGGACGCGGTGCTTCCTTATACGGAGCGCCAAATCGGTCTGGAACCGGCGTTTGAAAGAGCGGAGGCTCCTGTTCGTCGATTTATGGCGGAACAGATCCAAAAATGTGGCAACACGGACGATATTTTCGTGTTCCTGACATACATTCGGGACTTCGAGATGCCGGAAACGCTGACGTGGAGCAAGGTTCCGTGGCGGGCGTTGCTTCCGGCGTTCATGCTCAGCGAACTCAAAACGGCGTTTTTGATCGGCTTCCAGATTTATCTGCCGTTCCTGGTCCTCGACATGGTGATCGCCAGCGTGATGGTCTCGATGGGAATGATGATGTTGCCGCCGGTAATCATTTCGCTGCCCTTCAAACTGATGCTCTTCGTCCTCATGGACGGTTGGCAGCTCGTCGTCGTCATGCTGCTGGAGACGTTTCAGCCGTATATCCCGAACGAAATGCTATCGGTAGGCGTTCTGACTTTGGCAGGTATAGGAGGAATGGTGTAGGGTGTAAGGTGTAGAGTGTAGGGTAAGACGCAAGCGGAACCCGAACTCTGCTCACTACTTCCTCACTCTTACCCTACACCTTACACCCTACACTTTACACCTTTCTATGGACGCTCAATCCGCCGTCGACATTTGCCGTAGTTCCATCTGGATCGCGCTGATCATTTCGGCTCCGGTTCTTCTCGCCGGAACGTTGATCGGTTTGTTGATCGGCCTGTTTCAGGCCTTGACACAGATTCAGGAGCAGACGATCGCCATCGTTTTGAAAATTCTCGTCATGGTGCTCGTTTTGGCGATCGTCATGCCTTGGATGGCGCTGCATATGATCGAATTTACCCGGGAAATCTTCGCGACGGTCCCCGAACGGCTGGTGTAGATCTTGTCGAAAATTGACACGCGTTTCATTGTAGGTGTAGAGTACAGAGTGTTAAGTGTTGAGTAATGAGGGTCGTTCGAACCGAAAACCCGCTAACTCTACACTCTACACGGCTTCTTCGTCTTCGACCGGTTCGTCGGCGATGGTCTGCCCTTTGACGAGTCGGATGACCGAAGGATGGAATTGCTTGCGGCTGCGGTCGGAGAGTTCAACCCAAACTTTCTGAATGAGGATTTCATGGGAAACGACCTTGCCCTCGCCGTCCGGTGTCTGCACCCGCTTGCCGATACCAGGCAGTTCCCGCTGAATGTCGACGTAGAGATCGTATTCATAGCGCAGGCAGCATTTCAAACGACCGCAGCGGCCAGAGATTTTCGTCGGATCCAACGTCGCTTTTTGGAGCTTCGCCATCTTCATGGAAACCGGCGGCATTTCGATGAGATGCTCGTTGCAACAGACGTCCTTGCCGCAGTCGCCGAAATCGGCAAGAAGTTTGGTTTCGTCGCGGACGCCGATTTGCCGCATCTCGATACGGGTTTGGAATTCCGCGGCGAGAATTTTGACGAGTTCCCGAAAGTCGACGCGTCCTTCGGCGACGTAGTACACGATGATTCGTTCGCCGCCGAAAAGATGTTCGATGCGAACGAGATCCATCGCGATTTGCATTTTCACGATGATGCTTCGGCAGCGTTCGAATTCCACCTTTTCGCCGAGACGGATTTTTCGGTGTTCGGCGTGGTCCGCTTCCGTCATTATTCGAACGATTCGGTCTTCGATCAAGTCCCCTTTGATTTTCGCCAAGGCTTCAGGAGTCGCGTCGCACAGGACGACGCCGGCTTCTTGTCCGCGATTGGTACGGACGATCACTTGAACTCCGTGTCGCAACGGCGTGTGGTCCGGAAACGAAAAAACTCCGAGAAACCGCATTGCACCGAACCGCGTAACATATTTCGCCATAGCACACTTTCCATCAAGAGGAGCCGATTCCATATTACACCGATTCTACGCGATCTCCCCTCGATTGACAAGATCGGCTTGATCGACGCTCTGTCACGGATCGGTAAGAGCCCAAACGACGATCACTGCTTTTTTTCTCGACGATCTCCGATATAATGAACGGTGCTTTCCGAACGTTTCCCCATTCAAGCCCGAGGAATTCGCCATGTCGACAAAAATCAGTATCGTTTTTTACAGTATGTACGGACACGTCTACCGAATGGCCGAAGCGGTCGCCGAGGGTGTACGTGAAGTTCCCGACGTTTCCGTTGCCTTTTATCAGGTTCCGGAACTCGTTCCGATGGAAGCCCTTGAAAAGTCCGGAGCCGCCGCGGCCCGAGCAAGGTTTGCCGACGTTCCGTTTGCGACAAACGATATTCTGGCGGAATCCGACGCGATTATTTTCGGAACACCGACACGTTTCGGCAACATGAGTTCCCAGATGCGCAACTTTCTCGACCAGACCACGAGCCTTTGGGCCAAAGGAGCCCTGATCGGCAAGGTCGGCAGCGTGTTCGTCTCCACGGCCTCGCAACACGGCGGCCAGGAAACGACGATCACGAGTTTTTACAACACGTTGATCCATCACGGAATGCTCGTCGTCGGCGTTCCCTATTCGGAACAACGTCTTGTGACGATGTCGGAAATCAGCGGCGGCACGCCGTACGGCGCCTCGACGATCTGCGGCGGCGACCACAGCCGCTTGCCGTCCGAAAACGAATTGACGATCGCGAAATTCCAGGGAAAACACGTTGCTCAGATTGCGAAGAAATTGAAGAATTAGGCTTTCGCCAGAAAATAAACCGCCAACTTTTGAGTGAAAGAGTGAAAGGGTGAGAGAGTGAAAGGGAAAATGCAAGATACGTTTTATCAATCAGTTACATCTCTCCCACCCTCTCACTCTTTCACCCTCTCACCTC
>JAVBQW010000258.1:0-7025 GCA_031548665.1 Thermoguttaceae bacterium
TGTAGGGTGTAGGGTGTAGGGTGTAGGGTGTAGGGTGTAGGGTGTAGGGTGTAGGGTGTAGGGTGTAGGGTGTAGGGTGTAGGGTGTAGGGTGTAGGGTGTAGGGTGTAAGGTGTAAGGTGGAGAGTGGAGAGTGGAGAGAGTGGGACAGGGGAACGCTTGCGTCTTACCCTACACCTTACACCCTACACCTTACACCTGACCCCCTGCACCTATTCCATGGAGAACACTCGGCGTAGTTGGGTTTGGGCGCCGGTTTCGGGATCGAAGACCATCGTCATGACGTCCTTCATGTATTCGTTCCATCGATCGACGACGGAACTGTTCGCCTGCGTTTCGGCGGCGAAGTCGACGCCCTTTTCGCATTCGAAATATCCGAACACCTCGTTGCCGATGTTCCAGATCGAATAATTACGAATACCGGCCGCCTTGAGTACTTCAAGCATTTCGGGCCAGATTTCGTCGTGACGACGAATATATTCATCCAATTTCCCTTCGTGAACGAGGGCTTTCCAGGCAAACTGTTCCATATGGATCGGAAACGAAAATTTTTCGTGAGGTTGACATTTTTCCGCAAAGCGGAGACAATGAAACACCGTCCATTGTGCCGTTTCGTGAAGGAAAGTCAATATTTGCCGCCGCGAAATTTCTCAACCTCAACCGACGATTGACGATGAATTCGACTTTTTCGCCGTCCGTTCAAGATTACGTGGATCGACTTTTCCGTGAGATCGACATCGCTTTGGATGCCGCGACGACGTTCGACGGACGCTGTCCGAAGCGCCTTGAGGAAGCGATTCGATATACATTGCTCTCCCCCGGCAAACGGCTGCGGCCGCTGCTGACGCTTTTCGCCAACGAACTCTGCGGCGGCAACCGAATGGAAGCGATGCCCGCAGCCTGCGCCGTCGAAATGATCCATGCTTATTCGCTGGTTCACGACGATCTTCCCGCAATGGATGATGACGATTTCCGACGTGGACGATTGACGTGTCATAAAAAATTCGACGAAGCGACCGCGATTCTCGTCGGCGACGCTCTGCAATCATTGGCGTTTGAAATGATCGGTCGCCTGACTCCGCCGGACCTTGTCGGACGTTGTTGTGCCGTCCTTGCCGAAGCGTCGGGGCCCTGCTGGCTCGTCGGCGGACAAATGGACGACGTCGCCACCGAAAAGGGATTCGGCTTTTCCCGAACCGCGACGCCCCGGGAATTGATGGAGATGATTCATCGACGGAAAACCGGAGCAATGATCGACGTCTCGCTCCGGCTCGGCGGAATCGTCGCCGGTGCGTCACCGGAAAACGTTCAACTGCTCGGCGAGTTCGGAAGAAATTTCGGCCTCGCTTTCCAGATTACCGACGACCTTCTCGACTATCTCGGCGACGAAGAACTTGTCGGCAAACGCCTTCACAAAGACGCAGAGAAGAAAAAATTGTCGTATCCGACGCTGCTTGGCATCGAAGAATCCCAACGGCAAGCCAAAGAAACCGTCGACAAGGCGTGTGCCGCATTGGACCAAATCCCGACGGAACACCGCACCGCCTTCGAAGCTCTGGCCGCCCACGCTCAATATCTTTTGGTGAGACGAAAATAAAGAGAAATGTGTAGGGTGTAGGGTGTAGGGTGTAGGGTAAGACGCAAGCGATTTTACACCTTACACCTTACACCTTACACCTTCCTACGGCAGCGTCGTGAGGACGGCGTTTTTGAACTCAATGGGACCGCCTTCCGATTGGAATCCGAGGCGTCCGGCAAGCGGTTCGGCACCGATCGTCCAGTTAACGATTTTGCCGTTGACCACGACGACCACCAAACCGTCGTTGCAGAGAATTTCCATGGCGTTCCATTGACCGGGTTCCTTCTCCATGTCGAGAATCCGCTTGACGCCGTTGGTCTTACCGATTTTTTCTCCGTCCCGATCAATGAAGCGTTCCGCCGGACCGGTCAGTTTTCGTCCGTGAAAGCCCCAAAGGTCGCCGGCGCTTTTATGGGCGAGCTGCACCTCGATGACCTGCGGCAGGAACAATCCCTTCGGCTGTTCGCCAATCCGAAGAAAGATGCCGCTGTTTGTCGGCTTCACGCCTTCCGGATAACGCCAATCGACGGAAATCTTGAAATTTTTGTAGGACTCTTTCGTGCAAAGATATCCGAACGGCTGGCCCTTGCAGGCAAGAACGTCGTCGCCGGTAAAGGAGAAGACTTCCTCGACCTTGACGCCTTCCTTGTCGACGTAGAAGTCCCATTCGGCGAGATTTTTCTTTTCGAATAGAGCGGTCTGGCCGAACGCCGTGACGGCGACAAAAACCCAACAGCAAACAAACGACGCGATCAAACGTTTCGACATGGGAAAACTCCTTGGTGTTGATGAAAAGAAATAACTTTTGTCGCCCATTGTACCGGAAGCGGAATCACGAAGGAAGCCTTTGCATCTGTAAATAAATAACCTGTGTAAACGTACAATAGCTGCCGCTTCAACCCCCGAGTTACGGCGGAGTACCGCCTCCACTCGGGGCTCTTTGTACATGTTATTTCTTTACAGTTCCTTTGCTCCGTTTACGGAGTTCGAACGCCGACCCGACCGCCGTCGGAAGCCGTTTTCTGACCGACGCTGTTCGGAGCCAGGCGATAATCCCGGTTCGCGGCGTCGACGAAAGTCGGTTCGGCAAGGAGGCTGTCCCGTTCCATCCCGAACTCGCGGAGATATTGTTCGAAATCTTTCGCCTCGAAAATCCGCTTGCCCTGAAGGTTGAGAAACCAATCGTCCTGCGGCTGAAACCAAAGATTGTGGTCCAAATGGGCGCCGTGCCGCCAATCGGTGTACATGAAAATACTGTCGTCCTTCGCTCGGCAGAAAATATTGTTCCGAAGGATGATCTCCGACTTCGCCGTCACGCTGTAGGAGAGAAAATGAGTTCCCCGTTTGTCCGGACGCTGACGGTGCGCCCAACCGAATCCGGCGTCGACGCAGGTATTGTGTTCGAAAACGATATTCTCCGTGACGGCGTTGTCGCCGGTCCGCCAGTATTCAAAGGACTGTTCGCAATTCCAGATCGTGTTGTCCCGCATCGTGATATTCTTTGCCGTCAGGTCGGGCTGGTTGCCCTGGACGGTGAACGCAACATCGTAAATCTCCCAAAGACGGCAGCGCCGGACAATGCAATCGGAGGCTTGCGACCACCATTCGACGCCGTTGCCGTAGCGGGTCGGTCTGTTGTTCCGCGTGTAAAGATGTCCGCCGCCGATGTAGTAGATGTCGCAATCCTCGATCACGACCCGCTCCGCTCCATACCCCCCGACGCCGTGCGCGGCGCTGTACCGTAACGTCAAATTGCGGATCACACAATCACGGAGGTTCGAATGGTCGACGACGTTGCGTTTCAGGCAGAGTTCGATGCTCTTGAAAAGTTCCGTCGGATTCTTTTCGTCACGGAGTACGACACGCCGGTTTTCGGCGTCGTACCAGAAGTCGCCGGGCTCTTTCAGTTCCTCGACGCTCCATTTTTTGAAGCCGACACGCTTTCCGTGGTCGAAAATCATGTTGCCGACGTCGACCGACAAAACCTGCCGGTTTTCAGGAAAGGTCGCCTTTCGGAGTTCGAGCATTTCAAATTCGAACACGGAATCGTCAGGGATCGCGTCGCCGACATACATCACGAACTGCCCTTTCGGACCGGTCGAGGAATGGGCGAGGAACAGTGTTTGCTCCGTCCAATCTTCCGTGACGGGAACCGAATTCGTCGCCGAAAGATAATTCGTCCAAGGAGAGCCCGGATGGCGAACGTTCAGCGAAACGAGTTTGAACGGCTTCGTACAGCGAACCCGCAGCCGAAGGGTTGCGGAGCCGTCAAGGATTTCTTCCGGAGCGGCAGGACCGATCAGCTGAATCCGGCTCGATTTCTCGCCTTGCCTCCCGACGTGCAGCCGATAAATTTTTCGGCCGTCGAGCGTTGCCGCCTCCAGACGGACTTCAGCCGGTTTTTCTTGATGAACTCCCCATGTCGAAAGATCGGCTTCGACCTTTTTTCCAAGGATCGGTTCGATCGGAAGGGTTTCCCAAAGGTTGTCGCCGCAGAGTTTCCAGTCGCAGGGTTCGTCGCGGTTCGTCGACGTTTGCAGGATCGGCTTTTCGCCCTCTCCGTAGGCGTCGTAGACGATCGGCTTGTCCGGCGTTCCGCTCTTCGGTTTAAGGGATTCCCGCCAAAGTCCGCCGCGTTTGAAAAGCACCGTGTCGCCGCCGACCATTTTTTCCATGGCGTGGCGGCGGATCGTCTTCCACGCCGTTTCCGGTGTGGTTCCCGACGCGGCGTCATCGCCCTTTTCGGAATCGAGATAAAACTTTGTCGCGGGCCGGTCCTGGGCGAAGGATGTCACGGAACATAAAACGACGAGAATCAATGATAAAAATTTCATCACTCGGGTCGATTGAAAATTGTTAAATCGAGACGCGCTGCGCGGCTAAAACGCAAGCGTTGTTCTTTACATTCTTGCGACGGAATCCGGGGGGACGCGGCGGATCATTCGTTTTTCTTCCAAAGTTCCAAGAGCGGCGTGGATCTGGTGCGGCGCGAGATCCGTGATCCACGCAATCGGCGTCGGAACCGTTCCGATCTGCCGCAACACCAATTGCTCGATTTCGTTCAGCGAAATCTCGTTCGGATGCCGGATCGGATCGACGTGATTGGGAACCGGAACCGCATGGTTCATCGGACCGAGCACGTTCATGATGTCGTCCATCGAATCGACGAGATAAGCGCCGTCGCGGATCAACTGGTTCGTTCCCCGCGACGCATCGGCTTCGATCGAACCCGGCACCGCGAAAATATCCCGGCCCTGTTCGCCGGCCATCCGGGCGGAAATCATCGCGCCGCTCCGTAACGGAGCCTCGACGACCAAAATTCCGAGGGATAATCCGCTGACGATCCGATTCCGTTGCGGAAAAGTCCATTTCGCCGATTCGTGCAGCGGCGGAAGTTCCGAAATCACCGCGCCGCCGGAATCGACGATCCGCTTCGCAAGGTCCGTGTTTTCCGGCGGATAAAGTCGGAGCAATCCGCTGCCGAGTACCGCCAAGGTTCGACCGCCGACGTCGAGCGCCGTCCGATGGGCGACCGAATCGATTCCGAGGGCCAAGCCGCTGACAATCGTCAATCCGGTTCGGGCCAACGCCGTGACGAGCCGCTCCGTCTGGCGACGTCCGTACGGCGTCATCCGACGGGTTCCGACCACGGCCAGCGAAAAGGCGTCCCGAGACTGGATTTCGCCCCGAACGTACAGAATCGGCGGCGGATCGTCAATCATTTTTAACGATTTCGGATAGTTTTCGCTCCGAAGTGTTACGATTTCGATCTTTTCCCGTTCGCAGAGTTCCCAAACGGCCAGCGGATCGATATTCTCCCTTGCCGAAACGAGCCGTTCCGCGGTTCCCGACCGATAAAACTCGAACCGCCGCAACTCGCCGAGCGAAGCGTCCAGAATTTTCGAAACGCTTCCGAAATGCTCCAACAACATTCGGTACGTTCTCGATCCGATGCCCTCGACCAGTGAGAGCAGGATTTCATCGAGAATTTCTTGGCTGGGCGAGGAGGAGGATTCAGGCATACATAAGGGAGGAGGTTGCTTTCATGAAAAAGGAAAAATGATCGTCATCCCCGCGCAGGCGGGGACCTAGAGATTAGATATCAATACGTGTTTGCACACGCAATTCACGATGTTTCGTTTCAAGTCAAATACCGATGCAAATATATTTATGACTTCTTTCGTCTAGGTCCCCGCCTGCGCGGGGATGACGGTACTTTATCCATCCTCACGATACTCAATTCGTTGACTTTGTACTACATTTCCTACCCGTCGCCGAAGCTGTCCGCAGGCGGCGTCGATCGCGTCGCCCTTGCGGAATCGGACCTTGACTTGGACGCCGCTCGCTTCGAGTCGTTGAACGAAACGCTTGACGGCGGCAGTCGACGGCATCCGGAAGTCGAGTTCCGGAATCGGATTGAACGGAATCAGGTTGACGATTGCCGTTCGTCCCCGAAGCAAACCGATCAGTTGGGCGGCGTGTTCCGGCAGGTCGTTCACGCCGTCGATCAACACGTATTCGAACGTTACGCGGCGACCCGTTTGTTCGAAATAGTCGTCCGTCGCCCGGAGAATTTCCGCGATTCCCGTGAACCGGTTTTGCGGCACGATCCGACTGCGGAGTTCGTCGTTCGGGGCGTGCAGCGACACGGCGAGTTTGTATCCCTTGCCGGTTTGAACAACGGATTCCGCGAGCTTTCGAATACCCGCCGGAATTCCGACCGTTGAAATCGTTACGCGGCGAACGCTCAGGTCGAGACCGTCGGCAAGCGTCGCGTCGTCCAAGGCGGAAAGCAGGGCGTCGCTATTGAGGAGCGGTTCGCCGGTTCCCATGACGACAAGATGCGTGAGCCGTTCCAGCGGCGGCAGCAAGGCGTTCAAACGGAGAATCTGTTCGAGAATTTCCGCCCGGCTCAAGTTGCGGACGAAACCGTCCATTCCGCTGGCGCAGAACACGCAGCCCATCGCGCAGCCGACCTGTGTGCTGATACACGCCGTCCGGTGGTTCCGATCATCACGGAGCAAGACGCATTCGACGCGGTTGTCGTCCGTCCATTCGATCAACAGCTTTTCCGTGGAGTCCGACGCCTTCGTATGCAGGATTTCCGTCCCCTGGAAAACGCCGCCGAATCGTTCCGCAAGCAAATGTCGTTGTTCTTTCGACAGGTCGCTCATTGCGTCGAAGTCCGAGGTTTTGCGAGCGAACACCCAACGCCGTACCTGGCCGAGCCGGAACGGCGGCAGGCCGAGTTCCGCAATGATTGACGCCTGTTCGGTTCGGGGGAAGTCGAGGAGCATAGAAACGCGATTAGGCTTTCGCCAGAAAATAAACCGCCAACTTTTGAGTGAAAGAGTGAAAGGGTGAGAGAGTGAAAGGGAAAATGCAAGATACGTTTTATCAATCAGTTACATCTCTCCCACCCTCTCACTCTTTCACCCTCTCACCTC
>JAVBQW010000127.1:0-17319 GCA_031548665.1 Thermoguttaceae bacterium
TCCGACGCGCGAGTCCCGGCAACAACGTCAACACCGCTCCACGCGCGTCGGAGGCCGACGCGGCTAACAACAAACGCGAAAGCGCAAACGCATCGAATTCGACACGTTTGCGCTTCGCAATCAAGTCACGTCAACGACCGAGATCAAATAACAGGGTCGACAACACTCCAAATAACCGGAAAATCAACATCCGTCCACTCGGCCGTCAATCCTCCGGCAATGGATTTTCCAAAAATTTTTACCATGACAGTGGAGTCAGTCGTCAACGTAAGGTTATCAATGGTAACAGAACCATTTCCAGTAACATCCTTGAATTGATACACTACTTGATCCTCAGTGAATCCCACTCGATACGTGAAATTTTCGGTATCTAATTCAGAAACATCGACCGTCACCTGCGTTACGGTATTTTCAAGGTCCCCTCCGGAATTAGCGGAATTTTTTTGGATTTTTCCGGGTGCGATCGGGCCATCTTCCGTCAATTTTTTCATTTCATCTTGGAAAGATGGAGTGAGGAATTTCGGCAGCGCAAGCTTGTTGATCTTTGAGTAGGCGTAAACCGTATTCTGTTCCTCTTCGCCCAAAGTGGACGGATCGGTATACGTTACTTTGATCTGGAACTGGAGCGCTTTGAAAGCCGCAGAAAACACCTTTGCGTCCGCTGCCAAGAACTTTTCTTCAAATTTTCCACTCTCAAACATCTTGGTGAGAATGAAATCAATCGGAATCGACTCGACATTGTAGCCTTTTTTCACCTCATCGCTGTCGGTGATGTAGTGTTCAAGCATTGAGTCGCCGAAGAGTTCGTTCAACATACCAAGATTCAATCCGTTGGCAAGGAGACCGATGTCGGCGACAGCCAAATCGCCGGTGATGTCGCCTTTTTTGAGCGCCTTGTCGTCGGCAGTCGAAACGATCAACTCATATTTAGCCGGTGCCGAGGAGCTCTGAGTTCCTTTGGCAGCGCTCGGATCTTCCAGTGGAAGTGTTTTCAGGGCGGGTTCCTTGAGCGTGAACTGAGCGCCTAACGTAGTGTAATAATCACCATTGGCATTTGGAGTCCAACCCAAGGCGAAGCCGGACTTCGCGATGCTCGGGGTCGGCGTGGCAGGGGTCTTGAACGAGGCGACCTTCGAAGTGACCGACTGAACGGCACCGCCGATGTCTTTGAACGTCCCTTCGGAACCGACTTCGATGATTTCGACGATCCGGAACGCGTAGGTCTTGGAGCCTTGCAATCCGGTGAACGAAATCGCCGCCACGGTCTTCGTGTCCAGCGGCCCCCCGCACTTGTATGCGGCGTAACCGGCCATTTCCGCCCAATCTTTTCCTTCGAGGTCCTTGGTCTTGGCGGTGCCGAGATCGACGATTTCGACGTAGTAGACACGGTCCTTGGCGGCGACACCGCTCTTGGTGTCCTTGTCGGTCACGGCGATCGTGGCGCCGAAAATGTTCATGTTCGACGCTTTTCCGGTCGACGCCTTCAGTTCGGTGGTCGTGACCGTGGTCTTGACCTCGGCACCGTCGGTACCACCGGCGGCGGCTTTCGCCTTGATGGAAATGTCGTACTTGGTCTTCGACTGGAGACCCTTGAATTCAAGCGTCTTACCGGCATCAGCCGCTGCGACGATGAACGTGGAAGTATTGCCGTTTGTACCGGTGAATTTGATCTCGTAGCTGTCCGCGGTTCCCTTCGACGCAGTCGGAATCTTGAGTTTGAAGCTGTTCGACGTGATGTCGCTCGCTTTCTCCCATTTTCCGGTCGTCAGCGCATCAGCCTCGGTGGAAACTCCTCCCGGGGCAACCGGAGCGGCTTTTGTCGTGAAATACTTCGTTTCGCTGATCCCGCCGATGGCGGAACCGTCCGTTGCGTCGAGAACTTCGACGTAGAAGGCGTATGCCGTCCCGGCCGTAAGCGTCACATCGACCATCTTATCCGTCGCATTGGCCGGACTCACCTTCGTCAACGTACCGCCGAGGGCTTGATACCAGAAATTGACGTTACCGGTAATGCTATTGGTCGACGTATAGGTGAGCTTTACTTTACCCGCAGTAGTAGCGTCATCCGCTACTACAAGATCCTTCGCAAGCGGAATCTGAACGGCCGGCACGCCAGCGGCCTGCTGCGAACCATCCGCGACGATGACACCAGACTCCGTGGCCAAAGCATCAGTCTCACCTTTCAATGTCAACGTCACCGTATAGGTGCCCGCCTTGACGTTTTCAATATCAATGGTCTGGTCGGCATTAGTAGCGCCGGAAATATCACCGGAGGAATACGTGTTCGTACCGTCTGAAGCAGTAAGGGTATAGGTTTTATCGTTCTTCAAATCTTTAAGAGCGACGGTAATTTTGCCGGTCGCGGATGTTCCATCGGTCGCCGGTGTGGTCGAAGTGCTGTCGATCTTTTCAGCTTCGACAAGCGGATCGGTGACTTCAACTTCGGCGGACGTACCATTGGCGTATGCGATGTTACCATCCGCCGACAAAGCGAACGAATAGGCTCCCGCAGTCAAGGTATTCAAAGTAATGGTTTTATCAACACCGCCTGAGCCATTGATCCAATCAGTACCGGTGAACTCCCACACGATCTCGGTCGTTTCATCGCCGGCGTCTGTAACCTTCACTTCTGTATTAGCAATTTTCGTCCATGTTCCTCCGACGATTTTATACAAGTCAAGATTTGTCGTACTTCCCGTGTCCGTAGAAGTACCCGGAGCATCCGGTTTCGTGACATTGACGGTGGCGGTGTTAACTCCTCCCGTTGCAGTAACGGTGACGTCCGTCTCCGCCTCCACTTGGACGTTTTCAGTAGCGACCATGGCGGCGGCGTACTGAACGTCGCCGTCGTAGCCGAGCGGATTGACGCTGAGCATTTCCCGGGATTCGAGGGATTCCATCCCCAATACTCGCTTCGTGGTTTTCGAAGATCCTTTTTTGGAAAAACTAAAGCTGGAAGTCATGAAAAAAATTCTCCTTTACGAGATTGAGGGTATGAACCCGGAGGGTGGAATATCTTGTCTAAACTATCTTAGCCGTGTCGCGGACGACGCGGCTCATCAAAAATGGTGGTTAATGGAAAGCCTTACGTAATGTCCCCCTATTCTAGTTCATAGAAATCTGTCGTCAATGAAAAAAATATGAAAATAAATTAATATTTTCCGTTAATGACGCCGATGACGACCGAACTTTGGGGGTTTTAACGATTAATCCGTTAGCCGTAGCGGTGCGGCAATCACGTCGCAGACGACACGGCTATTGGTAAGCAAAAACCATGCCCTCGGCATTATTTCGTCATTTCTTGAGGAATTCCGTAGCGTTTCGATACGTTTCGTGCAAAATGATGCAGTTTTCCGCCGTTAGCCGCATCCGCCTGCGGTGCGCGAGAGGCACGGTTGAGCCGAAGAGGGGACGCTAACGACGACACGTCGGGGGGGTTGTCGAGCGTTTCGATTTTGCTATATTAACCGCTTACCCTCTTTTTCAAAACTTAAGGAGTTTTTCGCGGCCATGACCTTGATGACGAAAGATGAAAAACATGACGTGATCGCCAAATTCAAACGCTCGGAACACGACACCGGCTCCGCCGAAGTACAAATCGCGATTCTTACCAAGAAGATCAATCTGCTCACCGAACATCTCAAGCAGAATAAGCGCGACCATTCCAGTCGTCGTGGGCTTATGATGATGGTCAGCCGTCGTCGTGGTCTCCTCGACTTTCTCAAAATTCGCGAGCCGCAACGCTACGTCGACGTCATCCAGGCTTTAGGAATCAGAAAATAGCTGGCTGTTTTCCGTCATCCCCGCGCAGGCGGGGCCTAGAGAGTAAATTTCAAATACGCTCTTGCACACGTTATTGACGGATGCAAACAGTTCAATAACACCTTTCGTCAAGGTCTCCGCCTCCGCGGGGATGACGTAAGTTCATTTTGTTGTAAAAGTAGAAAAAAATTCGGAAAAGAAAGAAAACAAAATCGTTCAATGAAAATCAGAGTCGAAAAGAAGATCGGAAAAGGTACACTGTGGATTGAAACTGGAGAACTCGCAAAACAAGCCGCTGGAAGCGTCCTCATCGGATACGACGATACCGTTGTTCTCTGTGCCGCGACCAGCGCCTCCTGCCGACCGGGAACCGATTTTTTCCCGTTGACCTGCGACTACCGTGAACGAACCGCCGCCGCTGGAAAGTTCCCCGGCGGTTTTCTGAAACGCGAAAGTCGTCCCGCTCTCAAAGAAATTCTTACCTCCCGCCTCATCGATCGGCCCATGCGGCCGCTCTTCCCCAAAGGTTTTTTCAATGAGGTTCAGGTCCTCTCCTTCGTCATGGCGAGCGATCGGACCATTGATCCCGATATCCTCGCGATGAACGGTTCCGCCGCCGCCGTCGCCATTTCGCCGCTGCCGTTCAACGGTCCGCTGGCGTCCGTCCGCGTCGCGTTCATCGATGATCAGTTCGTGCCATTTCCCGCCTTCGAACAACTCGAAGAAAGCGATCTCGACCTGATCGTGTCCGGAAACAAAGATTCCGTCCTCATGATCGAAGGTTTCGCCCGGGAAATGCCGGAAGAGCTGATGCTCGAAGCCATCGCGACCGCTCACGGTTATATTAGGCAGATCGTCGAACTGCAGGAAGATCTCATCCGCCAAGTCAATCCGACCCGGATGAAATACGCCGCGCCGGCTTATGAAAAACTGTACGAAGCCCTCAAGGAAAAGTATTACGACGTTTTCTGGGCCGCGAAACGGACTTCCGGTAAAGCCGCGAGAAATGAAGCCTGCGGCGAACTTAAATCAAAAGCCCGGGACGACTTCTTCCCGCAAGTCAAGCCCGGCTGTAAGGCTCCTTGCCTGACGCCGACCGACGAGGTTCACGACGAAGCCGATCATCTCGAGCCGACCGCCGAAGCAAAACCGGATTGGAGCAGCGACCTCTTCGACATCGCGTGGAGCGAACTCGAAGAACGCGTCGTCCGGGACCAAATTCTCTCCGGTACCCGTCCCGATGGTCGCGGAATGAAAGACGTCCGGGAAATCGTTTGCAAGACGAACGTCCTGCCCCGGGTCCACGGCAGCGCCCTCTTCCAACGCGGTGAAACGCAAGCCCTTATTACCGTAACGCTCGGTACTGCCCGGGACGAACAGCGTGTCGACGGACTCTTCGAAGAATACGCGAAGAAATTCATGCTCGACTACAATTTCCCGTCGTTCTCCGTCGGCGAATGCAAGCCGATCCGTGGTCCCGGTCGCCGTGAATACGGCCACGGAGCCCTCGCCGAACGCAGCGTCAAACCGGTGTTGCCGGATCCCGTCGATTTTCCGTACACAGTCCGTATCATCTCGGATATTCTGGAATCCAACGGTTCCAGCTCAATGGCGTCCGTCTGCGGAGCGACGCTCGGTCTCATGGCGTCCGGGGTGCCGATCACGAATCCCGTCGCGGGAATCTCTGTCGGTCTCGTCAAGGAATCCAACGATCAATGGGTTCTCCTGACGGATATCATCGGTGATGAAGATCATTTTGGCGACATGGACTTCAAGGTCGCCGGAACGCAAAACGGTATCACCGGCATCCAACTCGACCTGAAAATCGACGGCATCAGCCAGGAAATCATCAAGGAAACGCTGGCCCAGTCCCGGGAAGCTCGCATCCAGATTCTCCGCAAAATGCTCAGCGCGATTCCGCGTCCGGCCAAGGAAATCTCTTCCTACGCCCCGCGACTTTTCAAGACGAAAATCGATCCCGATAAAATCGGCCTGCTCATCGGTCCCGGTGGAAAGACGATCCGCAGCATTCAGGAACGGACCGGAGCGTCGATCGATATCGACAACGACGGAACCGTCAGCATCGCGTCGTCCGACGAAGCCAGCGCCAAGGCGGCTCTCGACGAAGTTACCCGGATGACCGGCTCCGTCGAAATCGGCAAAGTCTATGAAGGGCAAGTTACGAGCATCAAGGAATTCGGCGCGTTCATCGAAATCCTGCCGGGCCGCGACGGACTCTGCCATATCAGCGAACTGGCCGAAGAATACGTACAGAATATCCACGACGTCTGCAAAGTCGGCGACCGCTTGGACGTCAAAGTCATTGCGGTCGACGATCAGAATCGCATCAAACTCAGCCGAAAGGCCGTGATGCGCGATCAACAACGGAATTCTTGAGTTATTAAAAGAGTCCCAAGTGTAGGCGTACTCGCCGTAACTTGGGGGTGGGCCGTGTTGGCGGTTTACCCCCAAGTTACGCGGAGTACCGCTCCACTTGGGGCTCTTTTTCTTTTCTTGCTTACGCGGAGTACCGCTCCACTTGGGGCTCTTTTTGTTTCGATGAGCTTCATCGCGTCGCGGGCGACGCGGCTAACGAATCAACCGTTTTATCTTTTGCAGACGACGGAGCGAATCGTCGTCGAGGCCGCAGTTGCGAACGTCGAGTTCTTCCAGATGTTCCAGCGCAACGATAACGTCGACGATTTCCGGAGTTACGGCGATTCCGGAAAGATCGAGAACCCGTAATTCCCGGTATTTTTTCAGCGACCTGGCTCCTTCTTCCGTCAAAAAGGTTTTCCGTAACGACAGCCGCTCCAGCTTCGGTCGCGTCGATTCCTCTTCGGCAAGCCGTTCGAGAAAAGATCCCGTCAGCATCAGGCCGTCGACCGCCAGACGCTTTAGCCGAGGAAACTTCTTGAGCGAACACAAAGAGTCGTCAAGCAACGACATGTCCCGGCCGAGAACGAGCGTTTCCAGTTTGTCCGCCGACTCGAAATTCGATGCGAACCGTTCAAACCCCTCCGATGTAACAAGGGCGTCGTCGATCGCCAATCCTCGCAATGCTTGGAGCGGAGCGATTGCCGTCAAGACGTCGTCAGTCACGGCGAATCCGCCGATTTTCAAGTCGACGAGCTTCTTCATTTCGGCCAAGCAACGAAAATCGTCGGGCGTCAGACGGCCGCAATGCCGAACGTCCAACGCCATCAGGATTTCCGAACGGGAAATCTTCGACAGCGACTCTCCCGAAAGCTCCAGCTCGATCAACGAGAGATTCCGTAACGCCGGAATCCGCTCCGGCAGCAAACCGAGTTCAGCGTCGGAAAGATTCGGCAAACGACGGATCGTGAGCCGCGACAGCTTCGGAATTCCGTGGATGATCGTTTTCCATTCGTCGTCCCGGATCGGAACGTCCTGGAGAAAGAGTTCTTCCAGTTCGTTCTGCTTTTTCAAACCGGCCAACGACTCTCCGGCAACGCTTCCGCCGGCGAAGCGAAATCGTTTCAAATTCGGAATTGAAAGGGCCGCTTTGAGAACTTCGTCGGTCGCCGAAACCCGTTCACGAGCCAAATCGATGCCGATTATCGTTCCGTGTTCGTCCCGCTCTACGGCTCCGAACGCCGATTCGATGAGAGTTTCGGCGGCTTTCGTCTCGACTGTTGCTTGAACCGAGATCTTGGGAGACGGAGGAACGCAACCAAACAGCCCGATGAAAAAAACAAAGACGACGAAAATTCCCAATGTTGAAGTTGAAGAGTCCATCGTAAGCAAGAAAAAATGAGCGTGAAGACGCTTCGGAAACCCTTTCCTGACGTTTCTGGGACCGAAAACATCTCTTGATTTTTAGGAACTGCGACCACAGGTCGCAGCTCGTTTTTCTCGATTTTTTTTCAAACAGGTCGGCCGTACATCAGGACCGCGTCGAGGACGATTCCGAGCAGCGAATGTTGGAGGAATCCCGACAGGATCGAGCCCGTTCGAACGGCGAGCAGGCCCCAAAAGATTCCGGCGAGAACCGAACCGAATACCTCTCCGGGCGGATGTCCGAAATGCAACATCGTCGACGCCATCGTCTGGATCAATACGGCGTTTCCCCAACCGCAGGAATCCTTCAATCCATGCTGGAGAAATCCACGAAACAAGAATTCCCAACCGAAATAATATCCCAGGTAAAGCACGGCGTTAACCACGAAAATCGATACCGAAACGTGAGCGTTCTGCGGTCGCAACGCCGGATTAAAGGGATAGACGTCGTAAAAATTCGGATTGAATCCCGTCGCAACGGCAACGGCGATCATCACCGGAACCATGATCAAGAAGGAACGCAACGTTTTCCTTCGGTCGCCGACACATAAACCGTAATCGGAAAGTTTTTGTCGGAAGACGAACTTCACGATTCCGAGCGGAATCAAACCGAACAGGATGAACGCTCCGATTTGCTTGAAGGTTCCGAGGAGAAAACTTTCCGTCCAAGCGTCGCGAAAATCGGAAATCGGCAACACCGTACATTTCCAGACCGCCGTCGCCAAAACAACGTAAAAGAGGATGCCCGTCGAACGGGAAAAAAAAGGAGAGGATTGCATTCCGGACCCGGCAGAGGAAAAATCTGGTTCGCCGAAAAAAGTATACCCGATTTTTTCTCAACGGTCGAGTTTTCATTTGACAATATTTTTCCGAAAGAATACAATCGGTACTCTAGATTCCTTCCGTTTCTCCTTACTTGTTCTTGTTTCGACATCTTCCATGGATCCACGAGAATTGAAAGACCGCTATCAAAAGCTCTTGGAAGATTATCATTCCGGTGTCAGCGACTGGAAGGCGTTCGAAACGGGACTGCTTGAGCTGAAACGAGCAAGAGCGACCCTGGCCGTCGCTCCCGAAGACGATTTCGTCGAAATTCCGGATACGCGAGGAATCGAACGGATGCGTTTTGAAGCGGAACTGCAACGTCCGAATCGTTTCGCGGCGCAAGGAAACGAACCGTCCACGAAATCAACGGTTTCGCACCGACGGGATCCGGGGACGAGCCTTGCGATGTCGATGGTTCCGGCGTCGAGCTTTCGCGTCGAGCCGGTGTTACCGTCCGGAGAAGGGTCGGGAATTCTACGGTCCGATTCGAGGATCATGAGGCAAATCGGGAATTCTCTCCAAATTGGAACCGTACTCAGTGAACGTTATACGCTTCAACGTTCGTTGGGACGCGGTGCTTTCGGCGAGACTTGGCGGGCCAAGGACGAAACGACGGACAATTACGTCGTCATCAAGCTGCTGCCTTCGGCCATCCAAAAGGATACCAAGGTCGCGGGCCGTTTTTTCGAGATCTTTCGGCACGTTTTGTCCCTGAGACATCGGAATATTTGTCCGATCTATTTTCTTGACGAAGACGACAAGCACGGAGTCTTCCTCGTTTCGGCCTATCTCGACGCCCTGTCTTTAGAGGATTATTATTCGCAGTATGTTCGGATGTTTGGCGAGTTTCCGATCACGGCCGTGGTCCGAGTACTCTGGCCGGTTGCCTCGGCCCTGGATTTCGCCCGGGAACAAAGAGTTCTTCACCGCGATTTGAAACCGAATAACGTGCTGATCGGTAAAACAAGCGGCGTCATGGTAACCGGTTTCGGCTTGGCCGAGTTTGTCCGAACGAGCCTGCGTGAGCGAGGAGTTTCGGTCAATGTTTCCGACGACAAACCTTGGCAAGCGCCGGAAGTTTGGCTGGAGGGTCGCCATGGAAACCAATCGGACCAGTTTTCGCTTGCCGTGTTGGCCTATCGAATGATCGGCGGCAGTCTACCGTTTACCGGTCGTACCGAAGCTGAACTTCGGGAAAAGATCATCAACGCCCCGCCGCCGTTGCTCGAATCGGTTTCGGATGACGTCAACACCGCCCTGCTTCAAGCGTTGGCGAAAAATCCTTTCGATCGTTTTCCCAGTTGTCTGCATCTCGTCAAGGCGTTGATCGAGCCGGCGGAGCAGGGGGCGCATTATCCCCGAATCCGAACCCGAACACTCGACGCCCGGAAAGGGCTTTGGACGCTTCTGTTCGGAATTCCCAAACCCGAGGAGCCGATCTGCGTCGCTTCGGAAACGGAGTTTCCCCTTTGGCCCTCCAAATTTGAAGAGGAAACGACAGCGACGGAAGGACCGGACGTCCGAATTCCGCAACGCTCGGCGTATCCTTATCATGGAACCGCCATGGAGGAAACGCTCCCGACGCCGTCTGTGTTCGCTTCGCTGGCCGGGACGACAACGACGGTTCTCGGCGGATTGGCGACCGTTTCCGTGGCAACGGGCATCGCGATGACGATGCTGTTCGGTTCTTCGGAGGAACAATCGATTCCATCCGCAAAGGTCGGTTCGGGTTCCGTTACCGACACAGCCCCGGTTTCCTCCGCTCCGATTTCGTCGGTTTCGATGACGCCGCAGCAATCTTCCGAATCCGCGTTGAACGATGATTCGTCCTCCACGGTTTCCGCTGACGAATTGGTCGATCTGACCGAGCGGGCTTCGAAAGGTGATCTCATCGCCCAGCGAAAGCTCGGTGAATCATATTTCAACGGCAACGGCGTTTCAACCAATTACGCGACGGCGATTCGATATTTTCGTCAATCCGCCGAGAAGGGCGACGCCGCGTCGCTGTATTACCTTGGTCGCTGCAACGAGTTGGGACTCGGCGTTCCCGTCAACGCCGACTTGGCGAAAAACTATTACACCCGGGCCGCGAAACAAGGGTTCCGAGAAGCGCGGCTTGCTCTTCGCCGATTATCTGTCGACCTCCCCTGAACCATTTAGCCGGTACTCCGGCATGATGAGCCTCCCCCATGAAAAACCGCTACGCCAACCGGGATTTAAGTTTGCTCGAGTTTAATCGACGGGTTCTTGAAGAAGCCGCCGACCCGCAGACGCCGCTTCTCGAACGGCTCCATTTTCTCGGAATTGCTTCAAACAATCTCGACGAGTTCTACCGAACCCGTTTCGCGGGTCTGGAACGGCTTGCCGATGAAAAGGGCGACTCCGTGAGCAAGGACCTTCGGGAAACGTTTCTATTCGAACAGGTCGACGCCGAAATGTCGCGGCTTCAACGGTCGATCGGACCGCTCTACGAAGAAATCCGAACGGAACTCGCCAAGGAGAATATCGAAATCGTCGACGAAACCGGGCTTTCGGAATCGCAACAAAAATTTGTCCGAACCTATTTCGACACGCAAGTTCGGCCCGCCTTGATGCCGGTGTTTCTGGATCGACTTCGAAATACCGAATTTTTCCGCGACAAGGCGACCTATCTTGTTGCGAGGCTTTCGAACAGCGCGGCGACAAAGGAATCGCTCGATATTCTTTTGGAAGTTCCGACGAACGAACTTTCACGTTTCCTTGTGTTGCCGAAATCCGGACGGAAACAGCAAGTTATTTTTCTGGACGACGTAATCCGTTTCGGCCTGCCGGGATTGCTGAAACTTTCGGCGTACGACAGAATTGAGGCGTATTCGATCAAGATCAACCGGGACGCGGAGATTGAAATCGACGACGATCTCGACAAGGATTATCTCGACGCCGTCCAGAAAAGTATTTCGCGACGTCGCTCGGGGCGTTTTGTCCGACTCGTTTACGATCGCAACATGCCGACAGAGTTGTTGCGGCATCTGATCGACGCCTTGGAAATTCGTGACGAGAGCATTTTGAAAGCCGGCGAAAAATACAATAATTTCAAGGATTTCATGGGCTTTCCGCACGGCGTCGGAACGGAAGCGATGTTCTTCGAGCCGCTGCCGCAACTTCCCTGCAAAGTCCTGCCCGCTGATCGTCGGATTTTAGACGTTGTCCGGAAACGCGACGTGATGCTGCATTATCCTTACCAGTCGTTCGATCACGTTGTCAACCTGTTGATGCAGGCGTCGCTGGACCGTGACGTTCGAACGATCAAGATGACGATTTATCGGGCAGCGAAAAACTCCCGGATCATCGCGGCGCTGATCAACGCCGCGCGAAACGGAAAACGAGTCGTCGTCTACGTTGAACTCAAAGCGAGCTTCGACGAAGAGGCGAACATCGATTGGGCGAAAAAAATGGTCGAAGAGGGAATCGAAGTCGTCAACTCGATTTCCGATGACCTCAAGGTCCATAGTAAGCTGATCCTGATTCGACGCCGTGAAAACGGACAGAAAGTCGATTACGCCGCGATCGGAACCGGAAATCCGAACGAGTCGACGTCGAAATTCTACGCCGACGAACATCTACTGACGTCGAATCCCCGATTGACGACCGACGTCGCAACGATTTTCCGTTTGCTTTCCTCGAAAAAGAAACGAAAAGTCAAGCCGAAATTCGAGACGCTTGTCGTTTCGCCGTACGCGACACGAAGCACGTTTATGGGGCTTTTCGATCGGGAAATCGAACACGCCCAAGCCGGTCGGCCGGCAGGAGTCGTCGTCAAGCTGAACAATCTCGTCGATCGACAGATCATCGACAAAATGTACGAGGCAAGCCGTGAAGGCGTTCAAATCCGCTGCATCGTCCGGGGAATGTGCTGCCTGATCCCCGGTGTTCGCGGAATGAGCGAACATATTTCAGCGGTTCGGATCGTCGATCGATTCTTGGAACACGCGAGGATTCTTTGGTTCTGCAACGGCGGCAACGAAGAGATCTTTTTCGGATCCGCCGACTGGATGGGACGGAATTTCGATCGCCGGATCGAAGTTTGCGCCCCGGTCGTCGACCGTAAAATCCGGGAAGAACTCAAGCAGATGCTCGAATTGCAACTTGCAGACAACGTCAAGGCGAAACCGGTCGGCGAAACCACTCCGCCGCCGACGACGGGAAAGAAACATCGCTCCCAAACGGAGATTTATCAATTCCTCAAACAAAAAAACGGCGTCAAAAACATTTAGCCGGTACTCCGGTGTTCCCATTATTTAGCCGGTACTCCGGCGCTCGCGGAGCGGTCCATGTCGGAGGTCGTTTATCTTTGCGAATGCGGCAAGACGTATCGGATCAACAGCAGTTTTTCCGGTCGCGTTTCCCGTTGCGTTCGCTGCCGCCGCGAATACATCGTCCCTTCGGCGGCGCAATCGGAAAGTCGCCAGATCTCTGAAGATCCTGAAGAGAAGGAAACGATCGTCGACGCAAGCGAGGAACTCGATTTTCAGTTTCCCCAACCGCCGCCGCTCCCGCAAGCGGTAATTCTCGAAACCGACGGCGAAACAGACGGCGAAGCCGACGACGTCGCCTTGAGTTCTCTGGAATCTTTACCGTCGGAACCGTTGTCGGAACCGTCGAAGACACCGAAAATAATCGTTCTCGGAAAATACGAGATCCGTGAAAAGATTGGCGAAGGCGGAATGGGAAACGTCTTCGTCGCCTGGGACACCGAACTGCAACGGGAAGTTACGATCAAGACCTTGAACGTTCGGGGCAAAAAGTTGGACCGTTTCAAGGAACGTTTTCTCAACGAAGCCCGAATTACGGGGCGGCTCGAACACTCCGGAGTCGTTCCGATCCATCTTCTCGACTACGACGCCAAGGGCGTTCCGTATTACGTCATGCGACTGCTGGAAGGGCGGACGATGACGCAGTTGATCGAACAGTATCACCATTCGAAAATTTCGTCGTTTTCGCCGGAAACGTTGCGGGAGCTGCTTCGACATTTTATCGACGCCTGTCAGACGATTGCTTACGCTCACGATCACTTCATCGTCCATCGCGACATCAAACCGGCGAACATCATGCTCGGCGGTTACGGTGAAACGATCGTTCTCGATTGGGGACTCTCGAAGCTGCTTACCGACAAGACGGGCGACAAGGCCGCGATCGACGATGATTCGGCGGAGGATTCGGCGGAAGATTCTTCCGGAGAAGAAAATTCCGTGGTCGAAGCGGTTTCGGAGTCGGACGATCCCGCTCCCGACTTGACGATGGTCGGCGGACGTTTGGGAACGGCCGGATATCAATCACCGGAATATCTTCAGAGCGGCGTCAGTTCGCCTTCCGACGATATCTACGCGCTCGGCGTGACGCTGTACCATCTTTTATGCGATCGAGCACCCCACAAACTGGCGAAAAACCAACGTGGTGTGTTTGAGATGTTGGCGGATCCGCCGATGCCGCCTCACCTGATTAATCCGCACGTCGACCGACCGCTCGCGGCGGTTTGTCTTTGCGCCATGGCGTTCGACAAGGAAAAACGGTATCCGCGAGCGGAGCGTCTGGCTGCCGACCTCCAACGTTGGCTCGATGGCGAAGCGGTGTCCGTCTATCGAATGTCCTGGACCGAAAAAGCAATGCTCCTTTGGCGGAAAAACGGAGCGTGGATCGGTCTGGCCCTTGCAGGTTTCGTCTTTGGGTTGTTCGTCGCCCAACTACTCTGGGGATAGGGGATAGGGGATAGGGGATAGGGGATAGGGGATAGGGGATAGGGGATAGGGGATAGGGGATAGGGGATAGGGGATAGGGGATAGGGGATTCGTCGAGCGAAGCTCGACTTGTATTTCCCAATTCCCAATTCCCAATTCCCAATTCCCAATTCCCAATTCCCAATTCCCAATTCCCAATTCCCAATCCCCAATTCCCAATTCCCAATCCCCAATCCCCAATCCCCAATTAAATCAGGCTCAATCCGATGGCGGTCCAGAGCGGTAGCGTTAGGATCGAGAGGACCGTGTTGCTCAAAATGGTGTCGAACGCCGTTTTCGGTTCGCCGCCGTAATGCTTGGCGAGCACCAACGGAAAAATCGCGGAACCCATCGCTCCGTGAACGATCAGGATCCGTTTGATTTCGACCGTACACGGCAGCAACACGGCCAACAACACGAAGATCAACGGCAGGACGATCAGTCGGATCAGCACGGACCAGAACGCGATTTTCAGCGTGGTTGGCAGCCGCTCCTTGATTTCCTCCCGATGAATATGATCCGCGAAGGTTGCGCCGATCATGATCATCGAGAGCGGAATTCCGGCGCCGCCCATGATGTGAATCGCCAACAGCAGAAAGTCGAAGCAGGGAGCGACGTGTTCGTGAAACGCCGCGGGAACGAATCGACTGTTGCCGAGCAGGTTCAACGACACTGAAACGACGATCGCGATGTTCGGACCGCTGATCGCATGCCGCCAGGATTTGTTGTCGAGCTTACCCATCAGGGTGAATAGCACGATGGTCCAGACGGAGATTTCGACGCCGAGGTTTTGGACGAAGAGAACGCCGAGCGTTCGGTCGTCGCCGGGAAACAGAGCGGCGACCAGGGGAATCGGCACGAAACCGTAATTGAGAATTCCGACGCAGCCCGCAAAGGTTCGTCGCTGTTTCCAGGTCTTCAGGCCGCTCTGTTTCGACGGCAAAAAAAGAATACAGAGTCCGATGGCGATTCCGATGGCGGTCAACCCGAATCCCAAGAGCGGCGGCAACCAGAGATTTTGAAGATCGGAGAACGCGTCGGTTTTCAGGACCCGATCAACGATCAAGCAGGGAAGCAGCAAATCGACGGTCAGACGAAGCAGCGGCTGTTCCGATTCTTGCGTCAGTCGACCGCTACGTCGAAACAAGAGTCCGGCGCCGATGATACAAAAAACGGAGAGAATCGCCGCCAAGGCGACGGAAAACGTATGGAACATCCCGAAAAAACGTGAGACGTAAATTTTTTCTCATTGAGCCGGCACTCCGGCTTCTTGCCAATCGTTTTAGCCGTCGCCGGTTTTCCGTCAAGCGGGCGTCAAAAAAAAGAGCCGCGACAACGGTTGTCGCGGCTCCCGTCGGGAAACTTTGTTTTCACGAAGAAATCTTATTTTTTCCGGCGGCGGAAGGCGACGACCGACGCGAGTCCACCGGCAGCGAAAATCAGCAACGAAGCGGGTTCCGGTGTCGTCGACGGTGTCGGCGTCACGTTGGTAACGATTCCGACGAAGTCCTGATAATCCCAGTCCGCACCCTGAATATACCCGTAAGCAGAGTTGCTTCCGGTCAACGCCAAATCTTCCCACGCGAACATGAACGCCGAGGAAACGTCCGTTCCATATTTGGCATTGTAAAGGTCGGTAACATCGAAGGCGATCATATGGACCTGCTCGTCGGAGTTGAGATTCTGATCGGAAGACCATGTATAGACCGGATCTCCTCCCCAAGGCACGCCGGCATCCAAACTCCACGACGCGTTCAAGACATCCGCGATGCCTCCGCCGGAAATGTCGATGATTCCGCTGCCCGAATTGCCGGTGTTACCGACATAACTCGTCGCTTGGGCCAAGGTATTGCCGGACTGGTCGAGTAGGGACAGCGTATGGGAGAATCCTGCGACCTTGTACGCTCCGACCAATTCTGATCCGTTGGTCGACCAATTGAAGTCCGACGATACACCACGGGCGTCGAACAAGTCGTTGCTGCTACCGTACGCCGACTCGAAACCGACCGTTCCCAGCTGATCCTGAAAATAGTCGTTGAACAGGGCGTAAAGGTTGAGCATTCCGCTGTCGTAACTGTTGGCGTCCTTGATGTCGACACCGTAAAGCTGCGTCAGCGCTTCTGCGAACGCCGTTTGTCCATGGGGAAGGAGGAACAGGACAAACAAAAGGGAGGCAAAAATTCGGGCTTTCATAAATTTCCTTTCAAAACAAAATAATTATTCTCGGTTTATTTCGCGTGTTTGAGCTGTTTACAATCAGTATAGTTTGCAATCTTGCAATGTCCATGCCAAAAAGGAAAAAAAATTCAAAACCGCGAGGGATCTGGTTTTATTGGGATTCAGGCGACAAACAATATAAGGTCAGATCGTCATTTCGAAGAAGGGTGCTGCCAAATGAAACATTTTCCTCGATACTCGCTGCATTTTGCTCGTTTTTTCCGTTTTTCTCCAATTGGGATTGGAGAAAAGCCGTAATGAACGACTATACTGTAAACGGCGAGAAATTACCTTTTTCGTTTTCGACCGAAAAGGAGCCCCAAGTGGAGCGGTACTCCCGTAACTTGGGGGTTGAATCGGCAAAAAACAAACAATTTGTTCCCGTTTGTAGTATATACTGCAAACGGTCAGAAATTACCTTTTTGTTTACGATGGAAAAGGAGCCCCGAGTGGAGGCGGTACTCCGCCGGAACTCGGGGGTTGAAGCGGCAAGAAACAAGCAATTTGCTTCCGTTTACAGTATAATAACGGAAAAGGAGAGCCTTTGCGAAAAGATGGCGGGTTGGGTGGCGTCGTTTTTCAAGAAGATTTTCGATCCATAGAAAAACCCTGATTGTTTCGGATTTGGGGAAGGTTTGTGAGAACTCCCATTACCGTCCCCTCTCCCTCGGGAGAGGGTTAGGGTGAGGGGCTCTGTGGTTGAAATTGTCGAAAAAAAAGAGAGAGTAGCGAAACAGTTGATTTTTTGTCGATTTCGCCCCGGAGGGGCAGCGCATCACAGCCCAGGGCAGAGCCGAAGGCGTCGCCCTGGGTTGCCAACGCCCCCAAGGAATGATCGCCCTGTAAGGGCAGTGAAACACCCGGATTGGACAGCCCGTAAAAGTCGGTAAATGCATGGGGGGGGTGGGAACCCACGGCGGAGCCATATGCTCGGGCCGGGGGTGTGTTTGGCAGGCCCGCC
>JAVBQW010000046.1:0-7074 GCA_031548665.1 Thermoguttaceae bacterium
AGGAAATAATGTTCGCGGTGTGATAACAGCCGGAATGGAGGCGTACTCGCCGTAATGACGGTTTTCGCCGTCAATCCGGCGGAGTACCGCCTCCTTTCCGGCTGTTATTTGATGAATATCAATTCGTTAACTTTGTACTAGGGTGAGGGGCGAGCGACTCAATGATACGTAAAAACTATGGAGGATGAAAAAAGATTCTTTGTCGATTTGTGCAGTATTTTTCGGAATTCCCATCCACAGAACCCCTCACCCTAACCCTCTCCCGAGGGAGAGGGGACGGTAATCTTAAGACTTTTAGCGGTATTATCTTTCTTTTTCGCCCCTTTTTTTGCAAACGCTCCCCATGAGAATTGCCTATTTCGACTGCGCTTCCGGAATCAGCGGCGACATGATCCTCGGTACTTTGGTCGACCTCGGCGTCCCCATTGTCCTGCTCCACGAAGCGGTTCGAAGTCTCGGCGTCGCCGGCGTTCGGCTCGAAACGGAACACGTCGAACGCAAGGGATTCCGGGCGACGCTCGTCAACGTGATCGCGCCGCACGAACACGTTCATCGACATCTCTCGACGATTCTCGAAATGATCGAACGGAGCAATCTTTCCGACGAAAACAAACGTCGGGCGTCGGAAATTTTCCGTCGAATCGCCGCCGCCGAGGCGAAGGCTCACGGAATCGACATTGAAAAGGTCCATTTTCACGAAGTCGGAGCGATCGATTCCATTGCGGACGTTGTCGGTGCCGTTGTGGGGCTGGATTTTCTCGGACTGGACAAGATTCTCGCCTCGCCGGTTCCGACCGGTTGCGGAACGGTTCAAATCGCTCACGGTCGCAGCAGCGTTCCCGCTCCGGCAACGGCCGAACTGCTCAAAGGCGTTCCGATCGCTCCGTCCGACGTTCCGTTCGAACTCACGACGCCGACGGGAGCCGCCGTGCTGACGTCCTACGCCGAATCCTACGGACCGCTGCCGGGAATCACGATTCGCTCCATCGGAATCGGCGCCGGAAGCCGCGATCTCGAACAGCAACCGAACATTTTGCGGTTGATCGTCGGCGAAACGAACCAGGAAACCTTCCACGCCCACGCGCATGCTCACGGCGAGCATCATCACGAACACGAGCATCATCACGGCGACCATCAACATGAACACGAGCATCATCACGAACACCCGCACGAACACGCTGCCGTTTCCATCAAGCCTCAAGCCTCAAGTCTCAAGCCTTCAGCCACGGAAACCGTTTGGATGGTCGAGACGAACCTCGACGACTTGAGCGGCGAACTCGTCGGATACTGCGTGGAAAAACTTTGGGAGCTCGGTCCGTTGGACGTTTGGACGACGCCGATTTCCATGAAAAAGCAGCGGCCCGGCGTCGTGCTGTCCGTGCTTTGCCGCCGGGAACAACTCCATGCCGTGGAAACCGTTCTCTTTGCCGAAACGACGACGCTCGGCGTCCGTCGCTGGCTGGTCGAACGGACGGTTCTGGAGCGGGAAGCCTGCCAACGGGAAACGCCGTGGGGCCTCGTCGACGCCAAACGGGCCGTGCTGCCGGACGGAACCGAAAAAATCGCTCCGGAATTCGAATCGCTCCGAAAAATCGCCCGGGAAAACAACGTCTCGCTCCGCGAAGTCTTTCAGTCGTTGCGGTAGTACGACAGCGCAATGGGGTTTCTCCGAAAGGAACACGAAACACACGAAAAGACGAACGACACGAAAATTTGAAAACGAACTTTTTTCATGCGATTGAACCCCTTTCCCTCGTCGAAATGTTCGTGTTTTTCGTCTTTTCGTGATTTTCGTGTTCTCCGAAACGAAAAATCATTGCGATGTCGTAGTAGTACCCTGCCAAGCCTAAAATTGCTTTTAGCCACGGAAGACACGGAAGGAACACGGAAGGAACACGGAAGGAACACGGAAGGAGATGATGCAAGGAATTTCTCCGTGATTTTTCCGTGTCTTCCGTGACAAAATATTGATAAAATATGCTTTGGCGTTGTAGTAGGGGGTTCACCAAATATACTGTACGATCTGAAATCACGCTTTTTGCAATAGTGAAAAGGAGCCTCTCACCCAAGAGTTGGCGGTTTGTTTTCCCGACGAAAGCCTCAGACGTCGAATGATATTACAAACGGAATTTCTCGGACGGACGTACTCCAATCCCTTTTTGCTTGCTTCCGGTCCCCCGACCCGGACGGCGGAGATGATCGACCGCGCTTTCCAGGCCGGTTGGGGCGGAGCCGTCGTGAAAACGATCGGTGCTTCGGCGCCGCCTGTCGACGTGCAGCCCCGTTTCGCGGCGGTCGAACACCGTGGAAAAAACATCGGATTCCAGAATATCGAAGTCATCTCGCACCGACCGCTCGACGTTTGGATCGACGAAATCACGACGCTGAAAAGAAATTGGCCCGATCGCGCCGTCTGGGCGAGCATCATGGCCGGCATGAAAAAAGCCGATTGGCAACGCCTCGTCGTTTCCGTGCAAAAAGCGGGCGCCGACGTCGTCGAGCTGAACGTCTCCTGCCCGAACGGTATGCCGGATCAAGGGATGGGCGCTCTCATCGGACAGTCGGCGGAGCTGACGGCCGAGGTCGTTCGGTGGGGCAAAGCGGTTGCGAAAATTCCCGTCGTCGTCAAACTGACGCCGAATGTTACGGAAATTTCGCATGTCGCCAAGGCCGCGAAGCAAGCCGGCGCGGACTGTTTTTGTGCGATTAACACCGTTTCGGGAATCAGCGGCGTCGATCTTGACACGCTGTGTCCGAAACCGACGATCGGCGGTTTTTCCTGTGACGGCGGCATGTCCGGTCCGGCGATCAGGCCGATCGCGCTGCGGGCCGTCGCGAACATTGCCAATGCAACTCGATTGCCGATCAGCGGTTGCGGCGGCATCACGACATGGGAAAACGCGATCGAGTTTCTCGCTCTCGGAGCCGGAACCGTGCAACTTTGCACCGAACCGATGCGGCAGGGGTTCGGCATGATTTCGAAGCTGCTCAACGGCATGGAGCGCTGGTTGGACGAACGCGGCATCGATTCCGTCTCAAAAATCGTCGGCATCGCTCTCGACAAAAAGGTCGACCACGAGGAGTTATCTCGCGAACACCGTTTCCGTCCGGAGATTCCGGACGGTTGCACCGGCTGCGGTCGGTGTGTGACCGCGTGTTTCGACGCCGGTTTTCAAGCCCTTTCTCTTGATGCGAAACGTGTCTTGTTCGACGAAAGCCGCTGCGACGGTTGCGGACTCTGTGAGATCGTTTGCGCGATGCGCTAGTACAACGCCAAAGCATATTTTATCAATATTTTGCCACGGAAGACACGGAAAAATTCCTTGCATCATCTCCTTCCGAGTTCCTTCCGTGTCTTCCGTGGCTAAAAGCAATTTTAGGCTTGGCAGGGTACTAGACGGTATGTCAGCGGTGTGCGGTTGAAATCGAAACGTCGGGGCTTTCTTCGCTCATTCAGGCAACTCGACGATCACACCGTCATCGACGCAGGCCAACCGCCACAGAATGAATCCGGGCGTTGTCGTCGGAAATCCGCGAACCGCGGCGTCGCCGATCAGCATGTTGCACATACCGGGATGCCAGCTTCCAAGACCACGGCCGTCATAACATCCGTTTGCTTCTCGCGCCTTGGAAATCCCATAGGGAGTCCAGTGAACGATTTTGGCGACACCCCAGTCTTGACCGGAACCTCCCTGAATCTGAAGATAACTCAAGTCATAACGCCAAGCGGCTTCCTTCGACGCCAGCTGGGACTCAATGCTGATGTGTTTTTCCGTGATAAGAATTTGATTGCTCGTTCCATCTTGCCAATAGGCCATGGAATCGTGGGGTTTCCATGACTTGCATTCCGTCGTTCCGGGATTGGTCAACGGAGCGGGCGGGTTTTGCAACAAAGCGTATCGAAAGGGGCCTCGAATCAATTCATTATAGTTCATGTAGGTATTGTACATGCCCCGGTGATGGTTTTGCCATCCGCCAAGGTTGCTGGTGTTGATCCCGGAAAGGGACCCCGGATCGCCGGCCGCGATATCGGTTCGAAAAGCGACCAATGGAGAATAGTCGGAAACGGGACCATTGGAGACGATGTTGCCTCCGGATATACCGGCAGCGGCGGAAGCGGCATCCGTCAAGGAGTTTTGCGGCACAGCGTTTTCGATGTATTGCGCGCCGGAACGCCGGGTCGGACAGATCATGGTTTTCACCGAGCCGAACGCTCTTTTTTGTTCCTCTGAAACGATCGCGGGATTCAACCAAAAACCGCCGGTTCCCGTTGCCGTCGCCGAGGTCATGTCCCGTCCGAAACCGTCGCCGTTGCCGACGGAATCAATAAAATCATAGAGCGCGAGCTGCTCCATAAAGGGGAAAAGAAGCGGAAAGATCGCGGCTCGACCAATTCCGATTCCCATGGGCGGAAGCCCCTTGTGGGAGTCGTGAAAACTGTGAATGGCGGTACCCAATTGTTTCAGATTGTTGGTACACTGCATTCGTCGGGCCGACTCTCGAGCAGTCTGAATGGCCGGCAACAGAAGAGCGATCAACACGCCGATGATCGCGATCACGACAAGAAGCTCCACCAACGTGAAGCCGCGTCGGCAAGAAGAAAAAGACAACATGGACGGACCTCTTTTATTCTGATAGACGGAACGAATCGACAACTGGTTCTTCAATGTACACAAAAATCGTCGCCAAGTCAACAAACAAAACCGGGGGCACGGCTCCCGGCTCTGATGTTGTCGAACGGATCAAGCGTAGCGTTCGAGATTCGGTGTGAAATGCTTTTTCTCTTCTTCGGTCGCGGCGAACTTCGCTTCGGGCGTCAAGTCGCTCTTGTAGTCGAACCACGGCGGATCGAATTCGACCGTTTCCTCCTTCGCAGCCGAAATATTCGTCGTTAGCGCAATGACGGCGTCGGCCAGCGCGATTTCCGGATAGCAACGCGGCATCGGCTTCGAGTGGTCCGCTTCGGGATTTTCCCGGATGCAGAACGCCCAATGTTCGATCTCTTCGCAGTATCCCCGGCTCACGTCGCCGTAGGTCGCTTGGAGTCCGATCGCCGCCGAAAGCGGGTCGCCGTCGTCCGAAATGTCGATGTCGAGATATTTTTTCTTGTCTTTTTCCTTTTGCGTGATCTTGACCTTGTCGTTCACGGCGGCGCCTCGATAAAAGAGCGCTTCCTTTTCCGTTTCGACGAGCAACGTTCCTTTCGTACCGAAAACGGTCTCGCCGTAGCCGCCGAAGCCGTTGCCGTTGATCGAGGCTTAAGCGACCGTGATTTTTCGCTGCTTGCCGAGTTCGTCGTCTTTTTTGTAACCGGGACCGGCGTAGTCGAACACGCATTGGACGTGGTCGTCGGCGTTGCGATCCAGCGGTTCCTTTTCGAGGTCTTTCGGAAAAATCGTTCGAGCGGCGGTCGCTGAAACGGACAGCGGATACTGTTTCTTGCCGCCGTGCATCGCCGCGATGAAGATGCTCGCCGCGTCGAGTTGATGCGAGCCGAGTTCCGCCATGAGTCCGGCGCTGGTTCGATCGAAAAGCCGCCAACGGATCAATTCCTCGGCGGCGGGCCGGTCGTAAGCGAGTTTTTCGCCTTCGATTTGGAACTGTTCCGATTGGTAACCGTACTGTTCCGCCGACTTGAACGTGAAGCCGAGTTCGGAGCCGCCGACCATCAACACCTGGTCGGCGATTTGCGCCTTCTTCTGGGCGATTTGTTTTTCGAGCAACGTTTTATCGGCTTCGGAGAGTTTCGATTTGGGATCGTTGAAACGTTTCTCCATGTCGGCGAGTTCTTTTTCGAGGCGGCCCGTCTGACGTCCGTCTTTCGGCTTGATTCCCAACGGCAACGGCTGCTGCCAACTGTCGGAGCCCGGCCGGTTGTTCCGATGCCATTGAGCACGGATGTAATGGAGGTCGCCCAGCACGCCGCTTTGCAGCATCTTGACGACGTGGTCGTACAGGACGTTGTAATGCCGTTGATGTCCGGTCGCGCAGTGCTTTTTGTACTGTTCGGCGGCTCGTGCCATCTCCTTGCAGTTCGCGACCGTGTGTCCCATCAATTTTTCGGTCAGGACGTGCCAGCCCTGTTTCATGCAAGCGATTGCCGCCGGAGCGTGGAGAAACAGCGGCAGGCCGATGATCACGGCTTCGACCGAGGTTTCCGGATCCGTGTTTTCCTTTTCCTTCGCCAACAATTCCTTGTAGTCGCCGTAGACGCGGACGTTGTTTCGGGCTTCGGCTTCGTCTTTCCAGCCGTACTTCGCGATGAGTCCGGAGCGAACGGCCAAGGCGGAGGGACTCGACACGTCGCCGTGGAAGGCCCGATATTGGTTGAAGGGCCGAACGTCGGCGATCGCAACGACTTTGACGTATTTCGGATTGATCGCTCCGATGAGGACTTGCCCCTCGTCGCCGGTTCCGATCACGGCGACGCGGACCGGTTTTTCAACGGTTCCGTAACCGAAGAATTTTTGGCCGAGTCCGTTTCCGGAGATCAGGTTCTTGGCGTTGACGTCCTTGAGGAAATCGCGACGGAGCAGATCGCTTCCGATGGCCGCGTAAAAGTTTTCCTTGCCGATATTGCGCTGTTCGGGTGTCAGGTGCATGGGAATGTTTATTGATAATTAAATGATATTTACGAGCTGCGACCTGTGGTCGCAGAGTGTAAACGCTGCGTCGGTTGTCTGCGACCACAGGTCGCAGCTCGTTCATTATTTCTTCTTTTTTCGGTCTCGTTTGACGGTGTGTTTGAACTTGACCAAGGCGAGATTGACTTCGAAGGTCGTTTCGCTTTCGAGTGGTTCCAATTCGTCGGCGAAGATCTCCGCGACGAGTTCGCCGGTCTTTTGCATGAGCTGTTTCTTTTCGGCGTCGGATTTCACCTCGGCGAGTTCCTTGACGCTCCGGGCGAGCCGCCGCATTTTGGTGAACGTCTCAATGATCGCCAAGGTCGTTTGCGTCGCCTTCGCACTCTTCAGGATCGTCGCCAACATGTACAAACCCTGCTCCGTAAAGGCTTTCGGAGGGTATTTCGTATGTTTTCCCCATTCGCCACTTAAGGTCGAAATTTTCGACCTT
>JAVBQW010000106.1:0-12187 GCA_031548665.1 Thermoguttaceae bacterium
GAACTTGCGCAGTACAAATAAAAGCTAATGTTTGTTTTCGGAAATTTCCTGAAATCGTTCACGGCGTCGCCGATTCGTGCCGATGGGGCAATGGGAGGAACGCCGCAACTCGACCGATTCAGGGGGAACCGATGGAAAGAATTCACTATGTTGTCACGGGACCGGACGACAAAGACTGGGAGACAACGGACCCGGATATTGCCCGCCTTGCTTTTGAGAAAGGGAATCGAGTCGTCGAGTACAAGGAGTATTCGACCTATTCGGAGCATACAGTGGTCCGAGTGCTCGTCTCTACTCAATTGACGTCAACCGAACTGCTTTAGACAAGGAGAACACAATGACCGTCCAAATACTGGAACGTCCGACCATGACGCCGGAACCGGGTCGAATCATGACGGCAGCGGAAATTGAACAAGTCACGCAACCGCTCTATGACCGTTCCCTGCTCGCAATGAAAGCGGAGTGGAAACGCCGTTTCGAGCAGGAACGGATTCAGCCGCCGAAGACTCCCAAGTGACCGCCGCCGATTCTGGTGTAGATCATCGCCGTCCCGGCACTCACTAAAGAGTCGTGACAACGGCGGCTCATTCGTTGGGCGTCGGTTTTGAAAGAATGGCCGTAAGGACCCGTCAGCGAAAACCGGCGACCGCTCCAAATCGCATAGGAACCCGTCAGACGCATTGCGGCGTCGGACGGGGCTTTTTACCGCGACCGCAATCGGCTCTCTACGGGCCTTCTACGCGGTCATTCTTCGTCTTGGACGTCATTGTCCTGTTCTTTGCCGATTTGCTTGAAGCGAGCGCAAACGGGGACAAACTCCACGTTTTCCCCGCTTCAACCCCCAAGTTCCAGCGGAGTACCGCCTGCGCTTGGGGCTCTTTTCAGTCGAAAACGAAAAAGGTAGTTTCTAGCCGTTTTCAGTATACATGCTCTTGGGCGACGTTTTGAGGGGGGTTAGCCGCATCCGCCTGCGATGCGAGGGAGCGGCAATCGGCGTTGTGGTCGCCTCCTCGTGTCGCGGGCTAAGCAATCGTCCTGTGGATTGGTTGACAACTCTCGCTCAATAGGTTGAAATGTAGTCCGTGGTCGCCACCGAGAGTTTGTCTACCCCAAATTCGCTATTCACGACAAAAATACAAGCGGGCGACGGACCAAATACATATATTCTCAACTTACGTCATGCAACAAGCGAATATTTCGATCATCGGAGAGTCGATCAATGACTCCGTGCCGTCGACCCATGAACTCTATGAAACAGGCAACCTCGACGGAATCAAAGAATTGGCCCGCTTCCAAGACGAAAAGGGAGCCGCCTACATCGACGTCAATGTCGGCGGTCGCTCCGCGGATTTTCTTGCCGACATCGTACGAGCCGTCCAAACCGTGACCCGCAAACCGCTCTCCATCGACTCGCCGGATCCCCGACTCGCCGAAGCCGGACTACGAACGTACGACGATTCCGTCGGAAAACCGATCTTGAATTCCATTTCGCCGCTCCGAACCGAAATGTTCGAACTCTACAGGATCAAACCATTTCGACCGATCCTCTTGATTTCCGAAAAATCCGAAAACGGCAACGCCGCCGCCTGCCATACCGCCGAGGAAACCTTCGCCGCCGCCTGCTTTCTCCACGCCGAAGCCGCGAAAGCCGGAATTCCGAACGACGACATGATCTTCGATCCGGGAATCGCGCCGATCGGAACCGATACCGACGGCAATCTCGTCAGACTCCTCGCGGCCATGAAAATGATGCGGGAAGATTCCCGCTTCGTCGGCGTTCACGCTTCCGTCGGACTCAGCAACTTCACCGTGATGCTGCCGCCGAAACGAAAAGACGGTTCCCCGGTCAAGGGACCGCTCGAAAGCGCCTTCCTGACCCGAGCCGTGCCGCTCGGACTCGATTACGTCGTCGGCTCCGTCAAACGAAATTACGAAGTTCTCGCCGACGATCATCCGGCAATGCTCTGCGTCGACGACTGCCTCAAACTCGGAGGCTTCGACGCCCTGATGAGAGTTCGAGCGTTCTACAAGAGTTGAATTTGCCTGTGCTTTCGCGCGTCGAAGGCTGACGCTGTTCGGAACACTGACCATCCGGGGGCTACGGCGAGTACGCCTACACCCCCGGCTCTTGAGTAGACCATCCGGGGGCTACGGCGAGGACGCCTACACCCCGGCTCTTGAGTAGACCATCCGGGGGCTGCGGCGAGGACGCCTACACCCACGGCTCTTGAGTAGACCATCCGGGGTTGCGGCGAGGACGCCTACACCCACGGCTCTTGAGTAGGAAACTTTCGAGCGAAAGCCTAACGCCGCCATCACCCGACGTCTTGTTTCGGTGCTTCCTTGACGCTAGAATAAACAAAACGTTCTGAAGGTCGGATATCGTTTCGGAACACTGACCATCCGGGGGCTACGGCGAGTACGCCTACACCCCCGGCTCTTGAGTCGTTTTTCTTCCGCGTTGATTTTTAACAACTTTTCGAGATTTTCATGAGAGTTTCCGCTCTTTTTTTCGCGGTGATGTTATGCGTTTCGACGGCATTACCTGCCCAAGAAGTCAAGGATGTCGTGCCGACGCGGCTGCTGCCTGGTAATACGGCGACGACGAAACTCGGCGGCCAGCTCGGCGAGCGGTTCGACGCCTGCGTCAAAGTTCGGGTGATGAAGGAAGACGTCGACGCTTTGGTCGCTCCGTTCAACGACAAAACGGAAACCCGTCGTTGGCAGAGCGAATTCTGGGGAAAATGGATGCTCGGCGCCGTTTTGTCGTACCGCAACAATCACGATTCGGAACTGCTCAAAAAAATCGAACACGCCGTCGACGGCTTGCTCAAGTCGCAGTCGCCGGACGGATACATCGGCAACTACGCTCCGGAAGCCCGGCTCAAACAATGGGACGTTTGGGGACGAAAATACTCGATGCTCGGCCTGCTGTCGTATTACGATTTGACCGGCGATAAAAAAGTTCTCGACGCCGTGAAACGCCTCGCCGATTACACGCTGACGGAACTCGGTCCCGGCAAGACGGACATCGTGAAAACCGGCAACTATTACGGCATGGCGTCCAGCAGCATTCTGGAGCCGATGGTCTTTCTGTACAAACGGACCGGCGAGCAAAAATATTTCGACTTCGCCAAGTATATCGTCGCCCAATGGGAAACCGACGCCGGACCGAAACTGATTTCGAAAGCCGACGTTCCCGTCGCCGAACGGTTCCCGCATCCAGTGCAGGTACAGAAGAAAGGTTGGTTCAGTCCGGAGAACGGCCAAAAAGCGTACGAAATGATGTCCTGTTACGAAGGTCTCCTCGAACTGTACCGTTTGACCGGCGAGAAGGCTTATCTTGACGCCGTGGAGAAAACGGTCGGGAATATTATCGAACAGGAAATCAACATCGCGGGTTCCGGCAGCGCTTTCGAATGTTGGTATCACGGTTGCGACTGTCAAACGCTGCCGACATACCACACGATGGAAACCTGCGTGACCATGACGTGGATGAAACTCTGCCAAACGCTGCTCGGCGTGACGGGAAATCCGATGTATGCCGACCAAATCGAGCTTTCGGCGTACAACGCGCTGCTCGCTTCGATGAAGGCGGACGCCTCGCAGATCGCGAAATACAGCCCGTTGGAAGGAAAACGAACCCCCGGCGAAGAACAATGCGGCATGAAAATCAATTGCTGTAACGCCAACGGACCGCGAGCCTTCGCCCTGCTCCCGCAGGTTGCCGTGATGCCGCTCGAAAAGAAAGACGGCCTGACGATCAATCTCTACATGCCGTTTGAAACCGAGCAGAAACTCGCGTCCGGAAAGAAAGTCAAACTCCGCATGGAAACGAACTATCCGGCGGATGGAGCCGTCAAACTGGAAATCCTCGAAACGGACGCCGACAAACCGTTCGAAATCTTTTTCAGAATTCCCGAGTGGAGCAAAATCGATTCCTGGACCGTTCAGGAAGGTACGGTGCTTTCCTTTTCGAAAGGCAATCCGCCTCCCGGCGAATACGTTCCGATCACGATCCAAGCCGATGTGAAAAAAGGGACTTCCGTGACGCTGAATCTCGACGTTCAAGGTCGCGTTTTGCGTCGGAACAACTGTTTCGCCTTGATGAAAGGTCCTGTCGTTCTGGCAAGGGACTCCCGGTTCAACGACGGGTTTGTCGACGAAACGGCTCGGCCCGCAGAGAAAGACGGATTTATCGAGTTGACGCCGGTTACGGAAAAACCGGCCGACGTCTGGTTGGCGTTCACCGCTCCGCTCGTTCTGGGAACCGATCTCGAAGGGGAAGCGAAGAATCCGAAGCCGATCAAGTTCTGCGACTTCGGCTCGGCGGGGAATACCTGGGAAGATTCCGTACGGTATCGTGTTTGGATTCCCGAAACGCTGAACGTCATGAAAACGCTGTATAAACCGTACTAAAAAGAATGTTCCGTCATCCCCGCGCAGGCGGGGACCTAGACGAAAGACGTTGTTATTCTTTTTGCATCCGCCGTTCACAAAAAATAACACACAGATGATAATCCGTGCAAAAATAAATTAAAATCCAATCTCTAGGTCCCCGCCTTCGCGGGGATGACGAAAAAGGGAGCGTTCCTCATGAAAAACCTTTTTGTTTTATCGTTCTTTCTTTTCGTCGCCGCGGCGGCGTTCGCTCAAGAGGAGCCGGTCGACAACATCGGACACGCCCGGCATAAATTCAAGCACGGCGAGGCGCTCCCGACGGAACCCGCTTCGGAAGCACGTTTCTCGACGACGCGGATATCCGAAATTCAACGAAAATTGCCGAAAGAGGAAAAATCGTTCACGTTCGTCGTTTTCGGCGATCGGACCGGCGGCGCAGTGAAAGACGTTTCCGTACTCGCCGACGCCGTTCGTGAAACGAACCTTTTGGAACCCGATCTCGTGTTCAACGTCGGCGACATGGTCAACGGATACAACACGACGCCGCTCTGGCTCGAACAGGCGAAGGAATATCGCGGAATCATGGACGAGTTGCATTGTCCGTGGTTTCCCGTCACGGGAAATCACGATCTCTATTGGCGGGGCGCGGACAAACCGAAAACGGAACATGAATCGGACTACGAAAAACACGTCGCCCCGCTTTGGTACGCTTTCGAACACAAAAACTGCTGGTTCATCGCCCTCTGTTCCGACGAAGGAAATCCGAAAACCGGCGAAAAAGATTTTTCGAAACCGGAATGCCAGAAGATGAGCGACGCCCAATTTTCGTGGCTGAAATCCGTTCTCGCCAAGGCGAAAAACGCCGATCATGTTTTCGTGTTCCTGCATCAACCGCGTTGGGCTCGGGTCGAGAGTTACGGCGACGATTGGGACAAAGTCCACGCCGAACTCGTCAAGGCGGGCAACGTCGCGGCGGTTTTCGCCGGACATATTCACCGGATGCGCTCCGATCCGAAAGACGGCATCGAGTACCTGACCTTGGCGACGACCGGCGGAGGCCAGGGTTTCGAAGTTCCCCGGGCCGGGTTCCTGCATCATTTCGATCAGGTCGTCGTTCGCAAAAACCGGGTCGCTTATTCGACGATCCCCGTTGGTTCGTTGATTGATCCGCGTGAAATCACCGACTCGCTGCAACAGGAAATCGTCGCCCTCAAACGGCAGGTTCCGCAATTCGAAAAGGGACTCCCGTTGAAACCGGACGGTTCCTGCGATTCGACGGACAAGATTACCGTCATGAATACGGCAAGTTTCCCGGCCGAATGGACCCTTTTTCTACAAAGCGACGACAGTCGCTGGGATGTTTCCGTTACGCCGAAACAGGCTGTCATCAAGCCGGGTGAAACCTGCGAGTTCGAACAACGGATTCGTCGTTCGGCGAATTCTCTCGACGCGGCGCTCCGTCCCGTGTATCTCAAACGGCAAATCGTTTGCCTGACGCCGGGGAGCCGGATCGAGATTCCCGAAGTCGTGACGGAAATTCCGCTGGACCTCTCCGCGTTTCCCGCTCCGGATCCGAAATCGCAACAAAAAATCCTCCACGTCGGCGGCAACGGGGCGGCCCTGAAAATTCCCGACGGAGCGTTCTCGCTACCGAACGGTCCGATGACTGTCGAAACTTGGTTCCGGGCCGATAAGTTCGACGACCGGACCGGCCTGGCGACGAAAACGGAGAATTCCGATTACGGAATCTTCGTCAGCAACGGCGTGCCGCATTTTTCGATTTTTCTCGGCTCGAATTACGTTTCGGCAACCGCGAAAAACGTCAAACTCGACACGGATCGTTGGTATCACGTCGCCGGCGTCTACGACGGCAAGGAAATCCGACTTTACCTCGACGGCAAATTGATGGAACGAAAAGACGGAACCGGCAAACGCCGAACGAACCGCCTGCCGCTGTACCTCGGCGGCGACGTCGATAAAGACGGCGGCGTGACGTCGTGCTTCGTCGGCGACCTCGATTCCTTCCGCTTGTCGAAGTCGGCCCGGTACGATGGCGAGTCGTTCCAACCGCAACGGGATTTCGTTCCGGATAAAGAAACCGTGCTTCTCTTCGACATGCAACGTAAAGTCGGTGTCTGGGTTCCCAACGCCGTCGATCCGAAGAACACCGCGACGCTCGTCGGCGGAGCGACCGTTTCTCCTTAGTACTACAGCGCAAAGAGATTTTCAATTCAGAGAACACGAAAATCACGAAAAGACGAAAAATACGAAAGCTTCAACGATGGATTATTGGTTCCGCAGCATGAAAAAGCTCCGTTTCAAAAATTTTCGTGACGTTCGTTATTTCGTGTGTTTCGTGTTCCTTCCGGAGATGGTCCATTGCGCTGTAGTATTAGGAACTGTAAATAAATAACCTGTGCAATCGTACAATATTAGCTGCCGCTTCACCCGCGAGTTACGGCGCCGTATTGATTTTCGGCCGCCTCCACTCGGGGCTCTTTGTACAAGTTATTTCTTTACAGTTCTTTAGCCGCGTTCGCCTGTGACTCGCTGTATTATCGTCAACCCAGCTTCATCGCTCCGCGAGCGGAACGGCTAATGTCGTTCCGCTCGCGGAGCGGCTCAACACAACATCATGTTCGACGAATCCGATATGGTCCGCCGTGCGCAGGACTTCATGAAAAAGAAGGACTACGAACAAGCGGTTTCCCTCTTCAACGACGCGCTCACGGCGAATCCGAAATACATCGAAGCGTATTTCGGGCGCGGCAATGCTTACGAAGCGCTCGGTCGCTTCGAGCAAGCGATGGATAATTATAATTCCGTCCTGAAATTTTCTCCGAAGGAGGCTGCGGCGTATTTCAATCGGGCTTGCTTGTATCGAAAAAAAGGAGAAAACGACAAGGCGCTGTCCGAGTTGGCTCGAGCCATCGAACTCAAACCGGACTACGGTAAAGCCTTCTATAACCGGGGAGCGATCTATTTCTCGCAAGGAAATCTCGAAAATTCGTACGCGGATTATACGAAGGCGATCGAGTATTCGCCGAAAGACGCCGATCCGTACGTTGCCCGAGGATTGGTCCATATTGCTCAGGGAGACATCACGGCGGCGCTGGCTGATTACGACGAAGGCTTGAAATTGGAGCCGAATCATTTTCGCGGTCGCGGCAATCGGGGCAACGCGTTGGAAGCTCTGGGGCGGAACGCCGAGGCGTTGGAAGAATATACCCGGGTCGCCCAACTGTCTCCGTGCGATTACAAGGCGTTCATGAATCGCGGCTTTGTGTACTCAAAGTTGGAACAGCCGGAAAAAGCGATCGATGATTATTCCCGGGCGATCGAACTCAACCCGAAATACGCGAAGGCATATTGTTGTCGCGGTGCGCTGTACGCGTTGCTGAAACGACAGCAAAAAGCCTTGGACGATTACGAGGAAGCGATCCGGCTCGCTCCGAAGAACATCGACGCTTTTCTCAGTCGGGGACAGGCGAAACTTGCACTCGGCGACCAAATCGGGGCGCTCGAGGATTTTTCTTTGGCGCTGAAGATGGATCCGAACAACGTTAAGGCATTTCTCAACCGGGCCGCCTTGCAGGGAAAGCTCGCCAACACGTCGGCTGCGATCGAGGATTATTCCGAGGCGATTCGTCGGACGCCGAACAACGCCGCCGCCTATTGCTATCGCGGCGTCTTGTTGACGAAAACCGGTCAGCTCGACGCGGCGGTCGCCGATTATGAAAAGGCGATCAAACTGGATCCGAAACAGCTCAGCGCGTATCTCAACCTTGGTCTGGTGTTACGAATTCAGGGAAAATTCAAGCCGGCAATTCAGAATTTTTCGGCGGCGATCAAACTGAATCCGAACTACACCGCCGCGTACAAAAACCGAGCCGCGACATACGGAATGATCGGCGACAAGGAAAAAGCCGAACGCGATCTCGAAATGGTCGAAAACCTTGAGAAAAAGGGGTGATCCCCCGAGTTACGGATCTGTAAATAAATAATCTGTGCAAACGTACAATATTGGCTGCCGCTTCAACCCCCGAGTTACGGCGCCGTATTGATTGTCGGCCGCCTCCACTCGGGGCTCTTTACTGTATATTACCCCGCGCTGACGCTTGGGGGCGGTATGGTTATCGGCTGATTATTCGTTGACGACGATTCGAAAACCGACGTTGTAAACTTTCTGGTACGGCAAATAGGGGAATTTCACCGAATTGCCGCTGACTTTAGGACGCTCGGCCCACGAACCGCCCCGGGCGATTTTGCGGCCCGATTCGCCGTGTGGGTAATCCGACGTCGTCCATTCCGAGACGTTGCCGACCATATCGTACAGACCCCAGACGTTCGGTTTCGATTGCGCAACGTAATCGACCACGAACCACGAATCGGTGAACCGATCGTCCCGAAGCGGATAAACCCAATCGGCAGGATACGGATTTCGAATATGGATCGCAGAGCCGAACTCCCATTTCGAATATCGGAATCGTGTTCCGGCGTCGGCGCAGTTCGCGAACTTCGACCAATCGGCCTCGAGATTTCCCCACGGAAATTGCTCCGCGCTGCCAGCCCGAGCGGCCCAGTCCCACTGCGCTTCGGTCGGCAGGTCGACGTTCATTTTGAGCTGTCCGCCGAGCCAATCGCAGAATTTTTTCGCTTCGTTCCACGAAATCCGCGCAACCGGTTGATCCGGATGGTTCGCGATGTATCCCGGCGTCGTGTGGTCCTTGCCGTCTTCGTCGAGATACCGCGTGTCGTGATCCGGATCGTACGCTTCATATTGCTGATTCGTAATTTCCGTAACGCCGATCCAGAACGGTTTTTCGATTTTTTGTACGCTGCGAGGATATTCGTCCGGGGCTCCGTTCAGGTTGCCCATCACGAATTCTCCGGCGGGAATTTTCGTCAACCGAAGCGTTACGTTATCGGCCAGCGGAATCAATTTCGTTCGTTCGGAACCGTCGAAGAGTTTCGCTTGCATTTCGGCGGCCTTGGCGACGTCGAACGGCCAATTCGCGGCGGTCAGCGTGTCGGACGGTTTCGGAACTTCGGCCGGTTTGACGAACTCCGGCTTCGGCGAATCGGCGTAGTGTTTGAGCAACTTGTCGTATTCGTCTTCCGGATCGTCGTCGATTCCGGCGTAGAGTTTCGACAATTCGATACGGCGTTTCGCGAGTTCCGGATGATCCCATTTACCCCGCCAGGGAGCGTTCATGTCGATCCAAAGATAAATCCGCTCCCACGCTTCCTTGTCGAGCTGCACGCCTTGATGTCCCTTTTCGAGCATCCGAACGAGTTCGCTGGTCGAGGCGTGGAATTCGTACGGTTTCAGGATGTCCATATCGGTTTCCGGACCGCCGCGATGAACATAAGCGTTGATCGTATCGTACGCTTTTTTGGCGTCGGTGAACGCCGGACGGTCCGTTTTCGTGCCGTCGTGACAGCCGATGCAGAATTTGCGGACGACGGGTTCATAAATTTCCGTTTCAAAAGCAATCGGCCGGACTCCGCCGAGGAACGGCGTGATCGGCGAGACGCCCCGGTGAGCCGCCTTGGTTCGAACACTCGGCGTCGCTTCGAGCAAATTTTCGTGACATCCCGTACAGGAAACGTTTTCACCTGGCATTCCGACGATCCAGGAACGCATCAACTGGACGGCGCGACCTTTTTCATCGAGCGGTTGCAGGGCGACCGGCGTGTTGGCGGGAATCTCGAACATCGCGCTGCCGTCGTCTTCGACCGGAACGGTTCCGAGCAGACGCTTGACGTCCCAACTACTCTGGATGCCGACCGATTCGTGTCCGCCGCGCTGCCAATAAGCGTAATGATAGGCGAAAACCCGCAGATTCTTGACCGTTCCACGCGGAACGTCCTTCAAGCCGGGACCGTAATAAACGTCGGTCAGGAAGACGTTCGCCGTTTTCTTGTCGAGCTCGACCTGATCCGGAATCGTTCGCGGCGTCGGCGTTTCCGTCAAGGGAATCGGTTCGAAAATTCCGTCGCCGTCCTTGAGCCGAGCGATTTCCGTCATGTTGTCGAACCGGTCGACGAGATACAAACCGTATTCCGGCGAACCGGTGATTTGGCAGCTCACGAGAATGTAATTCTTCCCGATCGGATGCGGATGGATGAAATTGTATTTGAGTCCGTCCGCCTGATTGTCGACGACGTTGCCGACGACGTCCTTGCCGAAGCCCGGAATTTCCTGGATAAAGCCGGTCTTCTCGGCTGGGAGAATATCGGGCAGAATGTCGATCGTCGTTCCCTGTTGTCCCCATTCCTTGTCTTTCGGACGAAAACGCATCGGATATTTTCTGCCGACGGTCGGATCAATGATACAGAGCCGCCCGGTTTCGGGGCGACTGTGATGTCCGCTGACGATTCCGACGATTTCATGCGAATCGGGGAACGGCCTCGCGAATTTGAACGCCGTCGGAAAATACGAGCCGCTGCCGTACAGTTCGATCTGTTTCGTGCCGTCCGGGTTCATCGTGAAAAGAATTCGACTGAAATAATGCATGATGTCGACGTATTCCCAACGGAGATACATCACGCGGCCGTCTTGCAGCATGGTCGGATGCCAGTCGCTGTCCTGTTCGAACGTCAACTGCCGAATTCCCTGCGTTTTCGGGTTCACCCGGTACAGGTTGACCATCGCCAGGCGTCCGTTCTCGCAAGGAAGCCCCTGAATTCCCGCCGTGGAACCGGTTACGATATCGCCGCACGGCAGATAGGTCGCGTCGAAAAAGTCGACGTCCGGCATGTTGGTCGGCGTCAGGAGCTTTAGTCCTGTTCCATCGATATTCACCTCGTAGACGCCCCATTTTCCGGTTTGGTCGTCGATGCTTGAAAAGAGAACCCGCTTGCCGTCCCAATGGAGCTTCAAATCGCGCATCGGACGGGTTCCCGGCGGCGTGTAGAATTTTTCGATCTTCGGCGTCTCGCTGCGGAGATTCGAAACAACGGCGAGGTCGTTGTCCCAGCCGTTTTTCTTCGAAATTTCGTTGTTCGAATAAGCGTTCAGCGTCGGAGCACAGAGTCCCTTGCGTCGGACGACGACGATCTTGTCGAAGTCGAGTAGCGGATTGGCAAGCATCGCCTCCCGACGGAATTTGTCGAATTCCGCCCGGACTTCGGCCTGATATTTTTGATCGTTCTTCTTCGTGTTGAGCTTTTTCTCGATCTCGCCGAGCCGCTGGAGATATTCGGCTCCCTTCGGATATTTGTCGCCGAATGTTTTCGACAGGTCGTCAATCGCACGGCGGACGGATTCCGGCGTGTTCATGGGAACCTTGTCGTTCTGGTTGAACTTCATGCCGCCTTGGGCGGCGACCACGGAGACGAACAGCAGCCAAACGCCAAACGTCGCCAAAACGGTGAAAAACGCTTTCATGGAACTTTCGGAAAAAGGAATGATCGACCTTTCGATCTCGGAAAAAAGAACGAGCTTGGCATCCGCCGAAAAAGATACCGTCGCACGGCAGGACTTTCTTGAATCTCCTTCGGCAAACCTTAATTCTATCGAAATCTTTTCTTGCCCGCAATCGCCGAAAACGTTTTTGTTCTCGGCGATCTGCCGACAATCGGTTGATTGTCGAAGCGTTCCGGGTATAATTTGTCGATGAGCGAGATGATTCCCGACATTAAGGCAACGGCCGATACGGTCGTCCATTTTCTCTTTGCCAGCCCCGGCAATGAGGATTTGTTGTTGTCCCTGATCAATGCCGTGTTGATCGACGCCGGACAACCGACCGTCGCTAAAGTCACGGTACGAAATCCGTTCAAT
>JAVBQW010000217.1:0-5122 GCA_031548665.1 Thermoguttaceae bacterium
TTCCAGTATCGGCTGCGGTTGCGGATTCGGGAGCATGGGAATTACGGAAGACATTCTTCGGAGAACGAAACTGGAGTTTGCTGTGGGAAAGCTCTCGGAAGAAACGGAGTTGATGTGGTGGAATCAAAACCAACCGCCGCCTGAAAGTCAGGAGGAATTCAACAATCAAGCCGGTGAAATTCAAGTATCCCACCGGGACACCACCGCGTTGTACCGATTGATCGAAGAAACATGGAATGCCGATTTCTCCTGCGAAATTCTCGTTTGCTGGTCCGGTGACGAACAGTGCGATCCGGAGGAAACGAAAAGAATCAATCCTGATTTCGACGGGATCGACATTGATTTTGATGCCATCGGACGAGTGGAAAAACACGTCCTACTATACCAGTTCATGAAATGAGCTACCACATACGATGCGACGCAACATCCACTTGAAGTTGATTCTTCCTTCCCTGACAGAAGCGACAAGCGGGGCGTGGCGGTCGATCAAGTATTCGCTCTTCCCGCCACTCGGTTTGGCGACGTTGGCCGCCTACGTGCCGACCGATTGGAAAATCACTCTCTGCGACGAACATGTCCAAACGTTCGACGGAGAGGATGAGCCGGATTTGGTGGCAATCCAGGCTTATGTCACCTCGGCGCGCCGCAGTTATGAAATCGCCGATCATTACCGTCGTCGTGGGGCTTACGTCGTACTCGGCGGCTTACATCCGACTTCCGTGCCTTTTGAAGCTCTCGCCCATGCGGACACCGTCGTGCTCGGTCCGGCGGAAGAAGCGTGGCCGAGATTTCTAAGCGATTTCCAAAACGATTCGCCGCGCCGCTTTTACAAGTCGCGGGAGCGAACGCTCGATAATCTTCCGCCGATCCGGCGTGATTTGATCGATCGGCGTTTGTATCTTGTGCCGAATTCTGTGATCGTTTCACGAGGTTGTCCGCACGCCTGTGATTTCTGCTACAAAACATCGTTCTTTCGCGGCGGCAAATCGTTTTATACTTCGACAGTCGATCAGGCAATGGATGAAATCGTACCCTTGCCCGGTCGGCACACATTTTTTCTGGACGATAACATTTTCGGACACCGCCCGTTCGCGGAGGCGCTTTTTACCGCTCTGACAGGGTGCGGCAAAATCTGGCAAGGTGCCGCCACGGTCGACTCGCTTCGCGACGAATCTCTTTTGAAAAAGGCCGTAGCGTCAGGCCTGCGCAGCATCTTCGTCGGATTTGAATCGTTGAACGAGGAGTCTCTACGCCGACAAAACAAACACCACAATCGGCGGAACGAGTACGAAACGGTCATTCAAATGCTGCATGATCACGGCGTCATGATCAACGGCAGTTTCGTGTTCGGGTTGGAGCAGGACGATCCCGCTTCATTCGAGGCAACCGTCGAGTGGGCCGTGCGCAATAGTATTGAAACGGCAACGTTTCATTTGATGACGCCGTATCCCGGTACACCTTTGTTCAAACGACTGGAAAACGAGGGACGCATCATGCATCGCAATTGGGACCTGTACGATACCCGACACGCGGTGTTCCGGCACCCGACGATGTCGACCGAGCAACTCCAGAACGGATACGCCGGTGCCTATCGGAGTTTTTACCGGTGGAGCAGCATTGTCCGCGGCAGCATGGGACAGGATCATTGGCTCAAAAAGTTGCGGCATTTCGTCTACACGGGAGCGTGGAAAAAATTCGACCCGCTCTGGGCGGTCCTGATCCATCTGCGTCGCATTTCGCTCGCTACGCCCGGCTTGGAAACGGTGCTCGGCAGACGTGGGCTTGGTAGAACGGATGAAGAGACAGCGGGAAAATAAATGCGTCTACCGAATGGTGATACATTAAACATAAATATAATTTCTGTGGGAGTATCATTGAGTAGCGAAAGCGAAGGATCACGTCAGAAAATGGCCTGCTCGGCGCAGATTCGTAAACCGAGTAGAATGACATTTCGGCGTTGGTAAATCAAACCAAAAAATCCACACGGAGAGCAATCATGCTGCAAAAAACATTGAAATTCCTGCAAGATAACAAGGTTTTTTACATCGCGACCGTCGAAGACGGCAGCCCGCGAGTCAGGCCGTTCGGCTTGGTCATTGAACATGGCGGCAAACTCTGGTTCGGGACGTCAAACACGAAAGCGGTGTACCGGCAAATGCAGGCGAATCCGAACGTCGAAATTTCCGCGACCTCGCCGTCGATGGAGTGGATTCGCCTTTCCGGCAAAGCGGTTTTCGAGACGAATCGTGACGTCAAACAGAAAGCGTTCGAGCTTCTGCCGATGCTTGCGAACATCTACAAAGGCGGAGCGGACGATCCGGCGCTGGAGGTCTTTTACCTTGCTGACGCCGAAGTCGCTTTCTGGAGCATGGGAAACTACGAACAGAAACCGGAAGTTCACCGTTTTTGAACAATGGAAATCATGGAATTCGAGAGGAACAAACTGGCTTATTGCGGCCTGTATTGCGAGCAGTGCTCATGTCGGGTAGCGGTCGCCGAGCAGGATTTCAGGCATCTGGAACCGCTTCCGGCGAAGTATCGGGAAAGCCGACCCCGCTTGTCCGATTACGACTGTGAAGGCTGCAAAGGCCGGAATCTTTGTGGACCATGTGGCATCAAGGATTGTGCGTCGCCCCGGAATATCGAACATTGCGGAGAGTGTGCGGAATTTCCCTGCGAACGGCTCGAAGCCTTCGGCAGCGACGGCAGACCACACCATGCCGGGGCGCTCGAAAATCTTCGGAGTATCCGAGAAAGCGGCGTCGAGGCGTGGTTCGAAGAATTAAGGCCGGCTCTGCAATGCCACTGCGGAAAGAGAAAATCCTGGTATTGCGGCTGTCCGGAGCATTCGTGAGGGTATGTGCCGGGCGAAAATAAGTGATGCCCGCCCCAAAAAGGAGAAGTTCGTCATGAGTGATCAAGAAAATGATGCGATAAACCAAGGCAAATTGTTGCTTGACAAGGGTGACTTTGATGGAGCTATTGCCATGTTCACTGAGTCCATCAGTTTTGATTCAGACAGTCTTGATTCGCAACGTGTTGAGGCTTATTGTTGGCGGGCATATTCCTATGGTAAGAAGGGTGAGTTTGACAGGGCGATCACTGACTACACCGAGGCCATTCGACTTGACCCAAAATGTTCGGGAATGTACTATAATCGTGGACTAACCTATAGCAAAAAGGGCTGCCATGACGAAGCGATTGCAGATTTCACCGAGGTTATTCGACTTACCCCCGACGATGCCGAGGCATATTACAGTCGTGGCGTCGTCTACGGCGAGAAAGGCGACCACGATAAAGCGATAGCCGATTTTACCGAGGCCATCCGGCTCAAGCCGAATTGGTTTCTGGCATTTCAAGGGCGAGCTCGTGTCTATGTGGAGAAAGGCGAGTTTGGCAAAGCCATCATAGACTTCACGGAGGCCCTTCGACTTAACCCGGAATATGCCAACGCCTATGATGGGCGAGCCTTTGCCTATAGCGCGAAGGGCGACCACGCCAAAGCCATTGCCGACTACACTGAGGCCATTCGTCTCAACCCAAAGCATGACGGGGCTTACAACAATCGAGGTTGCTCCTATTGGAAGAAAGGGGACTACGACAAGGCCATTGCCGACTACACTGCGGTCATTCGACTTAGCCCAGAAGATGCCGAGGCGTACTACAATCGCGGTAATTCATACAGCAAAAAGGGGGACTACGACAAGGCGATTGCCGACTACACTGAGGCGATCCGGCTTGAACCGCAAAACAGGCATGCATTTTATGCTCGAGGCTTTTTGTACAGCGAGAAAGGCGACCACGACAAGGCCATTGCCGACTACACGGAAGCGATCCAGCTTGACCCGCAAAACAGGCGTGTATTTGAGGCCCGAGGCTATTCCTATTGGAAGAAAGGCTCCTATTGGAAGAAAGGCGACAAAGCAAAAGCCAAAGCCGATTTCGTCCAAGCCGAGAAATTGAAACACAAAGAGCAGTGGGCGGCGTTCGTCGCTTTTTTTGGAAAAATGCTTCGTTTTTTCAAAAAGTAAACTTACGGTGGTTTTCTCCTGTGGCGAAAAAACAATCCGCATTCCGGCGTTCTCCAGTGGATGCCGTAAACCCAACATTACAAAATGCACGCGATCATCAAACAGGTTCGACAATCTTTGAAGGAATCGGTCGACGAAAAGACCAAAGCCGGTTCGCAACGGTTTTTCAAGGAGAAGATCAAATTCTACGGCGTCAAGGTTCCGCTCGTCCAGAAAATCGGCAAGCAAGCGTTCGCTTCGATCAAAGGCAAGTCCAAACCTGAAATCTTCGCCTTGTGCGAAGAGCTTTGGAAAAGCGGTTATATCGAAGAGTCTTTTATCGCATGCAATTGGTCGTATTACATCCATGCCGATTATGACGCCAGTGACTTTTCGATTTTCGAGCATTGGGTCGAAACGTATCTCGATAATTGGGCGTCCTGTGACACCCTCTGTAATCATTCGGTCGGGACGCTGCTGGAAATGCACCCGAAGCTCGTCTCGAAGTTGAAAAAATGGACGCAATCCGAAAACCGTTGGACCAAACGCTCCGCCGCCGTTTCGCTGATCGTTCCCGCTCGAAAAGGATTGTTTCACGCCGAGATTTTCGACATTGCCCAGCGACTGCTTCACGACGAAGACGATCTCGTGCAAAAAGGCTACGGCTGGATGCTCAAAGCCGCCGCCGATTTCGACCGTGACGCCGTTTTCGAGTTCGTGATGAAACACAAAGCAACAATGCCCCGGACGGCACTGCGTTACGCTATTGAAAAAATGCCGCCGGACATGCGAAAACAAGCGATGGAGAAATAGAATGTCCTGTAATTTTATCGTTTCGATCAACATAGACGATCCGAAACTGCGGCCACTCTACGACGAGTACGTCGAAAAAGTCAAACCGATTGTCGAAAGTTTCGGCGGGACGTACCTCGTCCGAACGGAAAGCATCGACCGACCGTTTCCGGGCTCGTGGAACCCCGATCGTGTGATCGTGATCCGATTTGAAAATCGTGAAGACTGCGACCGCTGTTTCGCTTCGGAGGAATACAGGCAGATCATGGGGCTTCGGACCGAATCCGTCAAGGCGTCCGCGATTATCGTTGAAGGAACGT
>JAVBQW010000104.1:0-6480 GCA_031548665.1 Thermoguttaceae bacterium
CGTAATCAAATCCTTCTTTTGCTCCACGGCGGTTTGGAAGACGCCGAGCATTCCTTCGATCATTTCCTGCACTTTCGGCTCGAAGTCGTCGAACTTGTCGTCGTTCCACTCGGCGAGCGTCTTCTGCATGTCGGCGAGAAAACGGTGGCCGATGTACGGAAAATCGTCATTGGGCGGCAAGGCAACCGGCGGGCCCGATTGAATGATCCAGTCCAAAGGCGGCTCGTCGAACTCGCCGAAACGCAAGTCCTCGAATTCGGTAACGCCTTCGCTTTCGCCGAAAAGATGTTCGACGATCTTTTCCAAAGCGTAACCATATTCGGAGCCGCTGTCCGGGTCTTGCTCGGTTCCCATGAGCAGCGTTTCGGCGTATTCGCGTGCCTCGTCGTCGATGTCGAGTTCGTCGAGAATCGCCTTTTTTTTGCCGCCGATGAGCTTTTTGATCTTGTCAATCTTCCCGAGGTAAAATTGTACGGTATAGCTCATTTTTCAAGTCCGATGGATTGAGGGGTAACAATACGATCTGCGATTTCTTCCGTTGTGATTGGAATCTCGACGCCAAGCACTTTTGCCGTATTCCAAAGAATTGAGCCGTACATGCAAATATTTCCTTCGATATAATTGTCTTCCTCCGGGTTATACTCTGACTTGTTGAAATACTTTTCATACTTTTCAAAGGTTTTTACCGTGGCCTTGACATCTTTCTTTTCAATTGCTTCAAGGATTTCCAAAAGCATTTTTGGACGACGTTTTTTGCCGCATCGGATTCGATCAACGAATTCCGGGTTCTGCGACAAGGAAATACCTTTGAGGAAATTTGCGTGGACGATCAGGAAATCAATATCGTTGGTGGAGTGATCCAATTCGCCCTTAAATACATCATCTCCAGGCCACCCGGCAAGTTGAGACCAATCTTTTTTGTTGTCAAGCAACAACGCACACAACAAGGACTTTTGGTACTCCCCTACCCAAGTATTGCTTTGACGCAATTCATCGGAGGTGAATCCTTTTCCTTTTTCATCGACATATTCGTTTCTCCACTTTCCACAAAACAACTCAACACCGGAAGCAGAAACAATTTCTGCGAAGGGTTTAACCGAGCCGAACGGATGTCCAAACTGAAAAAACTCCAGAGCGATAACGCTAAAAGCATTACCGATATCCATGATCCGAATGCACATCGGGTCCAAGTACCCGGAGGAACTACCCGTGTGTGTTCGCTGCGTATAATTACAAAATTCTGGTTTGAAAATATGGATATAATCAACGGCTTTTTGAAACCGTTCTTCGGTCTGGTCTTCAATTCGTAGGTTGTAACGCTCATTCTTGTACCTGTAAGCAAACACATCGACATGCTGCCAACGTTTCATATCAACACGGATTTGTTTGAGTGGAGGGAATCAACAAACGCACACGGAACAAATATTTCCGTCGGCAATTATACCCGCTCCCGCCCCGGAAAGGTAGCCGTCCGATAATCTTGTCGCGGTCTCGGCGCCGGACGGAAAACGTTAACAACAGCCGGAATGGAGGCGTACTCGCCGTAATGACGGACGGTTGGTATGGCGAACTCAACACACCGTCATTGCGTCGGAGTACCGACTCCATTCCGGCTTTTGTTTGGGAGGAAAAGCGGGTATAATCAGGCTTTTCGACCCGTTTATCGCAGGAGTACCGCCGTGCCGAGGCCGTGAGCGAGGAGCAGATCGAGGAACCTGCCGTTCAGGCATTGGGTGCTGCCACACCGTTGCAGTGAATCGCTTCCGTCGGTCGCTTTGTTTCTCACGCAGCCGCCTTGCTCGTTTGTTCTCGCGGAAAGAAATCAATGCCGCCGTCTTCGGAAATGACCACGGCTATCGCTTCGCCTTCGGCGGAGTCGACGTAAGTGCAAGCCGAGTTATAGCGTGAGCCGCGATTGCGGTCGCCCTGCATGCCGTCGCGGACTTTTCCGTCCAGAATCATTCCGATGGCGTGGCAGGTGCAATCGAGGTCGAACAGCAAGGCTCCGTCGATGGCGATCATGTCGTCCAGCAAGGAGACGTTATTACGTTCGATTTTGACGTTGGTCAGGCAGCCCCGGTTTTGCAGGCGCTGGGCTTCGCTTTTCGCATTCCGGTGAAAGACCAGAAGCGTCCCCTTCTCCCTGGCGACGACACGATTGATAATCGAAACGATCAAGTTGACGTTAGTCATGCCGAAGGTCTGTTCGAACAAACGGCGAACCTGCTTGTGAATCGACGTAACGATAAAACCGCGATGAAAACTCACGTTGCCGCTCTGGACACAAGCCAGCGTCTTGCCTTCGCGCTGAATTTCCCAATTACCGTACGCGGTAAACGCAATGGTAAAGATCGGCTCGCTTCCCGGCTTCGACTGTCCCAAACCGTAAGGCCCATTGTGATCGCACAACAACGAATTATGTTTCGAGGAAAGCGATAGCAGTTTTCTCGTCAGACGGTAATCCGTCCCGATATTTTGAAGGGGAATGTTGACCTGGGCGTTTTCGCGGCTGGTGAGAATGAGATGGCCGATGCAATCCTTTTTCTCGACGTGCGTGATCGAAATCGAATGCAGCATCGAAAAAATCATCTTGCCCACCGCCGTGAGATTTTCCAGCCCGATTTTCTGTTCGGTTTCCGGATAGTAATAGAAGAACGTGCGGCCGAGGACATAAGCCAGGCTTTCGCGCATCAGGTTTTCGATCTCGAAGGGATTGCAAAACCAGACGTTCGCGCGGTTCAAATCGTCCTGGAGATTGCCGCGAGTGAAGGTCGGTTTGAAAACGGGACAGTCGTCGATTTTCTCTGCGATGACGTTGACGATCCCCTCGTACAAGGCATTGTTGACCGGCTTTTCCAGATCCGACAAATCGAAACCCTCGGAACCGAGAGGCACGACGAGAATTAGGAAAAAACTGGTGTCGTGCAAATCGCACTTGCGGGAAACGAACAGCTCATAACCTTTTTTGTGCGTTTTATTTTCATCCAGATGCCATTTGAGCGTTTCTTTGATCCGTTCGACGGTGATCTCGCCCGTCGATTTTTGCGAAACGATTTTCGTGATCCTGTTGACGTTCTCGAACGGCGAAAGGTGCCGCGTCTTGTGCTGGTGCGACGACTCGCAGGAAAGCTCGTAAAACAGGAAGTCGCGGCATGCGGACTCTGTTTCCGTATCGATTTTCGACGAAACCAAAAGATAAACATTCGGCCACACCGAAGGCATGAGCGCGTTCAGGAGCCGATTGACGATACTGCCGGTGAAATCAGCGATCATTTCCGAGTCACTTTCCAGGGGCGTGGCGTTGTTCAAAGTCATATCCAAAAAATTCTATTGAAATACGTTTCTGAAAGGCGAGTCTCATGTCGATGTTTTCGACGGATCGTTTTTCCTGATCCACGGCTTGAACACCGAGAGCCAAACCATGAAGACAACACGGTTTTCCTAAAACGACGGGGGAATTATACGAAAAATCGGGATTTGAAGCAAGACGAAAACGCATGGACCACTTCTCAAAGCGATAAGTTGCAAGTCGGACATCGATTTTCCCGACCACATGAAAAAAACTTGCCTTTTCGATTGTCATGCCTAGAATTATCACGTTGATCAACAAAATTTGACACAACTGCAAACTCGACAACGTCGTGAATCCACGACGTTTTGAGCTGCGCTACGCTCCGTACAAAACATCGCTCGTTTCATTTTTATTTTGAAGCACGGTATTGCTTTTATGAGCTTGGTCATACGGCTCTCGAAGACCGAGACCACAACGGAAAGGATCAATTATGCAGACAAGGACATCTGTCCATTTGATTTACTGTCAAAGAGATTTGCAAATCTACACATCTCATGTCGCAAGCATTCTCTGTCTGACTCTTGGAATGTCCTAATGGATATTTGTCTTCCCGAATGAGAAAAATGTGAAAAACCGGGAAGGCAGAAAAAAGGCCCGACAGGATAAGAAATCCCGCCGTTCGAAGTATTACGGACATAAAAAAAGCCCCGACATTGCGGGGCTTCCTTTCAGTCTTGAGTCTCCGCGCTTTGTTTCTGTTCCGGGTTTGCCAAAAAGTCCGGCAGCCGTGCGATGGCTCCCGCGACGGATTCGAGTTTTTTGTGCGTATAGTGCAAGGTCATTTCGATGCTGGAATGCCGCATCGAGTCCTTGGCGACTTCGAGACCGGTACCCTGTTCCCGGTCGACGGTCGCCGTTGTTTCAAACGGCGTCAAATCCGGCGCGGGCGGGATCGAAACGCCGACCTTTTCCCCGGCGAATTCCAAAATGAGATCGACTAGTTCGTTCATGGTGTTGTTCCTTCCTCTAAAAATTGCACGGTGTGTGCAACAATGATTGCAGCGAACGACGTTCCACATCGGCGTCCCGTCGCATTGCCAGATTCCCTTCACGGAAACGGGTTCGAAGTTTTCACGAACAATGGGCCGAGACGTAACAAAAAAGTGTGGGACACGGCGATTTTGCCCTCGTCGTCGCCGAAAACGAACCGCCCCTGCCCGTAACATAAAGCGAACAAGTCGGCGTCGGTCGGTGAGTCGAGCGGTTCGAAATTCGCGGCATCGATGGTGCGGCGCATCCTGCCGTCGTTCCCCACGGCGATCCAGACGCCGTTGCCGCCCCGGATTTTATTGAGCCTGGCCGTGACGTTCGGCGACGACGCCTGTTCCTCCCACAGCGGCGTCCCTTCGACAAAGAACGAACGCAGGACATGCCCGTTCGAGCAAAGAATCGTGAACGTCCGGTTGTAGTAACAAATATCCTCGAAGTCGTAATCGCCAAGAGATTCCGGCTCCGACCAATGCAGACCGTCATGCGTGAACGAAACACGATTGTCCGTATCGACGGCGACCAGGATTTCCCGGTCAAGATCATCCAGACCGGCGGCCATGCCTTGGACAATTATTGACCGCCCGTCCGGCTCGGACTCGAATGGTTGCGGATCAAGGAGCCGCCAGTCCGATCCGGCTTCACTGCATCCGATCCCCCGTTCACCGCAGAGCCAGTATTTTTCGAACGCATACGCGCCGTCGTACAGGATCGACGAGACGAGCGGTCCGGCGTAGAAACAGGACGGCTGTTCCAAAAACTCCAGCTTGCCGCCTCGTGACAAATATTCGGCCAGTTTTTCCAGATCGATTTCGCAAGGCGGCAGATGCAATTTCGGAACAAGATTGTCGTTTCCCAACGGAGCCACGCCATTCGGTTTGCCGAGCCAGGCACGCCGAACGAGATTTTCGTTACTGTGCCAATGGAATTCCGGGGCGGCACGTTGCGTCGACAAATCGCCGGACTGGAATCGGTCGATCATATTCCACGGAAAACATTTCGGACAATAAACATCCGGGGCGTAAGGAAACCCGCCGCTGTCGAGCAGCGGGTTCCCGTCGTCGTCCAAATGTTCGCACGGCGGCGGCAGTTCCTGACGGGAACGTTTGCGAAAAAGGGGTGGTTGAGTGTTTCGAATTCAACCCCAACGGGGTGCAACAGGCCCCCGTGAAAAACTGTTCGCCCCCCTTGGGGTCGGTTTTCTATTTCGTTCCATGACCGGGGGTTACGGCGAGTACGCCTCACCCCCGGCTACTCTGTTGCGCCCCGTTGGGGTGGAAGATTCTCCGCCCCCAATCGGCAAACACTCCCGTCTTCCACTCCCGGTTCTTGAGTCGGGTCGCCGCCTTGCCTCCGGTCCCAACGGCGCACGACGCCTGCGTTCTTTATCCCGCACCGCTGCGCGATCTCTTGATGCGTTTGGCCGTCTCGAAACTCGTCCATGCCGGTTGGACGGATGAAATTCATGCGGAATGGATGAGGAATCTTTTGCGGGATCGTCCCGATCTGCAACGTGAGCGGATTGAGCGGACGCGACGCCAAATGGACGCACACAATAACGAGAGTTTGATCAAGGGATACGAATATCTGATCCCGACACTCGAACTGCCCTACCCGAATGATCGTCATGTCCTTGCCGCCGCCATTCAAGCCCGCGCTTCTTTTATCGTAACTTTCAACATCAAAGACTTCCCGAAAGACGCTCTCCACCTTCACGGAATCGAAGCGGTTTCGCCGGATGATTTCATCGTCAAATTGATCGCCACCAAGCCGCATCAAGTTTTGACCGCCGTTCGCATGCAACGGGAAAGATTAATCAACCCTCCCATTACGGTCGACGATCATCTCGTCACTCTGTCGCAGCAGCATCTCCCGAAGACGGTGGCGTTTCTCCGGGAACATCGCGACGAAATCTGATATCGGCTCAGTCCTCCTTCCACGGTATTCCTTTGATTTCAAGTTGCGCAAAAGAGCGATCTGGCTGCGAAGTTCGACCAATTGATCTTCGGGCGAAAGCCGATTGTTTTTGCTTTTTATTCATATTCATCAAGGGAAAAGTCCGTTTACAAAACCACTATTTTAACCGACTGTCCTACCAGTTGCTGAGACTTCACTGTCCTACCAGTCGCTGAAACTTGGCC
>JAVBQW010000188.1:0-20113 GCA_031548665.1 Thermoguttaceae bacterium
ACCCTGCCAAGCCTAAAATTGCTTTTAGCCACGGAAGACACGGAAGGAACACGGAAGGAGATGATGCAAGGAATTTCTCCGTGATTTTTCCGTGTCTTCCGTGGCAAAATATTGATAAAATATGCTTTGGCGTTGTACTACTGTTCGGAACACCAACCATCCGGGGGCTACGGCGGAGTACCGCCTACACCCCCGGCTCTTGGGGCGTTTTTCTTCAAACCGTCGGCGACGTTGAGCATTGCCCGGGTTTCGTGATACGCCGTCTTCCAAAGATGTGCTTTCGGTGGACGCTCTCCCTGCGGCGGCTCGCCGCTTTCCGAGACCGTGTTGAACCAGCCGCCGAATTCCGCGTCGATCATCGAACGCTTGATAAAATTCCATTGGGCGACGAATTGCCGGCCGTAAGTCGGAGTCGACGCTCCGTAACGTCGATGCATCAGGAGCAGCGTGTTGAGTCCCTCGGCCTGCACCCACCAGATTTTGCTCCGGTCGACCGGCTTGGCGTAAGTCGCTCCGTCGTTGTAGAAACCGCCGTATTTTTCGTCCCAACCGAAACGCAACGAATGATCGACCAGCGACTTACAGACCGCCAACGTTTCCGCGTCGTCGGGGCGGCCGAGAACTTCGATCGCTTCCTCCAGGAGGAACGCCGTTTCGACGTCGTGCCCGAACGAAACGAGCGTCGCCGCCGGGGTCCAATCGGCTTCGAAAAACTGCCGCATCGCTCCGGGCCGCGTCGTGATTTTGTCCCGAATCATGAGGAGCAATTCTTCAAGCCGGGAACGGAGCGTCGGATCGGGCCAAACTCTGTAAAGCACCGTGAACGACTCCAGCAGATGAATATGGGTATTCATCGACTTGCCGCCGAGCTGTTCGCCGACTTTTCCCGTCATCCAATCAGGCCGATCGGTCGGCGGTTCCAACATCGGACGGCCGTCGCGGTAGAACGCCTCCCGATAGCCGCCGAACCGGGCGTCGTGACCGAAACGGTCCAGCCAGAAAAACGCGTCCTTGGCGAGCTGCAGATCGGCGTCGTTCTTCGTCAGTTCGTAGACCGTTACAGCGGCGTAAATTCCGAACGAGATTCCGTAAGCGTGTTTCATCTCGAAATTCGCGGTTGGCGGCGTTCCGTCCTCGGCGATTTCCCAATAGAAGCCGCCGCAGTCGGCGTCCCACATTTTTTCGCGGAGGAAGACGATTCCCTGTTTCGCGATCGGTTCCAACAATTCCTTCCAAGCGGGGCGACGTCGGGCGACCTCGGCGGCCGTCCACGTCATCCGGGCCTGGTGAACGATTCCTTTCGTCTTGTACGGCAGCGGTTTCCAGTCGTTGCCGAACGTCGAATGGAAGCCGCCGCGTGGGTCGACGCTCGCCGGATACCAGAGTTTCAGGCCGATTTCCAGTTCCTTCTCGATTTCCGTCGTCAAGTCCGTGGGCTCCATGGCGAAGATCGGGAAACAGAACAACGACAGCAACGCGACGCAAAAAAAGATTTTCATACGGATTTCGAGTGTAAAGAGCCCCAAGTGGAGGCGGTACTCCGCCGAAACTTGGGGGTTGGAGCGGTAAAAAACGAGCAATTTGTTGCCGTTTTCAGTGTGTTTTCCCTGCTCCACGGAATACCGGGGAGTCGAACGGTTTTTGTTGAGGCGTTCCGCTTCCCAACGGTCGCGGCTCCGATTCCTCAAATTTCAATTTCGAACAACCCCATTATACTCCGTTGCTTGATCTTCGCCAACACAGAATGGAGTATCCTGCGTGAGGCTGGAGTTTCGGGAACGTTTGCCGATTGGGAGCGACGTATTTTCCGCCCCAACGGGGTTGAATTCGAAACACCTGACCGCCCCTTTTTCGTATACCGTAGCACGGTAGGGCGGCTGCCTTCGGCCACGTCGACGCCGCCTCCCGTTGGTCGGCTCATCTTTCGGCAGAATTTGACTTTATGAAAAAAAGCGAAACGGAGAAACCTTTACTCAAAATGTCAGTCGAATGCCGTTTCGCAGTATAAATGCTCCCTGTCGCTCCGATTTGGATGTTTTTTTCGTCTGGCGTCTTTGCTATACTGGATTCCAAGCGATTAATTCGGTACCTCAAGGGAAAAGGAGAACTTTCATGAACGTGTCGATTCAAACTCTTACGGCCGCCTGTTTCTTTTTGTTAACGATGATACTGATCTATCCGGACTCCGAATCGGTCGCCGCGGAAGTTCCGCCGGCGAATTACGATGAATCGAAAATTCCGTGTGTCGTGCTGCCCGAACCGCTCCTCACAAAGGACGGTAGAAAAGTCGATTCCGCCAAACTTTGGAACGACGTTCGGCGTCCCGAACTGCTCGACCTCTTCACGAAAGAAATGTTCGGTGTTCGGCAACTTCCCGCATCCGCTGTGTTGACCATGCGGGTCGACAAACTCGCCGAATCCGATCCGAACGCCCTTGGCGGCAAAGCGACACGGCATCAACTTCGACTCCGTTTCTTCAATGTCAGCGCAAAGAACGATCAACCGAACGACAACGATCCGAAAGTCGACGTGCTGATCTACACGCCGAACAACGTCAAGAAAAAGGTTCCGGCGTTCCTCGGACTGAATTTTCGTGGAAACCATACCGTGAGTACCGACCCGGGCATCGTGTTGGGAACCGTTTGGGCGAAGCCGGAAGGAAGCAAAAATTTCGTTCCGACACCGGCCAAAGAAGAGGATCGCGGTGTCCAGAGCAGTCGCTGGCCGCTCGAAATGATTCTCGACAAAGGTTTTGCGGTCGTCACGGCATATTACGGCGATATCGAACCGGACTTCGATGGCGGTATCAAGTTCGGCGTTCGGAAACTGGTTTACTCAGACGACGAAAGTCCGAAGCCTGACGAAGCGGGAGCGATCGCGACCTGGGCCTGGGGGCTGAGTCTGATACGAGAAGTCGTCGTTGAAAAGAATTCCGATTCGTTGAACATTGATCCAACGAGAATCGCTGTTCACGGACATTCACGGCTCGGCAAGACGGCGTTGTGGGCCGGAGCGACGGATCCGAAGTTCGCTCTCACCATATCGAACGATTCCGGTTGCGGCGGCGCAGCCTTGTCTCGAAGGGAATTTGGCGAAACCGTGTTCCGGATCAATACGTCGTTTCCCCATTGGTTTTGCGGCAACTTCAAGAAGTATAATCAGGACGTTAATTCGTTGCCGTTCGACCAACATGAACTGATCGCGCTGATCGCTCCCCGTCCCGTCTACGTTGCCAGCGCGGAGGAAGACCGTTGGGCCGATCCGAAGGGCGAGTTCCTGTCGGCATTCCATGCCGATCCGGTGTATCGGCTGCTCGGAACCGATGGAATCAACGGCGTCACCCGAATGCCGGAAGTCGAACAATCGGTCGGCGGAACGATCGGCTATCATCTTCGGACCGGCAAACACGATGTTACCGAATTCGATTGGGAATGCTTCCTTAACTTTGCCGCCAAGCATTTTCGTTAAAGGGAACCTCTGAAAATTCTGAAAACGAGCTGCGACCTGTGGTCGCAGTCCTAAAAATCAAGAGATGTTTTCGGTCCCGGCGACGTTGGGACGGATCTTTCGAGGTTCGTTAGGACGCTCGCAAATAAACGACCTCAAGAGCCCCAAGTGCAGGCGGTACTCCGCCGGAACTTGGGGGTTGAAGCGGCAATTGATTCTGTACAATTCGGCAAGTAGTTTTCGCACGCGTTTATAACGTTTTTCATGGATCGGAAGCAAAGCCGCAGCCCTTGGATCATGGTGTTCGAGAAACGTTCGACCATCCGGGGGCTACGGCGAGTACGCCTACACCCCCGGCTCCTGCACGAAAGCTTCTCGTTTTGCCCATCGCTTGACAAAATGTTTCGATATGGAAGAATAGTAGGACTTTCTCAATTATTCCTCTTTTTTCGTTCTTCCTTCCGATGAGTTCGTCTGACAGCCCGAGCAGGGAACGCTGGGCGGGGACCGTTCTGATCCTTCTTTCGACGTCGTTTTACGCCGCTTCCAATACCGTGTTGCGGTTGCTGACCGATCTGAAAGTCGATATCGACTGGTTTCTCTGCATGAAGGAGTCAACCGGCGTTTGCCTCCTGTTGCCGTGGATCCTGTTTCGCTTTTATCAGGGCCGATACCGTTGGGTCTCGAAACGCCTGCTATTTTTCGTGGTGGTCGCTTCGGTGTTCTGCCAGTTGGTCGGCGCGCGGCTGCATATGCTGGGGTTTTCCGTTCTCGGATTGGTGGTCGCCGTTCCGATCGTCCAATCCTCGACAATGCTTGGTACCGCATTTCTCGGTCAATACTTTCTCGGCGATCCGCTCTCCCGACGACGGAAAATTGCGATGAGTATCCTCATCGTGGCTGTCGTCCTGTTGAGTGTCGGCAAGGAATTGACGGCCCCGCCTCCGGAGGAAGCGGAAACATCAGTCGGAATGTTCCTTCTGGTTGCGTTGGGAACCGTCGTTGCCGGAGCGGCGTACGCGATTTATATCATTATCCTGCGCTATGTCGGTCGTCGATTCTGGAAGGCCGAAAACAGCGTTTGGGCGTCTTTTCAATTCACTCAATGGGTCGGATACGACTTTCCGGAAAACTCGCAGAAACGGCTCTATTCGCCGACACCGGTCACGCTGACGATGCTCATCGTCCTTTGCGTCGGGATCGTTACCTTCGGGAGTTGCCTGTATGCGAAGGCGGGACTCGCCGGTTTTACGAACGTTCCGCCGGTTGCGTGGAAATTGATTCTAATTCCCGGCGTCTGCAACATGATCGGCTTCTTTTTCCAAGTCCAAGGACTGCGACAGACCTCGGCCGTTCAGGCATCGCTCATCGCGGTCGGACAGATTCTCGTCCTGTCCCTGATCGGAATGGTTTGTTTCGGTGAACCGACCAATCTGCTCGTTTGGGGAGGGCTTGCGCTGACCGCCTACGGCGTCGTCTTGTCCGCAAAACCGGAATGATTGATTTTCGACCGGCTGACGCTATAATTTGATCGATCCACGGATCCGATCGGAGAATAAAACCCTATTGCGTTGTTAAACAACGCGCCAACACAAGGAGCAAACCATGACGAAACGAATCATTTTAGGTGTCAACGTAACGAGTTTCGCGAAGAATTCCGGCGAAGTTCAAAAAGTGTTCTGCGAATACGGTTGCAGCATTCGCACCCGCCTTGGACTGCACGATGTCACCGAAGGCGCCTGTGCTCCGAACGGCTTGATTCTCGTTGAATTCATCGGCGGCGACGCGAAAGCCGACGAAATGTCACAGAAACTGACCGCCCTTCCCGGCATCGAAGTCAAGAAAATGGTGTTTTAGGAGAAAACAGGGAAACCGGGACCGAGGGAACCGGGAGCGCAGCTCCCGGCTCTGGCAGGGCAATCACAGGGATATCGCGGAAGCCGGGCAAACGTCGATACAGGCGCCGCATTCGCCGCAAGTTTCGGAATCGACGCAGGCTTTATGGGTCTGTTCGCTGATCGTAATCGAGTCCAAGGGACACGACGAAACACATTCTCCGCATGCGGTGCATTTTTCTTGATCGATAACAGCTGTCATCACTCTCCCTTATAACGGTTGTTAATTTTTTTCGAGCTTCAGCGTGTCGCAGGCGACGCGGCTAAACAAATCCTATTTCTTCCCCATCAATTTGGGAATTTCATCGATCACGCCGGTTTTGACTTTGACGACGGCACCAACCGTTGCCATGAGAAGGGCCGCGATCAACACGAGGTTGAACGCCAACCGCCAGAAACCGGAGCCGATGGCGTTGCCGATGTAAGAACGGCGATTGTTCAACAGGAAGAAAATCAAATACGCAATCGGAAGCAGCGTCAAGCAGACAGCCGAGGTCGCCACGGGAAACCACAGCGGAAGTTTGATGACGACGCCGAAGATTCCGACCGCCGGCGTCATGGCGAAGAGTCGAAAACGCCAAGTCGTCGGTTCCAAACCGAACATTTCGTTCAGAACAAATCCGCAACACGTCATGTGGGCGCTGATCGCTCCGAACGTCATGCCGATCAAGCCGCCGCAGAAAATAATCGTCGCGACTTTCTGCGAAATAAATTCGCTCTGCAACGCCGTCGCCGCCTTGAGCGGGTCGATGCTCGTATTGACGATATCTTTACCGTCGTAAATTCCGGAAACGGTCATCCCGATCATGATCAACGACGTAACGACCGTGAACGGCAGGAACATCGTCATGCCGAGATCCCATTTGACGAGAGTCTTGTGTTCTTCGCCCCATCCTTTTTTGAGCAGCGAATATGGATACAAAAACGTCATGTTGATGCCGACGGCGGCACCGAGCATTCCGAGGACCATCGTGATTGTCTTGGCGTACTCCGCCGGATCGTCGCTCTTCGGGATGCCGTAATATCCGGTGAAGCCGCGAAACAACTCCAGCCAATCGATTTTGCCGAAGTTCAGGCAGACGACGAGCAGGAACGTCAGGAAAACGAGCGCGATCATACAGCGCAGGAACCATTCGTAGATCCGGATTCCGATGCCGCCCCGACCGTAATTGAACACGAAAAGCATGTTGATCAAGAGGATCGTCAACCCGGCCCCGAAGCTAACGCCGTAACCGAGCGGCGTGAACGCCGTCCGGATTTTCGGGGCTCCCTTTTCATCGAGAACGGCCTGACCGGCGGCGTCGAGAAGGGGAAACGATTCCTGAAGCTGAATGTTCGGGATGAATTCCTTGACGACGCTCCGCACAGCGCCGGCGGCGAGGCCGTATTGCGGAAAATGCCAGATCACCGACGCCATGACGCTGCCGAAGGCCCAAAGAAACACGAGGAAACCGAACGGACCGAGTTCCCGCATGAATCCCTTGTAGGGACGCTCCTTGGTCGTCAGAACGATATTCGAAAGCGCGACGAACATCATGACACCCAGAAACATCGCGATCGGCTGCACCCAGAGGAGCTTGTATCCGAAGGACGCCCCGGCAACGACGGACGCCGCCGCGCTGCCGGCTCCAAGCGTCATCGCGCTTTGCAGCAGGCCGGGACCGGTCCGTTTGATATAGCCCAGCGCCCGGGGAAAAAACGGCAAAGCGGCAATCGCCGCAAGTTTCGCGTTCTCTCTGGCCAATGGGTCGATCGTCGATTCGTTGCTTTCGTTCGGTTGCGACATGCCGTGATTCCTCGGAGGTTAATGTTTTTCAATCGTATCGTTTCAACTCGCGCTGCGCGGCCAAAACGCAAGCGGGACGGCGAACCAATCAGTATGATTATTGTTTTGCGGCTTTCAAGACTTCTTCGGCGTATCGGGCGTAAACGCCGCGAACATCCTTGGTGTACGCTTCGAGAATTTTTCGGCCCTTGCCGTCTGGCGTGTCGCCGCAACGATACAAGACTCTCGCCGCCGTGAGTTCGAGCTGTGATTTGTATTTGAACGCTTCCGTCGAAACCGTTGCCGATGTTTGAACGTGTCCGGCAAGTTTCGGTTCGTCGAGAAACTTTACGACGACCGCCGCCGCTTCGGAACCGCCGATCGACTCCAACGCCAACAAACACGCTCTGGAATGCATGAACCGATAACCCGGTTTCAATAATTCGAGCTTCTCCGCGATGAGCGGCACGGCTCGGGGATCCTTCGTCCGTCCCAGAGCGAGAATCAGGCGGCCCAATTCGCTGACGGAATAACCGTGCTTGGCCGAGGCGACGCTCCATTTCGGACCGTCGTCCCATTGTTCGAACGATTTGACCTTCGCCATCAACACGCTCGCGCCGGTCGGATCGTCCAGCGCGGCAAGAGCCGTCGCGTAGACGACTTTCGGTTCGAAATCGACGGCGTCGGAAATTGATGCCTTGGAAAAAGCGTCGCGGAGCAACGGCAGCGATTCTTTCGGATGCCAGAGAATCCGGTTGATTCCTTCATAATCGTTCAATAACGACTTGACGGCCTCGGGAAGTTCCGCGATCGTCGATTCGAAATTGTCTTCGTGGACCAAAACGTCTTCCTGTAAATTGCCGATTTCCACGAGATGTTTTTGAGCCTTGCGAATATCGACTTTCCGTAGCGAGACGCCGTCCTTCTGAGCCGTCGCCGCGATGTATCCGAGAGCGTAACCTTGGTTTTGCAGGTCGGGCTGCATCCGGAAGATCGCGCTGGCGTCCCGGTCGCTGCTCGTCGCCAATCCGGAAACGAGAATTCCGTCGAGTCCTTTCGGCAGGCTGGCCCGGTACGGAACGTACGACGAATGGGCTTGGTAATACGTATAAGGAAATTCCAGCACGCGATGGCTCATCGTTCCATGCGAATCATAATTCGTCACGACATAACAAATCGTGTCCGGATAAGTTCGCCGATTGATCTGGTCGAGCACCGTGAAGGTCGTTTCGCCGACGATCCGGCGGCGTTCCCGCGTGTCGAGCATTTTTCCCAAGTCGAACGCTTTCTGAAACTTGTCTTTGGCGTAGACGAAAACGTGGGTCGCGTCGACCATATCGTTTTCGTAAACATACATATAATCCGTGTTGGTGTATGACGCTCCAAGATCGCGCGGCGGCAGGCCGGCTCCCTGAATCAAGGGTTCGCGGCCCGCTTCGGCGAACATCATGGATGCTCCGGCGGCGGCCGCGACGTCGCCGTTGCCGGTCGAGTCGATCACGGTTTTCGCAAGCACCGCCTTGGGACCGAACGGCGTCGCGAGGAGAACGCCCTTCACGGTGTTCAATTCCTTGCCGTTTTCCGTTACGGTTCCGGTCGCGAGGACACCGTACCACGTTTCGACGCCGGATTTCGCGAGTTCACGGCGAAACCAGTCGATCCGCTGTTCGATGTTCCACATATTTTTGCCGTCTTCGACTTCTTTGGTGAAGCCGCCGCGGAATCCGTGACAGTAAATCGAAATCGCGCCCGCCGTTTCGACGCCGCCTAATTCGTGCAGATATTCGACGAGCAACGTCTTCGCTCCCTGCCGGGCCGCTCCGATCGCCGCCGGGACGCCGGAGGTTCCGCCGCCGACGACCAACACGTCGTACTCGCCGACCACGGGAATCTTTTGGTCGGCGATATTCAACGTCTTGTCGGGAACGCCGAAGCCCCGCCAACCGTTGAGCATTTCCCTGACGTCGCCGGGAATCTTTATTCCGGGTTGTTTTACCGGTTTGAGCAAGATTTTCGACGAGTCAATCCGAATGACGTTTCGATTCTGTTCGGCCAAAGTCTTGCCGAATTCTCGCAACATTTTCAATTTTTTCGGGAGAAATTCGGCGTAAGTCGGAGCGTCCTTGGCTCGAATGTCGATTCGGTCCGACGTAAATTGTTGGTCGGGATGGAATGTCGCCAGCCGAATCTGCTTTTCGAGTTCGTAGGCTGTGTTCAAATCGCCGCCGAGGATTTTTTGTGCGGTTTCCTTGGAAACATCCAGCGTGTACGAAACGACATGGAACTCGCCGGTCGTTGTCTTGGCGAGATTCGGCCAAGGACCGTAGAACGGCTTCGCGAAAACTTTCGACGTTGCTCCGAGAATCAACGGATAATCCTTGCTGGAGATTTCTTTCGGTTCTCCGCCGATCACGACGAAGTCCGCGACGTATTCTTTGGTTTTTTGATCGACTTCGGATTTTTTCCTGCAAATCGCCTTGGCAAGCACGGCTTGACGTCCGGCCCGGTTCGTAATTAACGCTCCGCAAACAGCTCCTTCGCCTTGGAGTTCGTCGGTCAAAAAGGTGCTGTACAGAAATTGAACGTTGTTGTCGAGGAGTTCCTTGTCGAGGACCCGTTTGACGTGCATCGGTCGCGGCATGACCCAACCTTTTTCGGCTTCGACCGGTTGCGGCGGCTGGATGTCAGCGTCGGCGGCGTCCGGGAAAACGAGAAGTTCGCCGAGCAGCACTCGCCGGGCGTTCGCCGCTTTTCTCGCTTCGACCTTGAGATACCGCGTCTGGACCGGTTTCTCCAATTTGAGCGACAGCGACGGCCCTTCCAGCGCTCCCGGCGTTTCGACGTCCGGTTTGACGAAGGGACCGACCTTTTTCCAATCTTCGCCGTTGTCGCTACGGTAAACGTTCATTCCGTCTACATGGTAGTCTCCTTTGTTCAAAAACGGAAACAGTACGACGCTGCCGACCGGTTTTTCCTTTTTCAGGTCGACGATGATCGTCGCGCTGTCGTTGATTTGCAGGCTCTGGTTCGTCGCGTTCTCGGCCAGTCCGTCCGTCAACCGAGGTTTCTGTCCCTTCGGAGCTTCCAGATGCCGTTCGTCGAGCGGTTCGAGAATCGTGTAGGTAAACGGAATCTTTTTCGGACTCGTCAAAAGAAGAAGTTTCGACGAAACCGGAGCGTTCGCCTGCGGATCGTCGTAGATTTTCGTGAGCAGTTCATCATTTGCCTTGGCGACGGCGTCCCTGTCGTTCCAGAGTTGGAGCGTCGCGGTCAGGTCGTCGCCGAGGTACGGATACGGCGAAACGAGCAGCACCTTGGCTCCCGCCTTGGACGCTTCCACGGCGGCGGCAACGTCCGCGACCTCGCCGCCGACGACAAGGAGGTCGACTTCAGCGGCGATCGGAACCTTTCGGGAAGAAATTTCGATGTATTTGTCTTCAGCGACGACAAGGCTGCCGAAAAACAACACGGCAAAGATCAATAAAATTTGTTTCATCGAACTGTTGAAAGGGAAAGAAACGTTCGTTCTTCGGAAACCTGAATTCTACATTTCCCCAAAGCGCCGGTCAATCGGTTCGAGAAACAATCCGTCAGCAGGGGGACTATCGTCGTGTTGGTCCGTGTTCGCCCCAATCTTCCAGGAGATCGACGCAACGGTCGGCAACGTCGTTGACCTCCCAACGGTCGTCCGGTTTGACGTAAAGTTCGATTCGAGTCGTTTCGCCGTGTTCCGTGACGACGGGAATTTTTCGGAGAAACCATTCGGGCGTAATTCGGGCCGTTTCGCCGTGTTCGCCGAGAATACTCAAGGATTCTTGAAACGATTCCCTTTCTTCGCCGAGCAGCGTCTGAAAACCCGGCAGATCGGCCAAGAATCGACGAAAATCGCCGGGTTGGAACAGGATCGGACTTCGAAGCGTCGCTCCGAATCCATCGGGAAAACGAATCATGAGCGGAAGTTGGACGTTTTCGCCGTAAAGCCGTTCATCGGTTCCGATCCGCCGATGCTCACCGAGAGAAAAGCCGCGAGTCGAACCGAACACGAACACGGTGTTTTCGCCGAGTTCTCCTTCCCGCAACGAGTCGAGCAGACCGTCCAACGCGGCGTCGAGAATCGAGACGCCGCCGCCGTAGGCTTCCATCACGGCCTGCAAGTCGTCCGGATCGAGTTCCGATTCGGCGTCGATTGACGGCGGAGCAGCGCCGGAATAGGGTTCCGGATCATCTTCCGCTTGATAACTCGCTCGTTCCTCCATCGGAAAGTCCCACGGACCACGCCAACCACGAAGATGCAGCCAGAAAAAAAACGGACCGGACCGGTTTTCGAGCAACTCGACGACGGTTGCGAACGCTTCGAAAAAAAGCGTCTGTTCCGGAGAATCAACCGGGACGTCGGCGTTCGGCGTTTCCAAGCGATGAACTTCGGAAAACCCGTTTGCCGAAGCGTGAAGAGAAACATCGGAATCATCCGTAAGGAGAATTGTTCGATAACCTTTTTCCCGCATGTTTCGAGGAAAATCGCACCACAGCGAATCGAAGATTTTTTCGAGATCCATCGAGTCGGTGTAATAACGATCGAACACAACGGATTCCGTGGCGAGGAAATCGAGCGCCGGCGTCCGAATCCAACCGTTGCCGTAAGCGCCGATCATCCCGTTGTGGAGTCCGTCGACGGTTACACAGAGAAAGTTTTCCATGGAAGAAGATGGTATACTGCAAACGGTCTGAAATTACCTTTTTCGTTTACGATGGGAAAGGAGCCCCGAGTGGAGGCGGCCGAAAATCAATACGGCGCCGGAACTCGGGGGTTGAAGCGGCAAGAAACGAGCAATTTGTTCCCGTTTACAGTATAGTATTTCGTTTATTCGCCGATCGCTTTGACGTTAACGCCGTCGACGTCGAGTTGACCGGCGGCGAGGGGTAGTCCGACGAGGATGATGATTTCCCGGGTTTTCTTGGGAATCACGATTTCCGGCGTGTATTGTCGCCACGGAAACGTTCCGCTGCAAGGGCCGTGTAAAATCTCACCAATTTGATTACGGTCCTCATCATAAAGCCAAAGAACGACGCTCGGCGACTGGAAACGACCCTGCATCGGAACGATGTTTTGGCCGCGAGCCCAAAATTCGAGTCGAAGTTTGGAAACCTTGCGACCGTCAACGGCGAATCCTTGGAGAACTTGCGCCGATTTCTGTTGGTTGTCCGGAGCCTTGGCGGCAACTCGTCCTTTTCCTTTCGGCGGCGAGGCTGTATCAACGTCGCTGGAAAACCGGGCATACCGACCGCCCTCTTTGGCTTCGGCGTCTTGAACGATCTGAACGTTTCGGGCGTAATGCCAGCCGATCGGTGTTCCGTTATCGCGGACCTCTTCGAAGCCTCCGCCGACGAGCGATGGGTTGTTCGGATCGGGTTGCACTTCCCGTTTGTCTTCCGCTTCGCCGGTCATCGGAACGAAAAGGGCCTGCGTGAGCCGTTCCTTTTCGAGTTTCCCGTTGACTTTCTTGCAGAGATAGAACGTCTGCTGATACCGTTCGCCGATCGGAATGATCATCCGACCGCCTTCGCGAAGTTGGTCGATGAGCGGCTGCGGAACCGATTCCGGCGAACACGTTACGATCACGCTGTCGAACGGAGCGGCTTCCGGCCAGCCCTTGTATCCGTCGCCGACTTTGACGTGAACGTTATCCATTCCGAGGGTTTGGAGCGTTTTTTCGGCTCGGAGTCCCAACGGTTCGACGATTTCGATGGAATAAACCTGATCGACGAGCAGGCTCAGCACGGCGGCCTGGTATCCGCTGCCGGTTCCGATTTCGAGAACCTTGTCGCTTGGCTTCGGATCAAGTTGTTCCGTCATGTAGGCGACGATATACGGCGGCGAAATGGTCTGAGCGTTTCCGATGGCGATCGCCTGATCCCGGAACGCGATCGATTGGTGTAGCGGCGGCACGAAGCGGTTGCGGGGAACCCGTCGCATCACGTCGACCACCGCCGGATTCGTCAGACCGCCTTGAGGAAGCAAATCGTTGTCGACCATCTGCCGGGCGCGTTCGATGACGGGAAATTTTTCCAGTCTCGCGGCGACCCGTTGTTCGGGCGTCTCCTCGGCAAGAAGAACGATCGGCAACGCGAAAAACAAAAAAAAGCGACAGAGTAATTTCATTGTTTCGACATTCATAAAATTTTGCCGGTACTCCGGCGCTTTCCGACAGCAAACGAGACACGGGAAGGCGAAAGAACGTTTGGCGTTCCTTCGTCTTCCCGTGTCTCGTCGGAAACCGGTCCGTTTCTTACGGAATGATCGCGATGGCTCCACCGACAGCGGCCGCTTCGAAGAGTATCGCACGCACCGAAATCGGCAACGGATCAAGCATATAGGGAGCACAGTTTCCGACTCGGTAATGTCCGAGCGTGTACACGCATTCGTTCGGCGGGTTCAGGCCCATTTTGTAGGGCAGCAGCGGAATCGTCACGAAAAATCGGACGCCGGAGAAGATCGGTTCCAACGCCGGACAAAGCGAATGTCCGTAGCGTTCCAACTGCACGTTTTCGAAATACGCCCCCTTGGTACACAGGGCCGATGCGGTCCAGAAGAAACAGGTTCGTCCGTAATATCGACCGCCGTATGCCGGAGCAACCAGCGGACATTCTTTCGGCAATTCGCCCGGCATCGGTCGAATATCGTAAGAAATTTCGCGGATCGATTTGAACGCCGCGGTATCGGGACAAGGAATATCCTTGGATCCTTTTTGCGACGGCAACGGCAACGCCGTGATCGGATCAATCGGCGTCGGCGCTGGCGTCGTTCCCGACGTGGGGGCAACTTCTTTCTCGGTTGGCGTCTGGAGTTTTTGAGGCAGTGTCGGCGCAGGAACGGCCTGTTTCGTCGTCTGTTGCGGTTGCGGCGGTTGTTTCAACTGCTGTTCGGGAATCGGAGCGGCAAACGACGACGGCGGATTCGTCGGTACCAGCGATTCAGAGGTCGCTCCAGTCGGCGGCGTCGGAAACTGCGGACGCAACTCGGGGAAGACCAAGTCTTGTTGAGCCGGGGTCGACGGCGTCTTCCCTTGGTACTGGACCAAACGAATCGGCTGATCGACATCAGGAACGCGGTCCGGAGTCACAACGCCGGAAGAGGAGATCGGTTTTTTCCACGACAGGCCGCGGTTGACGGCAACTTCCGTCGTTTCGTCCCCCCATTGGACGGACGGTTCCGCGTGGAGCGAACCGACCGAAACCGAAGCCGAGACGGCAATCGCCAACAAAAGGGACGAAAAACGCTGAATTCTCATCTGCGGGCCTCCTTACCCGGAGAAGTGTAGAGTACAGAGTGTAAAGTGTAGAGTGAAATGATTGAAATTTCCACTCTACACTCCGCACTCTACACTTTACACTCTACTCACTGCTATAGTTTGGTGCTTCCTGCGTGATAACAATGTCGTGGGGATGGTTTTCCCTCACCGTAGCGGGCGAGATACGGATAAACCGAGATCTCGTCCGAAGTTCGTCGATCGTTTGGGTGCCGCAATATCCCATTCCGGCCCGAAGTCCGCCGACCAGTTGATAAACAAACGGCCCGAGCTGACCTTTGTAGGGAACTCGTCCTTCGACACCTTCCGGGACCAGCTTATCCGGCGAGGCGTCTTTCGTGTGCCGATACCGCTCGCTGGAACCTTTGACCATTGCTCCCATCGATCCCATGCCGCGATAACTTTTAAACGTTCGTCCCTGATACAGGATCAGTTCGCCGGGGGCCTCGTCGAGTCCGGCGAACAGTCCGCCGATCATCACGACATGGGCTCCGGCCGCCAGCGCCTTCGTCATGTCGCCGGAATAGCGGATTCCGCCGTCGGCGATCACCGAAATGTCGCTTCCCTTCATTGCCTCGGCCGCTCGGGAAATCGCCGTAATTTGCGGAACGCCGACACCCGACACGACCCGGGTCGTACAAATCGAGCCCGGTCCGATTCCAACTTTCACCGCATCGGCTCCCGCGTCGGCTAAGGCTTTCGCCCCTTCGACCGTCGCGATGTTGCCAGCGATCACGTCGATATCATAATTCTTCTTGACCCGACGGATTGTCTCAATCACGTTCGCCGAGTGTCCGTGGGCGCTGTCTACGACGAGAACATCGACATCTTCCTGAACCAAACGTTCGATTCGTTCATCGTCATACACGCCAACGGCCGCCCCAACTCTCAACCTGCCTTGCTTATCTTTACACGCCCGGGGAAATCTCCTCATCATATCGATATCTTTGATCGTAATGAGGCCCGTCAACCGTTGTAAGTCGTCCGTGAGGAGCAGTTTCTCCACTTTTTTTTCCATCAAAACTTTTTCCGCCTGCTCCAGCGTCACGTCGCCCTTCGCGGTCACGAGATTGGTCGCTGTCATTACATCGGCGATTCGCAACTCATCGTTTTCCAGAAATCGTAAATCGCGGCGGGTGAGGATTCCGCAAAGTTTACCGTCTTCGTAAACCACCGGAACTCCGGAAACATTGCGTTGCTCCATGAGTTCTCGGGCATCCTTCACCGTTGCATCGGGCGGCAAGGTCGACGGATGTCGAATGATGCCGTTGGCACTTCGCTTGACCTTTGCGACTTCTTTAGCCTGATCGTCGACGCTCAGATTTTTATGGACGATACCGAGACCGCCTTCCAAAGCAAGAGCAATCGCCATCGCGGACTCCGTCACGGTGTCCATGGGAGAGCTGATCAACGGAATCGGCAGTCGAATCCGCCGCGTCAACTGCGTGCTGACGTCGACTTGTGAAGGAACCACTTCGCTGTACCTCGGTTCCAGCAACACGTCGTCGAACGTGATGCCCATCTCGGAAAAAGGAGAATCCATCGGGAATTGAGAGTTGAGAGTTGAGAGTTGAGAGTGAAGAATTGAGAGTTTTTCAACTCTCAATTTTCCATTCTCAATTCTCCATTTCTTTGAATTTGCGTCGTGGTCGGACCTGCTCGTACTCCGAGGGGGGCGCCCACGTCAGGAAATAGTAATTGATCATTCGAGTTTCGATCGATCGAATTTCTTTACCGTCTCGATTCAGCTCACGGACGGTTTCACGGAGCAGACCACCGGGAATGTGACGCGAGCCGAAAGTCTCGGTAATCGTCGTGATATCACCGGTTTTCGCGATCGTCCGATAACTGTAGGTTCCCAATTTACTGCGACGAAGCAGTAGAGCCGCCGTTTCCAGGATTTCCGTTGTCGAAGAACTGAGAATCTTCTCTTCGGGATTCTTTTCGGTCGGCACGGCCTTGAGAATCCGCTCGACCCGGAGTACGTAGGGGTAGAACTGCGTCGAATACCAAACGGTCGTCCGTTGTCGGGTATCTCCCGTTTGCAAGAGATAAGAACGAACTTCGCAGGGGATCAGCTGTCTTTCGACGGTCAGTAGCGTTGAGGGACGTTGCTCGATTTTGACGCCGTCAACGATCGGTTCCTGGAAAAAATCGACCGTTTTCCGCTGCGCCGGCGTTTCGACGCTTCGGCCGTTTACTTCGATTGTCGAGGTCGCCTTGAGAGTCAGACTGCTTTGGCCGACGTCTTCAAGAACCGTCTTCGTTTCGATGATATTTCGAACTTTCCGACCTTCTTGTTCCGTCGTCGTGATGGTTCGGGTTCGCGTCCAACTTTGCGGCAGAAAACGAGCCCATGGATGCTCCTGGGCTGTCAAAATAGGAACGTTTCGTTCCAAAACCGGCGAAAACTGAACCGATTGAGCCGAAATTGGCAGACAAGAACCGCACACGATCCCCCAACAGAGAGCCGCGACTCTCCAAGGACGGAAAAATAAGAGTTCGTGACGGTGTCGAACCATTCGGTACTCAGAAGTTAAAATCTATCCTCACAGCTATGCAATGAATTGTAGTATACCACGAATTGCCGTCTCTGAACAGGCGGTCCGACCGTTCCATTCGACCGCAAAACGTTCTCAACGTCGCCTTGTTACGTCACGCCGGAAGCCGTAACGCTCGACACGATGAACATCGGCCCATCGAAGCAACGGAAAAGGAAGAAAAAAACGGCGTCTGGCAGGACGGCTCTTTTTCAATATAATGAAAGGTCGCTACGCGGCTTAGGAACTGTAAAGAAATAATGTTTACAAAAGAGCCCCGAGTGAGAGCGGTACTCCGCCGGAACTCGGAGGTTGAAACAAGGGTTGATATTGTATAATTGTATGAGTTATTTTGACGAGGCCCCTAAAACGTAAGCGATCAATCGACCGGGGCCATCGACCGTTGGTTCGAAGAATTACGTGAGGCGTCGTCAGGTCGATGAGTCATTTTTTAAGACCGGGATCGCGGGTCCCGGCCGTTGTTTGAATTTTAGCAACCTCGCTTGATGCAAGATTTAGCCGTAATTCCCGTTGCCGGGCGTGATACGAAGCTCCTGCCGTTGACGAAGAGCCAACCCAAGGAAATGCTTCCCGTCGGTCGCAAGCCGGTCGTCCAATACGTCGTCGAGGAGCTTATCCGCTGCGACGTACAGCGTTTGCTCTTCATTACGGGACCAGATAAGGCGGCGATTGAGGACCATTTCGACATCAACGAAGAGTTGATTCGATATCTCCGCTTGACCGGCAAAGAGGATCTCTTGGCCGAGTTGGCGTTTGAACGGGAAGAAGCCGAATACTTTTTTACTCGGCAACGTTATCAACACGGACTGGGACACGCTGTTCTTTGTGCGGAGCCGTTCGTCAACGGAAATCGTTTTGTCGTCGCTCTGGGAGACACGATTCTCGGTCGGCAAGCCCCTTCGAAGATCGTCAGGCGGATGATTGAGCTTTTCGAAGGAAACTGTGGCGAGATCGACGGTGTGATCGCCTTCGACAAAGTTCCCAGAGACGAAGCGATTTATTATGGAATCGCGAAACCGGGGCCCGATCATGTCGATTTTTTCGAGTTGGAAGACATCATCGAAAAGCCGACCCTGGAGGAAACGCCCAGTGATTTGGCCGTTGCCGCTCGATACGTTTTTTCTTCGGACATTTTCAGTTATCTTCACCGCACCGAGCCGGGAATCGGTGGAAAGATCCAGTTGACCGATGCCATTCGAATGATGCTCCGCGACGGTCGAAAGATGCTCGGCATGCGTCTCCACAAGAACGAGGAACGCTACGATATCGGAACCTTCGAATCTTACTATCGTGCTTTCTACGCCTTCGCCGAGGCCGATGGATTTGATCGAAAATCGGGTGAGATCAACCGGAGTCCCGGCTAAACCGGATGCTGAAGGGAGCCTCTGAAAAGTCCGAAAACGAGCCGCGCTCCGTGGTCCCGGTCTTAAGAAATGAAGAGAAATTTCCTCAAGAGCTGGGGGTGTAGGCGGCCAATAAAACAATACGGCGCCGTAGCCCCCGGATGACACCGCTAAAAATATTCGTTCAATTAGGGAGTTTATTTGCGCACGGAACCTTAGGGAACGGTAAAAAACAACCTATCGAAAAGAGCCCCGAGTGGAGGCGGCCGAAAAATCAATACGTCGCCGTAACTCGGGGGTTGAAGCGGCAGCTAATATTGTACGTTTGCACAGGTTGTTAATTTACAGCCCCTTAGAGTTCCGAACAGAATGCCCCCCGGATATGTTTTTTCGAGCGACAGCTTGACGAGGGGGAGAAGAGATCAATAGGCTTCGAAGAACCGGTTGTCGGTACCGCCGCTACCGATCTTGAACTTAACGCTTTTGAAGCATTTCGGGCAGCGGCCTTCGTAAGCGGTGCCGTCTTTGTTCGCGTAAATTCGAACATAGATACCGCAGCAGTTGAATTTGACGCCGATGAACTTACGTCGGTCGCCGGGTTTGGCTGTTTCGGGCTGTTTCGACCGTTCCGGCGACGGTTCGCTCGAAAGATTGAGGAAAGACATTGGTTGATCGGGATCGACTTACGGGAACGTGGAATGACGAGAAACGTTTTTGAATGTCTTCATATTACACCATTTTCCACATTTTGCCAACGGGGAATTTCGGACCGGGAAGGAAGAGTGGGATCGAAGACCGCCGGCTCTTTCCTTCCCAGCCGAGTCGCGATTTACACGCTCGGTTGCAGGAACAGAGCGTCGATTTCGGCGTCTGCCAAGTCGAAAAATGCGTTGGCGACCGCAGGACGTGTTCCCTTTACGGTACGGTAACTGGATTCCTTCGTGCCCTGATAAGCTCGAACGGCGTAGGTTTCCGCAACGCCGACTCGTCCCGTCGTGTCGGTGAGCGTCGTTCCGGTGAACGTGCCAAGTTCGATCCACGCCGTATTGGTTTCGTTGCGTCGCCATGCGACATATCGGTCAGCTCCATTGATCGCGTCCCAAGACAACTTGACGCCGCCGAGGACGCCGGTTGCCGTGACTTGCGGCACGCCGAGCAGCGCGGTTCCCTTGACGGCGACGTAACTGGACTTTTCCGCTTCAAAAAAGGCTCGCACGGCGTAAATTTCCGCGACGTTAACTCGTCCCGTGGTGTCCGTGAACGTTGTTTCCGTGAACGTGCCAAGCTCAATCCATGCCGTATTGGTTTCGTTGCGCCGCCATGCGACGTACCGATCGGCTCCGGCGATTGCGTCCCACGTCAATTTGACGCCGCCGGTAATTCCTGTTGCGGTAACTTGCGGCACGCCGAGGGTTGCGGGAAAGGCGGTTCCCTTTACGGTACGGTAACTGGATTCCTTCGTGCCCTGATAAGCTCGAACGGCGTAGATTTCCGCAACGCCGACTCGTCCCGTCGTGTCGGTGAGCGTCGTTCCGGTGAACGAGCCCAGTTCGATCCACGCCGTATTCGTTTCGTTGCGTCGCCAAGCGAAGTATCGGTCGGCTCCATTGACGGCGTCCCAGGACAACTTGACGCCGCCGAGGACGCTCGTTGCCGTGACTTGCGGCACGCCGAGCGTTGCGGTTCCTTTGACGGTGATGTAGCTGGATTTTTCCGTTCCCAAAAATGCGCGTACGGCGTAGGTTTCCGCGACGTTAACTCGTCCCGTGTTGTCCGTGAAGGTGGTTCCGGTGAC
>JAVBQW010000226.1:0-9758 GCA_031548665.1 Thermoguttaceae bacterium
CGCCCACAAAATCCTGCTCATCGCCCATTCGTTGGTCAAAAACAATGTTCACTGGCAAAACAAACTTCTCGAAAAATCTTCGTAAATTCCACTTTTTCTCTTGACGAAAAACACAATTGCTTCAGGGCGAAATCGGTAAAAGCCCAACTGTTACACGACACTCTCGACTTTTCTTCTTTCCTTTCCGCCCCCAATCGGCAAACGCTCCCTTTCCCTCCTGACTTTGCTTCCGCCGAGTATGGAAAATGGAGCGGTTCCATGATACATTGAAGTTGTTCGAAAGCTGTAATTTGGGAAATCAGAGCCGCGACCGTCGGGAAGTGGTCGCCCCGAAAAAACCGCTTCCTGACGGGCGCGGCTCTGAAAAACCATGCTAATTGTTTCTTTCTTGCGAGGTTAGTGATGATACGATTTTTTGCGGTTTCCTTGTTATTTTCGATGGTCCTTTCCGTTTCGGGCGCCGAACCGATGCCGGTTCATGTTCGGCGGAACGTCGCCCATCGCGGTGCTTCGGCGTTCGCTCCGGAAAACACGCTCGCTGCGTATCGGATGGCGATCGAAGCCGGCGCCGACGGCGCCGAATGCGACGTGTACCGTTCGGCGGACGGCGTCGTCTTTCTCTCTCACGATCAGTCGCCCAAGCGAACGATGGGCGGCCGCGACGGCGATCTCACCAAGATGAATTTCGCCGAAATTCGAGCGTTCGACGCCGGAGTCTGGAAGGACGAGGCGTTCAAGGGCGAAAAGGTTCCGACGCTCGACGAATACCTTGACGTCTTGAAGGGAACGACCTGCCATCCGGTCATCGAAATCAAGATGGAAGGCATCGAATCGGCCGTTCTCGACGCCGTACGCGGCAAAAAGATGCTTGCGGAGTCGACGATCATCGCTTTTTCGCCGAGCGTCGTCCGAAAGGTTCGCGAATTGGAGCCGAAGATCTGCGTTGCCTATTTGTTCAGCGAAAATCTCAAGGACAGGGGAACGGCCGAGGAAAACGCGGATCGATTATCCGAACTGCTCATCAAACGCTGCAAGGAACTCGAAACGACGGTTCTTGACATCAACCACGGAAATCTCTCCGCGAAGCTGGTCGAAATGCTCCGCGCCGCCGGAATACATGTTTGGTGCTGGACCGTCAACGACGCGGCCCGGATGGAGCAGCTCCTCGATTGGGGCGTCGAAAGCATCACCACGGACTATCCGGACCGTCTCACGGAAGTCCTGAAAAAACGGGCCGCCAACTAAGGTTTCAGAGCCCGAACGCGTCAGCGAGGGAATGAACCCTAAGGAGGCTCGCCAAAATAAACTGTACAAAGAGCCCCAAGTGGAGCGGTACTCCGCGTAACTTGGGGGTTGAATCGGCAAAAAACAAACAATTTGTCCCCGTTTGTAGTATACCATTTCTCTTCTTCATCAACCAACAGTCTTCTTTGGAAATTCTCCATTTTTTTGTTTTGGCAAGCCTCATCAAGTCGGGAAAGATTTGTTTTTCACGGAAAGGTCGACTTTTTCCTCGGATTCCTTATAGGCATCGGAGCTTGATGTGCTAGAATGATTGAAAAGAACTTGATTCCCTCATCTTCGAACTTAAAAAGCTTATGGGATTACTGATATTACGCTGTTTGTATATTTTGGTGTCCAGCGGTGTCGCAATGTTCGTCATCAATTCCGATGCCGTGAAGCAGACGACCGAAGGGTCCGCCAGTTTATATATTTTCTTCGGAATTCTCTTACTTTCTGTGACGATCACCGCCAGCGATATGCTCCTGCCGAAAAAGCGGGTTGACTGGATCTCCTCGCTCTATTTCGGCTTGTTGGTCGGTCTCATTCTCACGGCGGCGGTCGGTTTCGCCATCGCTCCGCTTCTTCCGCCGGGCAGCGATCAGGTCAACCAGTCCAGTCGGATCAACATCCATCTCGTTGTCGGTGTCACGTTGTGTTATCTTTGTACAAGTTTCCTCATCCAAACTCGGGACGACTTCCGATTCATCATTCCGTACGTCGAGTTTCGGAAGAATCTCAAGGGAAATCGGCCGTTGATCCTTGATACGAGCGTCGTGATCGACGGTCGTATCGCCGACGTCATGGAAACGATGATCATCGACAGCCGCCTGATCATGCCGCGGTTTGCGATCAACGAACTTCAGCGCATCGCCGACAGTTCGGACCGAGGCCGTCGAACCCGGGGCCGACGGGGACTCGACGTTCTGAATCGGCTCCAAAAGATGAAAGGCGTCGACCTGCAAATCGACGACACCGATTTGCCGGAGTTTCGGGGGCAGCCGGTCGACCTGAAACTGGTCGCCTTGGCCAAGCACCTCGAAGGCAAATTGGTGACGAACGACTACAATCTGAACAAAGTTGCCAAGTTGCAGGGCGTTGACGTGATCAATCTCAACGATTTGGCCAACGCGATGAAACCGGTCTTCCTGCCCGGTGAACGGTTGGACGTCGACATTGTAAAGAGCGGCGAGGAAGCGAATCAGGGAATCGGCTATCTTGACGACGGAACGATGGTCGTCGTCGACAACGGTCGGGAACACGTTGCGGAACGCGTCGTCGTGACCGTGACGAGCGTGCTGCAAACCAGCGCCGGCCGGATGATCTTCGGTCGATTTGAGTTTACGACGAAAAAACTCGCCGGAACGACGATCGTTCTCGACAATTCGGTCAACAATCAGCCGATTCCGACCAATATTCCGTCCGTTCCTTTCAACGGATCGGCGGAAACCGTCAAGAGTCCGCCGACCAACGGAAAAAACGATCGCCCCGGAATGCCGCCGAAAAAGAAATAAAATCCGCTTTCAACACGATGCTGACGACTCTTTGGGATCGACATTCGGATTGCTTGGTCGATGCGGTTATCAAACACGATGAGGATCTGACGCCGGACGACATTGAAAAAACAGGGGCGCTGTGGGGTAGTATTCATTCGATGTTTGCCGAAAAATTTAAAGAATTGACGTTGGATTTGCCCGAGCACTCGCATTGGAATTGGATGAAAAAAGCCCGGTATTATGTCCCACGTATCAGGTATGGATTTGTAACGATTGAATGTGAAGGCATCATCCAAGGATTAATGTTATGCTGTCGTCGGACTTATTCGCCGGTTTCACGAAACAATAGGGGCGAGCAGCAGTTCATCGTCTCTATCGAATACCTTGAGTCCGCTCCTTGGAATTTATGGGATTATTCAAACAACCCGCGTTTCGGAGCAATCGGAACCCGACTTTTGGCTTTTGCTGCTCTCGAAGCCAAAGTGTCGGACGCGTCTCTCGGACTTCATTCATTACCCGGTGCGGTTCCTTTCTATCTGAAGCATGGATTTGTCGACTTCGGACCGGGGTTCGGGCTAAACAACCAATTGCGGTATCTGGAGTTGTCCGAAAAGGGAATTGATCACTTGATAAAAAAATTGTGAGGGGAATCCATGAAAACGAAACAACGCGAAGCATGGATGTTAATAGAAGATGCCGACTGGGTTCGTCGCATGGCAGAGCTTGAAAACAATGACTCCGTCAGTGTGGGGGGGTTTTTGAATTTCCTGCCGCCGGACGAAGCCGAACAAATCATTGAAAACATTCAAAAGAAAAGACGGTCGGCGTCGCCGAACAGTGAAACAAAATGCCCGGTCCAGTGAAACTTAATCGTTCTCTTCTTCACGGTCTGACGGCGTTTCTCTGCGGGGCGATGGTCATGATCCTTGAGATGACGGGCTCCCGGATGCTGGCCCCGTATCTCGGAACCTCGCTCATCGTCTGGACGAGCCTGATCGGCGTCGTTCTCGCAAGCCTCAGCTTCGGATATTGGTACGGCGGAATCCTCGCCGATCGGTTTCCGACGCCGTCCCTGCTGGCGAAGATCATTTTCGCGGCGGCGTTGGTCGTCGCCATGGTCGGCGGATCGTATACCTTTATTCTAGAGCCGCTTTCTTCGGGGAAGATTAATCTTTACATTGCCGCTCTGGTTGCGGCAACGGTTCTCTTCGCGATTCCCGGAGCCCTGCTCGGCATGGTCTCGCCGTTCCTCGCCCGGTTGGCGATCGACGACGTCGGAAGTTCCGGGCGAACCGTCGGTCGGCTTTACGCGTTGTCGTCCATCGGAAGCATCCTGGGAACCTTTCTCGGCGGCTTCATTTTGGTGTCGCTCCTCAAAACGGGAACGATTTTGTTCCTGATCGCCGCCGTGCTGGTTCTCGTTGCCTTTCTGCTCCAGTTTCCGACGCCGAAAGTTCCAAGTCGGGAAGCGACGGTAATTCTCGTCCTGCTTTTTTTCGTTGCCGGCGGCTGGTACCAGGTGTTTGGCGACTCGCTGCTTCCCGAAGGCATTCATCGGGAAACGTCGTATAATCATATTCGGGTCTACAGTTCTTTTGATGGTCGGATTCGCTCCTACCAAACGGATCCCGGTAATTTCAGTCAGGCGAGCATGATCGTCGGACGTCCGGAAGTTTTGGCGAGCCGATATCTCCGATATGCCGATCTGGCGTTTTTTTATCGACCGGAAATTCGAAGCGTCGCCGTGATCGGCGGCGGCGGATACAGTCTGCCGAGATATCTGTTGGCGACGCGGCCGAACGTTGACGTCGACGTCATCGAAATCGACCCCGGCGTCACAGCGGTCGCCCGGGATTTCTTCGAATTGAAGGACGATCCGCAGCTCCACATCGTTCACGAAGACGCCCGACGGTTTCTGCGACGAACCCGGTCCGACGCGAAAAAATACGATTTTCTCTTCGGCGACGCGTTTAATTCGAACTACGTCATTCCGTTCCATCTGTTGACGAAAGAATGTCTCGAAGAGATTTCGGGGCGATTGAGCGACGACGGAATTTACATGGTCAATATCATCGCGTCCGCCGAGGGGCCGAAACGGAAATTGTTTCAGGCGTTCCACCGAACTCTTGGCGAAGTCTTTCCCCGGGTCGAGGTGTTCATGGTCGAGGATCCGGCACGCGGCGGAGAGGTGCAAAACACGGTGTTCGTCGGCTTCAAAGGCAATCGCGACATTCCCGATCCGTCGACCGCTCCACAGGAACTCCGGGAACGTTTGGAGCATCGTTGGACGAAACCGGTTCCCCAAGCGGTTCCTGCGTTTCGTGACGCCTTGGCGCCCGTCGAGTGGTACACCCGAGGCGGATGAGAGTCGAACCTTTCCAAGAGCCGGGGGTGTAGGCGTACTCGCCGAAGCCCCCGGATGCTCGACCTTTTGTTCCGAATTCAACCATCCGGGGGCTTACACCCCCGGCTCTTGCGCGGCGTTGAGCGTATTGAGCAGCAGCATCGAAATGGTGAGCGGTCCGACGCCTCCCGGTACGGGGCTGATCGCTCCGGCGACTTCTTTCACGGCGTCGAAGTCGACGTCGCCGCAGATTTTGCCGTCCGGCAGCCGATTGATGCCGACGTCGACGACCACGGCTCCCGGTCGAACCATGTCGGCGGTCAGGAAGCGGGGCCGACCGATCGCGACGATCAGGATATCCGCTTGCCGCGTGATTTCCGGGAGGTTTTTCGTCCGACTGTGAACGATCGTTACCGTGGCGTCGGCTCCTTGAGCTTTTTGGACGAGCATCAGGGCCGCCGGTTTGCCGACAATGTCGCTGCGACCAAGAATCACGACGTGTTTGCCGGCGGTTTCGATGCCGCTACGGATCAGCATCTGCTGGACGCCGTAGGGGGTACACGGCAGAAAACGCGGTCGTCCCTGTGAAATGAGTCCGACGTTCTCCGGATGGAAGGCGTCGACGTCTTTTTTCGGGGCGACGGCGTCCAAAATCTTAAGCTCGTCGCAACTCTTGGGAAGCGGAAGCTGGACGAGAATTCCGTGGACCGCCGGATCGGCGTTCAGCTGGTGAACGAGCTTGAGCAGTTCGTCGGTCGTGGTCGTCGCCGGCAGCCGAAAGAGTCGGCTCTCGATTCCGGCCTTTTGGCAGGCTTTTTCCTTGTTGGCGACGTAAATCTGGCTGGCGGGATCATCGCCGACAAGCACGGCGGCGAGGCAGGGAACGATTCCGCGTTCCGCTTTAAGCTTGGCAACGTTTTCCGCGATTTCGGCGCGGATTCCTTCGGCAATCGCTTTTCCGTCAAGAAGTTTCATAGCATTTTCTACAATTTTCAATACCGTCATCCCCGCGCAGGCGGGGACCTAGACGGAAAACGTGATTGATCGTTTGCATCCGTCAATAACGTGTGCAAAAGCTAGTTAAAATCTGTTCTCTGGGTCCCCGCCTTCGCGGGGATGACGGAAAACATAAACTTTAAAACTTTACGGCCTGATTTTCCAATCGTCGGGCTTGATCGGTCCTTTGGAGAGTTCCCGCACATATTTGGGTCGCTGGTCGAAGACGACGCCGACCCATTTTTGGGAACACGCCCGATCAATACTCGCTTGTTTCGATCGAGTTGTCAAGGCCTCGGCAAATTCCGAAGAAGTCAAGAGCGGTTCGAATTCCGGCAGTTTGACGACTCGTTCCTTGCGATTTTCCAAGGTACCGACCGGCGTCAGCTCGAAGCAGCGGACCAAGGTTCGGACGGCCGAGGCATGGAGTTCCGTCGCGGCCTGAAGTCTCGCCAACCGCAACAGGTCGTCGGAGGTCAACAACTCTTCCATGGCGATCGATCGGGCGAGTTTCCGAGCTTCCGGAAGTCGTTCTGCCGAATAAAGAACGAAACCTTTCGAAATTTGGATCGACGGATTCGCGTCTTTCTCGTCGACGGACGCCGCGAAATCAAGGGCGTCGTCGAATTGTTCGGCGAGGATCATCGCGTTGATCACACAGACGGCGTCCCACGTCAGCTTGGTGCGGTCGAAAATCTGGAGGCTGATGTCGACCAGCTCCGACGTGATGCCGTTCTGTTGATAGAACGTCCGCAAGTGGAGCGCCAGGAGATTCCAGCGGAGTGAGTCTTCTTCCCGGGCGAAGTCTTCACGCATCCGAATGATCTCACGTAGCGACTTCAGTTCGGTGGTATACGTTTTGTTGACGAAATCGTGTCGCAACGCCAATTGGAGCGATTGGACGGCCCCGTCGAAATCACCGGCCTTGATTCGTTGTTGTGCTTCCTGATACGCCGCTCGTCCCGGATCCGACGCTTCATCCGAGCGTCCCTGCTCCGGTACGATCAGGAAAAGACAGGCGATAAAGAACAAGACTCCCGAACCGCGCGAAAAGAATGGGAACATCTGGATCACTGACAAGAACAAGTTTACGGGGACGAGAAGAAAAACGTGACTCTTCGACAGACGGCACCACGTCGTTCGTTCGGCGACGCATCATGTTAATTCTACGCTTTTTCTTCCGAAGATGCAAACCGGTTTCGAAGGAAAATCGATTAATTTTTTAGGATTTCCGCTGTCGACAATCAAAGACGATCTCTACTGCGAAACGGCCTTCGACGGACATTTTGAGTAAAGGTTTGTCCGTTTCGCTTTTCTTCATAAAGTCAAATCCTGCCGAAAGATGAGCCGACCAACGGAAGGCGGCGTCGACGTGGCCGAAACGACCACCCTACCGTGCTACGGTATAGTTCCCAAAATTTTGCCCTTGTCCCACTTCGACGGGATTGTTATGATCCCCCAGCGCTGGCCGTTTCAAGCGGCTCGACCGATATTTCATTATTCCCGTCGTATGCAAATTCCCGCCAACGGAAAAAAAGACTTGCTCGTTTGGACGCTCGTCGTTGGAATCATCGTTCCGACGATCGTTTTCTGCGCTGCCGGTTGCTCGACGTCACGCCAACGTTCGCCGTCAAATACGTCGCAGAATGTCGGCGTGAAAAACTTTTTCGGTTCGACCTGTCCCATCCACGAGCCCTCCCCAACCAATCGCGGTTCTTCTTCGACTCCTGTCGGCGTAAAGAATCTGTTCGGTTCGACTTGCCCCATTCACGATCCTTCTCCGGCAAATATCGGCCAAGTGATCGCCGGTCCCCAGGCGTTGCCGATTTCTTCCTCCGGCGTCCGTTCTCAATCTCAACCGATTTCCAATTTTCGTCCTGTCCTTCCGTTCCAGTCTTCGGCTCCTCTTCAAAAAACGGCAGCCCATCGACCGTCCCCTGTTCCGCAACCGAGTCGGCATTACGTCTCTTCGCCGGGATTTCCGCCGCAAAACGATTTGCTTTCGACGATTCTCCAAGGATTGACGGGACCGTCGCCGCAGTACGGATTCGTTCAGCAGCGACAGGCAAATTCGCCGCTGCCGAATTCGCAACCGAATTCCATGCCGAATTCGATGTCGAATCCGCTACGTTCCGCTGCCGTGGAACGACCGCAACCGCCGATTGCCGGTCCGATCCAACAAGCATCGTATCAGGCTCCGACATCTTCGGTTTCCAGAGACGGTATCAGTTCTGAACTGCTCAAACCATGGGATTTTGACGCGATTCGTCCCAAAAACAACAACAACAGCTCGCCGTATCGCCTGGTTTCCGAACCGGCAAACGAAGAGAAGGTTCCGCCGCCGAGCGGAAACATCGCCCGATTCTTCAACGGATCGACGCCGCCGACGCTGTCGACGCAACCCAGCCAACAGCCGACGCCGGTTGCCGCCGGTCCCCGATTGCCGATCTTCGAACTCGGAAAAAATCTGGCGAAGGAATTCCGTCCCTCCAACGACAGAAAATGGACGCAAAACCACGCCGTTCTCCAAACGGCCGAGATCAACGGCAATTTGGTCACGGTTCGTAACATTCGATACTCCGTTTACGAATCCGAGGACAAATACACGACCCGGTATTATGACGCGACGTTCAACCTGAACGATATCCGGACGATCGACTTGATCATCGTTCCGTTCCGTGCGATGCCCCGGGTCGCTCACGTCGAGTCGAGCTTCGGTTTCGCCGACGGACGACATCTCGGCATGTCGATCGAAGCCCGATACGAAGAGGGCGAAAAATACGATCCCGTCGGCGCCGGACTGAACCAGTTCGAGTTGATTTACGTCTTCGCCGACGAACGGGACCTGATCCGCTTGGGAACCGACGTCCACAAAAACGACGTGCATGTTTATCGGCTGCGCTTCGAACCCCATGAAGTCCGAACGATGTTCCTCGAAGCCATCCAACGGGCCAACGCCTTGGCCGCAAAGCCGGAGTTCTACCATCCGCTCAAAAACAGTTGCGTGACGAACCTGATCGCTCACGTCAACAAGGCCCGACCCAACGCCATACCGAAGGAATACCGAACGTTGCTACCCGGCTTGATGGACAACTATCTTTACGACCTGAAACTGATCGACACCACGGCGTCGACCTTCAAGGAATCGAAGGAAAACGCGAAGGTCAATTGGCTCGTCGAAAAATACGGCGATCTTGAATACTTCTCCGCCGGCATCCGCCAAAACATGTATTGACGGTTTTCTAGAGACTGTAGCAAGAAAGTTGTCGTTTCTGTATCTTCGGCCTGAAAGGCCATCGCATCACAGCCCAGGGCAAGGCGTACTCGCCGTCGCCCTGGGATATCGGTCGCTCACCAACCGCCGCCCTTACAGGGCGATCATTCCTTGGGCGTTGACAACCCAGGGCGACGCCTTCGGCTCTGCCCCGGGCTGTGATGCGCTGCCCCTCCGGGGCGAAATCGACAAAAGATCAACTTTTTCGCTACACTCTCGTTTTCTAATATACTGCGAAACGGCATTCGACTGACATTTTGAGAAAAGGTTTTGCCGTTTCGCTTTTTTTCGTAAAGTCAAATACTGCCCAACGATGAGCCGACCAACGGAAGGCGGCGTTGATGGAGCCGAAGGCAGCCGCCTTACC
>JAVBQW010000111.1:0-8190 GCA_031548665.1 Thermoguttaceae bacterium
AAAAACGGAGAGGTGAGAGGGTGAAAGTGTGAGAGGGTGAAAGAGTGAGAGGGTGAAAGAGTGAGAGGGTGAAAGAGTGAGAGGGTGAAAGAGTGATCAAACGTATCTTGCATTTTCCCTTTCACTCTCTCACCCTTTCACTCTTTCACTCAAAAGTTGGCGGTTTATTTTCTGGCGAAAGCCTAATGACGGTTTTCACCGTCAATCTCTCTCCGGTACTCCGAGGAGAGGGGAAGGAATCTCAAGACTTTTCGCGGTATTTTGTTCCCTATTCCGCCCCCAAGCGGCAAACGCTCCCGCTACGATCACAGGTCTCGGCTCTTGAGGCGTTTTCCTTCAAGCGGAAGCCTCAGAGAATAATGTCGCATGACGCGAATTTCAAAACTGGAGCCGAGTCGAGAAGTATCCGAGGCCGTGTTTCAAGCTGTTCTTGTACGATTCCTGGTGACTCTCCGCCGTAAATATCGGTTGTCCGAAACCGCCGACCGCCGAAAGATATTTACCCCAACTGAACATCAAGCCGCAGCCCAACGTGAACAAATAGTCCGACGGATAAGCGTCCTCCGCATAGTAACGATAAAACACGCCGCCGTGGTCGAAAAAGCCGAACGCCTCGAGACGGCCCTTTTTTCGTAACGTCGACAACAAACGGCGGCCTTCCAGACCGAGCAGGTAACCGGACTCGCCGCTCATCATCCCTTCGTTCGCCCCTCGTATCGTCGCCTGGCCGCCGATCTGGAATACCCGGCTCTGCGGCAGGAACGACATCGCCCACTGTCCGTTCGCCCGGACGATCCACGTCCATTGATCGTTCGGATTCCAGACCTGTGTGAAATTCGCCGTCAAATAATAGTATTCGTCGTAGACAAAATCACCGAATTCCGGATTGCCGGCGATTCCCGCGTTGCCCATATTGCAAGCCAGCGACGTGAAACGTACCGACTTGTCACGGCGATAAGTGTTCGAGATACCAAATGAATATCCCGTCAGTTCCTCCCGGTAATTGATGACCTGGTCGAACAGGCTGTTCGATTCGTAATTCTCGACGGAGAAAAACAGTTCGCTTTTCCGCTGTTTTGTGTTCTGGATAAGCTGGCGGACCCCCGGCTTGTAACGCCGTGACATGCCGGTGATGTTCAAATCCGCGAACGGACCGTAAAGCGTCCGCGGCGTGCCGTAATCGTACGTCATTTCGATCGACGTCCCGCGGGCACTGATCGGCATGTCACCGTACATAACCAAATACGAGGTTCCCTCCGTTTTATCGTAGGAACAATAGAAGGACTCGTCGAGTCCGAAGACGCTTTGCAACTGAACAAAGCCTCCGGTACGGATTTTTCCGGAAGTGTCCCGTCCGGTGTTGTCGCAATAAAACCCGCTTGACACCGGTTGCGGCGCAACGGCCGTCACCTTCAGGGTACTTTTGCCGAGGTCGTCGCCAGGTTCCAGTTCGGCGAACAATTGCGTCTTGTAAATCCGGTTGAATCGCAGGATTTCGTTTTCCAGTCGCTCCGTGTTCAAGACGGCCCCGCGTGAATAATGGAAACGTTTTCGAACGAATGAATCCTCGAACGGACGGTAAATCGGGATGAGTTGCCGACGGGTTCCCTCCAAAAGCGGATACGGTTGCCGCTTGGTCGTGATGTGAACATGTCCGACACGGCCCTCGATGATTTGGATGTGGATGATTCCGCCCTCGACATCCTGAACGGGCAAGACGGCGCGGCCGACAACGTGCCGGGCGTCGAAAAGAGCGTCAATGTCGGCGATCATTTCGTAGAGGTCGCGAACGCTGACCTTTTCCATGGCCTTGTAACGTGCCGTAACCGCTTCCAGTTCTTGAAGTCGGACCGAACGGGGAAGCGTGTCGAAGACCACCTCGTTGAGCTTGAAAAGTTTTTCCGACGACTTTTCGGTCCAGTCCGGCGGCGGTTGCGGGGAGCCGATCACCACTTCGGGTTGCCGGGTCCGACTTTGCTGGATTTGCCGCTCGATCTGGTACCGGTCCCACATCTCTTCACGGTGGACCGCTTCCGCGTCGGCGACCGGACGAGGAGTCTGAGCCGGAAGAGTTCGGCTCGACAAAATAATGAGAATGGAACAAATAAAGACGGAGAAGCGTCGCATGATCTTTGTCGTTTCCAAAGTACCTCGATAATCCGTCCCAACGTCGCTGGGACCGAAAACACCTCTTGATTTTTAAAGACCGGGAGCACTGGTCCCGGCTCGTTTTCGGAATTTTTCGAGATCCTTCCGTTCAAATGACGGAAAAGTCGCCAACCAAAACATTATCAACTTAATGTGTAATGATTGTCAAAAAAATCCCCATTCGGTTTTATCGGCGTTTTTTTACTCGATGACGAGAAGATTGTCTCGAAAAACGATGAATTGGGCACCTCGAACAATCCATCCTGACGTATCCGTTCACGGACATTTGAAAACAGACGTTTTTATCGTAAATATTGAGATATTCAACCACACCGGGGCTACACTGTTGCACTCCGTTGGGGGGGACCATTCACCCTTCAAAATGTCTGTGAACGGCTACCCGTATCATTTTGATCGAACCACACGAAGGTCGCCAGTTTACCGGAGTGCGGACAGGGATTCCCGGTTCGCTAATTTTCGACACATCGAACGAATAAATGCAACGGTTGCGTTTCCACCTTCCATTCACGGAGTCCGTGCCGTGATCAAGTTCGGGAACATGTTTTTTCGAAAAAAGATTCATAATCGCGAAGGGTGGCGTCCGGGGCGAAAACGACATCATTCCGTTCGAGAATTTTACGGTGAATGTCATCGCGATAATCAGAATCGGTCCCGAGTCGGACGGCGACGTCGGAATACTCTTCGAGGTTGTTCGCGACGAGTTCGTCCAGCCCCATTAACGAACAGAGCCCGGAAGTGTAACGTTGAACGAGCAGTTCGCCATTTTGTGTAACAACAGGGACGCCGTTTTCGAAAGCGTCGTGGGTCGTCAGGTCACCGGCGTAGACCGGAGAATCCAGAAGACACGTCGACGCGGCGACGTATTTTTTGTATTCGTTAAGCGGTAAATGCGCAACGAGGCGGACTCTCTTGAAAAGCGCGTCGCCGAGGTTGTGTTGAAGACGTTGCGAAAACAGTTCCTTGAGAGGAGGATGTTTTCCCGTTAAAAGAATCATGTTTCCGTTCGAATCTTTTTCGAGAATTCTTTTCAGGTAGGCGTCAAAGCACGGATGGTATTTCGGCAAACGTTGCGCACAGAAATAGATCGCCCCCTGTTCCGGCAGGTCAAGCTCGGCACGCCGAACAACAGTCCGCCCTTCACGAGGATGGGACGTGGCGTAAGAATCCAGCAGCACGAGCCGTTCCGTGTAGCTTGCCTGGGCCGAAGGTGATTCCAGTTGCGCGGTGGAAATGAAATAATCGACGAGGCCGACGCCGCTGGTCCCGTGAGAACCATAGGAAACACATTGAATCGGAGCCGCGTTGAGAAAAGGAAGAAAATAATCGAGAGCCCCGCCGCCGACTTTCCAATGGTAGAGAAGATCGCATTGTGTCTTTCGAAGCGTTTCCGCTGCATGGAGAAAGTCCCGCGGCAGCCCGATAAAAACAACGCCATCACGATAAACGGTTCGGCGACATTCCGGAACGATAGGTGCGGGGCAAATCACGTACACGTCGAATTTCTTCAAATCGAGATGTTGTAACAGGTGCAAATGCGCCCGAAAAAAACCGCGGTGATGTCCGGCGGTGACGACGAATCCGAGGCGGATTTTCGTACGATGTTTCCGCACGATTTCAAATGAAGGACGTTCGTGAGGGAACGCTTTTTCGAAAAAACGAGCGAACTTCTCCTTGATCTCGCGGCAGCATTTCCCCAAATGCGGAAGATTGAACGACGGTGTGAATCCGTCGGACAGAATGGTTCGCCAGTCGACGGGCACGTTGGCGGCAAGGGCGTTGTCGAGACCTTCATGGAGCCGTTGCCAATACCGATTGACGGAAAATTCGTTTTGAAAAACAGTCGGACAAAACCCCAGCGATTTCCACCGCCACAATTCCTTGCCATCCGGGAGCGAAGCCGCATGATGAAAAGCGCGATTGGCTTTGTTGTAATGTTCTTGCATCGCCCATCGATTGCCTTGACGCAAACGAAGCTCCGCCAAGGATTTCAGGGCATCCGCGTGATCCGGTTGCAAGCCGAGGGCGGTACGGATTTCCCGATCGGCACCGGCAAGATCGTTTTTGAGCAAAAAAAGAAAACCAAGGTTGGCGTGGGCGTCGGCGTGTCGCGGATCGAAATCGATAACGGCGCGATAATCCGTTTCCGCGCCGGCAACATCCCCGTTTCGGTGCTTCGCCCTGGCGCTCTGATAGAGTATGGCAACATCGTTCATGACGGTTTCCATGACGGAAAATGTTCCCGGTTCGAATCCCGTAACGGCCGTTCGGTGTCCTGTCGGGTGTTTAAAGCAAATTCGATGCAAGTCTTTTTGATTTTAGTGGCGTGAACGTCTGAAGTCAAGAGGCCGACGAGGGATTTTTGAAAAACAAGAGTCATGTCGAAATTTTTAATGGTGTCGAATTTGGAGACTGTAGCTTCGATATTGATGTTTTTTGTCTCACACGGAAACACAGAGGCACGGAGAGGTTGAAAATCGGACTTTTCTCCTCAGTGCCTTCTCATGTATACAAAAAAACAAATCCGGATTGTCTTTGTCGCAACATGTTCATTATTATATGGTTGCGGCGAAATTTGTCAACTTGAATGCCATAGTCTCGAAAATTTACGAACAAGCCTCTCGGCGGAGGACGTCGGATCGGATAGAATGAACAGAGATTGTTTTATTTCCCAGCGCGGCTGGGCCGTCAACAGGAGCTGCCGCTCCGGCGCCGAAACCCGCGAAAGGGTCGCTCCGCTCCCGGTTTCGCCGGCGCTGCATGAAAAAAACCACAATCTTGAACATTCGTATCTGTAAATAAATACCCTGTGCAATCGTACAATATTAGCTACCGTTTCAACCCCCGAGTTCCGGCGGAGTACCGCCTCCACTCGGAGCTCCTTTTTGATAGTTTATTACGTGCACGCCCTAATCCCTTTCCCCTGCGATTCAATCATGTGGCGGACTCACGATTGATCGAAAAACCAACATCCATTTCCCGGGCGGTCTATTTCGGACGAAATCAACGAGCTTTATTTTTAAGGAAGCAACCATGAAACGCCAGATTATCGACATCGACGAAGAAAAATGTAACGGCTGCGGTCGATGTGCCGCCGCCTGTGCCGAAGGAGCCATCCAAATGGTCGACGGTAAGGCACGACTCGTTTCCGAAGTTTTCTGCGACGGTCTCGGGGCCTGTCTCGGCGAGTGTCCCGTGGGAGCGATTGCCATCGAAAAACGTGACGCCGCCCCGTATAGCGAGCACGAAACGATGGAGAAACTCCTGCCGCAGGGATTGAAAGTCGTTCGGCTGCATCTCGAACACCTGAAGAATCACGGGCAGCAAAAGCTGTACGATGAGGGACTTGCCGTTCTCCGGGAAAAAGGGATTGAAATTCCCGACGTGAAGCCGGCCGTAAAACAGGCCGTGAAACCGCAATCGGCCCTTGGCGACTTGGCGTTGATGGCGTGCCCGTCTTCCTCGCCTTGCGGCAATGGGGGAGAAGGTAAGACGAATTGGCCGATCCAATTGCAACTGATCAATCCGGATTCGGCGGTGTTCGACGACGCCGAACTCGTGATCGCCGCCGACTGCACGGCCTTTGCTTATTCGAATTTCTACCGGGAATTCACGGTCGGCAAGACGCTCATCGTCTTTTGTCCGAAATTGGATCACGCTACGGACCTTTACGTGGAAAAGCTGGCGACGATCTTTTCGCGACATACGATCCGTTCGATCACGTTATTACGAATGCTCGTTCCCTGCTGCGGCGGGACAAGCATGATCGTCAAGCAGGCGTTGGGGCAGTCCGGCAAGGACATTCTCGTTTCGGAATACGTCGTCAACTTCGACGGAACCCTCCGCTCGCACTGAGCCCCTGAAAATCCCGATCGATTTCATTCAACGCCGCGTCCGCCGGAAAGCGATCGGGGAGGCTCGGTATCGTCCTGCTGCCGAAAGGCGAGAACCGTGATGTCGTCCTGTCGGTCGCCTTCGGAAAAACGGAGCGTCTCCTCAACGATTTCGCGACACAAATCTCCCGCAGCGTGGCCGCGAATCCGTTTCAACAATTCCACGAGGCGTTCTTCACCGAACAATTTCGGTTTCTCGTTACTTGATTTATAGGCTTCCGTGATACCGTCGGTAAACATCACGATCAGGTCGTCCTTGGCCAGAAAGACGGTCTCTTCTTGATAGACAGCGTCGTTCCACGCGGCAACCAGCGGTCCGGTCAGCGTCAATTCTTCGATTGTCCCGTCCCGACGTAACAAATACGGCGGATTATGACCGCCGTTGACATAGGTCAGCGCTCCGGTTTTAAGATCGTAATGGGCGTAAAACAGCGTGACGAACATACAGTCGGCGTTGTCCTGAGCAAGTGTCGCGTTGAGCTTATTCATCGTTTCGGCGGGCGAGATACCGGAAAGCGAAAAGTTTCGGATCGCCGTTCGGGAAACCGCCATGAACATCGCCGCGGGAACCCCCTTTCCGGAAACATCCGCCATGACGAGGACCAAAAGATCCTTGTCGATGAAGAAGAAATCGTAAAAGTCGCCGGCCATGAACGTTGCCGGTTCGTTCAACGCGTACAAGTCGAATTCCTTGCGCTCGGGAAAGGCCGGAAAAATATTCGGCAACAACGACGACTGGATGCGACGGGCAACCTGCAATTCGCTTTCGACGGTTTTTCGGGCCGACTCTTCATGAATACGCCGTTCGACGTTATCTTTCAGGTCGACGACCATTTTGTCGAACGTTCGTCCCAGTTGGCCGATTTCGTCTTCGCCGGTCACGCCGTCGATTTTTGCATCGAGATTTCCAGCCGCGAGTTCCCCGGCGAAAACACTGAGACGTTTGAGCGGAGCGACGATTCGCCGCGCAACGAAAAAGATGATTCCGACGAGCAGGACCAGGCCGGTTCCGAACGTTCCGATAATCGAATACAAACGTCGGTAAACCGGGTCTGTCACCTCGCTTTCCGGAATCGAAGCCAAGAGCGACCAGCCGGTTTCCTTGAGCGGCGTGTAGGCGTTCCAGGAGCGATTGCCCGTTACCACACTGGTTCCGTAGAGCAGCCCCGGTTTTCCCGCGAGGACGTCGTCGGCGATTTTTTGCACGATTACGTTTTGATGCCGCTGGGCGATGGTCCGCAGGGTTTCCTTGAGTACCAATTCCTTTTTCGGCGATGAAATGACGGCTCCGCTTGCGCTGAAAAGATAATATTGCTCTTTTTCGTCGGAAAGTCGGTCCAGAATGTCACGGATTTCGTCCAGTGAAATATCGACCGTGGCGACACCGGCAAATTTTCCGTCGCGAAAGAACGGTACCGAATGCGTACACATCAGGACGTCGCCGCCGAATTCGTCGTAATACGGCTCCGACCACGACGGTTTGCCGGATATCGACGGTTTGGCGTACCAATCCCATTCGCGGAAGTCGTATTCCTCGGCGAGGTCCTTATATTGCAGTCGACCTTCCGGATCACGGTAAAGGTACGGCGCAAAGCCCTTGGGACGATCCGGCAGAAATCCCGGCGCGAACGCGATCGTGCTGCCGACGATGCCCGGCCGACGGTTGAGGGAATCGCGGATGTATTGCACAAGCTCCTCTTTTTCCGCGGTTCCGGCTTTTCGAACGGCGGCGTACCTTGCGATCCCTTCGGCAACCTCGGCGGTTCGGGCAAACACAACGTCGCACTGCATCGCGTGCAATTCGGTCGATTCCCTGAGGGCGTGATGCGCGTTATCCAGAGCGGTGCGAATTCCCCATCGGGTTTGAACGGTTGCAACGATTCCGTAAATGATCAGAACGGGAAGAAGAATGAAAACGGTCAGCTTACGATAAATCGAACGCCGGATCATGTTTGGTGCTGAGAAAAGAATTCGGTGTTGGGATGAGAAGATATACTGCGAAACGGCATTCGACTGACATTTTGAGAAAAGGTTTTGCCGTTTCGCTTTTTTTCGTAAAGTCAAATACTGCCCAACGATGAGCCGACCAACGGAAGGCGGCGTTGATGGAGCCGAAGGCAGCCGCCTTACC
>JAVBQW010000027.1:0-17856 GCA_031548665.1 Thermoguttaceae bacterium
GGTAAGGCGGCTGCCTTCGGCTCCATCAACGCCGCCTTCCGTTGGTCGGCTCATCGTTGGGCAGTATTTGACTTTACGAAAAAAAGCGAAACGGCAAAACCTTTTCTCAAAATGTCAGTCGAATGCCGTTTCGCAGTATATAGGACTCCTCGAAAAATCCATCCCAACGTCGCCGGGACCGAAAACATCTCTTGATTTTTCAGGACTGCGATCACAGGTCGCAGCTCGTTTTCGGAATTTCCAGAAGTTCCCTATATTAACCCCAGCGCGGCTTGGCCGTCAACAGGAGCAGCCGCTCCGGCGCCGAAACCTGCGAAAGGGTCGCTCCGCTCCCGATTTCGCCGGCACCGCATGAAAAAAATTCACGATCTTGAACATTGTATCTGTAAATATACTACAAACGGGGACAAACTGCACGTTTTCCCCGCTTCAACCCCCAAGTTACGCGGAGTACCGCTCCACTTGGGGCTCTTTTTCGGTCGAAAACGAAACAGGTAATTTCTCGCCGTTTACAGTACAAATAATCTGTGCAATCGTACAATATTAGCTACCGCTTCAACCCCCGAGTTACGGCGCCGTATTGATTTTCGGCCGCCTCCACTCGGGGCTCTTTGTACAAGTTATTTCTTTACAGTTTCCTTAGGGCTTCCGCTCGAATGTAATCTACCCAAGGATTCATCCGGGGGCTACGACGGAGTACCGTCTACACCCCCGGCTCTTGGGTATTTTTCTTTCCAGCGACAGCTTAATGACGGTCGTTGCCGTATCGTCGTCATTACGCCGGCCGGTAAATACAATACGGCGGCTCCATTCCGGCTTTTGTTTTGGCGAACTCGGCTCACGCTGCGCGGCGGTCCGCGTCGGTCAGGATTTCGCCGTTCTCGCCGACGTCGACAAAACGGACGGAAATCGGTTTCGAGATGCCGGATTCCTGCATCGTGACGCCGTAAATCGTCGACGCCGCGGCCATCGTTTTTTTCGAATGCGTGATAATCAAAAATTGCGTCGCCGTTCGAAATTCCTTGACAACCCTGACGAAACGGTCGATGTTTCCTTCGTCGAGCGCGGCATCGACTTCGTCCAAAATACAGACCGGATTCGGCCGAAACCGGAAAAAAGCGAGCAAAAGGGCAACGCAAGTCAAAGTCTTTTCGCCGCCGCTGAGCAGGGAAACGCTTTTCAAGTCCTTGCCCGGCGGCCGCGCAACGATTTCAATGCCGCTTTCCAAAATATTGTTCGGATCCTCCAAAATCAGATCGGCCTGGCCGCCGCCGAAAAGATGTTGGAACAATTCCTTGAAATGATGCCTGACGCCCTCGAAGGTTTCCTCGAAAAGTCGTTGACTGTCGCCGTTGATTTTTTCAATGATTTTTTCAATCGATTTCTTTGCCGTCGTCAGGTCGTTGTAATGATTCGAAAGCGTCGTGTGTCGCGTCTCAATGGCTTCCAAGGTTTCGATCGACTCAAGATTGATGGATCCGAGTTTTTGGATTCGTTGACGCAAATCCTCGATCTCGGACTGAATGTTTTCAGGTCGTGGTTCGTCATCCGGGGGGCGTGATTCGTGAATTCTCGGAAGCGAAATATTCTCGTCGGTCAGGTCGACGTTGTAATCGTCGCGAGTTCGATCGAGTAACGTTTTTTGTTCTTGCAGAAGACGCTCCAATTCGAGTTGCTTCGCATGTCGCTTCGTTTGCGATTTGTTCAGGTCGTGTTGTTGACGCTTCAGCTCGGTCTGCACCGCGACACGCCCCGATGCCAAGTCGGCTCGTTGTTCAAAATACTCCGAAGCGGTCGCGGTGGTCGATTCCTTCTTGAGATAAAGTTGCGCAAGCCCCGACTCAATACGGAGAATTGCGAGCAGGACGGCTTCCCGACGATTTTTGAGCGTAAAACTTCGACGCCGATACTCCGCGAGGAGAGCTTGTCGTTCTTTGAGATGTTCCTCGAACTGCCGGATCTTGTCCTTGAGAGAATCGAGCCGCTCTTCGCTTTTCGCCAACTCGATCTTGACGTTCGTCGCCTTTTTATTGTGTTCGGAATGATTCTGTTCCGCTTCTTCGAGCAATTGCTGGGTTTCGACGAGACGATTTTCAAGAACGAAAATCTGTTCATCGATTTCCTCACGGTTCGTTTTCGCCTGTTCGAGTTCGTCGACGGCCCGTTGGATTTGGACGTCGAGTTTGTCGAGTTCGTCGACGAGATGGTCGTATTGCTCCGATGCCTGTCGGGTTCGCTCGTCTGCCGTCGAGAGTTCCAAGCGTCTTGAATCGTATTCCGAAACGGCTTTCTGGTGTTCGCGGGTTTCCGTTTCGAATTCTTTTTCGTCGTCCTTCGATCGTTCGGCGGCAATCGCGACGGCGAGTTCTTTTTCCGTAACGGCGGTGTCCAGCGAGAGCATCTGTTCACCGAGCGTCCGCAGTTCGCTGCGTCGGGTGATCAATCCGGACGACGTATGCGGCGGCCCGACGACCAAGGCTCCTTCCGCCGTGAGCAGTTCACCGGAGACCGTCAGGAAATTCGTCCGGTCGTCGCTTTCCTTGTACAATGTTCTCGCAACGGAAATATTCTCGACGATCCAGGTACGACCGAGCAACCGCCGGGCGAGATGGACGAAGGCCGTGTCCGCGTTGACGAACTGATCGGCTCGTCCGTGAACGCCGGACCGGCCGAGAAAGCCCCTTTCTTTCATCCACGGAGCTTCCTGTTCGGTGGGGTCGAGCCAAATAAACCCGACGCGGCCGGCGATGTTCACGGCATTACGTTCGATATGTCGAAACAACTCCGGCTTCGGCGATACGACGACATACTGGGCGTGGGGTCCGAGCGCAAGTTCAATCAACGGAGCGGCTTCGACGTCGACGCGCAACAGGTCGGCAACCAATCCGTGTACGAAGCGGAACGGACTTTTCGGGTCCCGCGATTGAGTCAGAACCTCGCGAACGCCGGGACTGAGTCCTTCGTTTTTACGGATCAATTCTTCGAGAACGGAAATTCGTTCCCGCATCCCGCTTTGCCGTTGTTTTTGTTCGGAAAGTTCCTGGGAGAGCAGCGAGAGTTCCCTCGCCTGATTGTTTTTTCGTAACTTGGCGTCTTCGAGTTGCTCCTTTTTCCGATTCGCCGTCGCGTGGAGTTCTTCGACGACGGTCCGAAGTTCCTCGCTCTGCCGAATCAAGTCGTCCCGTTGCCGTTGCAAAGTCGCGAGTCGAACGGTTCCCTGATCCCTGGCGTGCTGTAACGTCGTGATCCGGGATTCGAGACCGCTGATCGAACCGGCAAGTTTCGCGGTCTGTCGATGTTTCGCGTCTAGATCTTTTCGAACGGATTTTCGTTCGTCCTGTTTTTCCTTGCAGAGGACCGCGAGTTCTTCGCCCCGTTCGAGGATTTTTTGATATGTTTCGGAAACCTCGGCGCTCGAGGTCTTCGCCTTTCGAATGTCGTCGTTTGTTTTTCGTAACATCTCTTCGATGTCGTCGCTCCGGACGTTCAATTCGACGAGTTGCCGGCCGTTGCCGAGAATTTCCGTCTCGATTTCAGCGACCTGCGTTGCCTGCAATTCGATGGTTGATTCCTCGCCGAGGATCTTTTCCCGGGTTGCCGCGATTTCCCCTTCGAAGCGGCGAATCTCGATGTCGATCGCTTCGACGGCCTCGTTACGCTGAATGAGATTTTTTTCGTTAATCTCGACCGATTCGGAAAGATCCCGGACGGCATCTCCCAAGGTTTCAATTTCCGTGCGGAGTTCTCTGCACCGAACCTCGCGTTGCCGATAGTCGACAAGTCCCGCGTGAATTCGAAGTTCCTGGAGCCTTGTCGTGTATTGTCGATACAGTTGCGCTTTGCCCGCTTGATTTCTCGCCGTTCGAAGTTGATTGTCAAGTTCGCCGACAATGTCCGCGAGCCGGATAAGATTTTGGTCGACCCGTTCCAGACGTCGTTGGGCTTCCTGTTTCTTTGTGTTGAATCGGGCGATTCCGGCGGCTTCCTCGAAAATCGTTCGGCGTTGGACCGACGAACTCTGCAGCAAACTCTCAACGCGGCCCTGTTCGATGATACTGTACGCTTGCGTGCCGAGCCCGGTGCCGCTCAGCATGTCCTTGATATCCTTGAGCCGCGACGCCTGCCGATTGATAAGATATTCGCCTTCGCCGCTCCGATAAATCCGGCGGGTGAGATGGACTTCGGGAACGTCAACGTCGAAAATTCGGGTCGAGTTGTCGAACGTCAGCGTGACTTCGGCGGCTCCGAGCGGTTGGCGGCCGGCGGAACCGTTGAAGATCACGTCGGTCATTTCGCCGCCGCGCAGCTTTTTCGGACTCTGTTCGCCGAGGACCCATTTAATGGCGTCGACGAGATTCGACTTTCCGGAACCGTTCGGACCGACGAGCGCGGAGACGCCGTCGGCAAACTCGAGACGAGTCCGATCGGCGAAGCTCTTGAATCCGGAAAGTTCGACGGCCTTCAGCATGGTTCGGTATGGTTTTTCCTTTAGCCGCGTTCGCCTGCGACGCGATTGAAGCGGCAATCAACGTTGACCCTGGTTTATCGCACCGCAGGCGGATGCGGCTAAGGCGGTCGGCTCGTCGACCATCTTGACGGTCAAAATGCCGTGGACCGCAACCGTTTCCCGACCGATGGCCGTGTTCATGAACAGACGCTTGAAATAAGGAATTTTGTTCAACATCGGCGTTCCGACTTCGGTGCGGGTTTCGGTTTGTCGTTCGATGCCGCCGAGAAAAACGATGAGCATTCCGTCGACCGGCCAGACGAGTCCGTGTTCCGATAATTCGATCTTGGCCAGATGAGGAGTTTGCAGTTGCTTTGCCAAGGGAGCGGATTGGGCGACGTTCATCTTGTCGACCTTGGTGATTTTGGAAAACTCGGCGGCAATGTCGGTCGTCGCCGTGCGGCGGTCCCAGGAAAGCAACGAAAACGATCGGATCGCCTGCCCCTCGTTGAAAATCGTGATGTTCGGTTGATATTCCGTTCCCGATTCCTTTTGAACGGTAATCATGTCCGTGACAAACGGCGTCTGGGCCGTGTCCTGGATGTTTCCGAGTTGGCCGTTGAACGTCGTGACTCTTGGGGCTTGGAGAATGTTAGAATCCCGATCACTCATCGCAATCCCCGCAAGATCCGACAAGACTTCGTAGAGTTTTGGAATGTCGTCCTTGGCGACCCAGTAGGCCGAAACGCCGGGCGTTCGCTGGACCGGCAGACCGGGCGGCGAAATGATCGGGTGCAGATATTGATAAATCGGCTCCCGAATATCGCTGATTCCCTTTTCCCTGGCGAACCGTTCCGAGAGCGTGACAAATCGGCATTCCGTGGCGAATTGAACGTTTTTCGTTTCCGGTCGCATGAACCGGCCGACGATTTCGGCGACCCGCTGCTGCATCGCCGGAGAATGGTAGACATACAGTTTTCGGCCGTCGGAGTTGATCAGGCCGAAATTTTCGCCGGTCCACGCCGCGTCGCCGGTTTCCCGTTTGATGAACTCGACGATCGACGACGGCGTTTGATCTTCATGGACGGTTCCCTGTTTGGCGTCGAAGATTTTCACGTTGCTTTGAGGAACGGCGACGGCATATTCACACCAAACCTGTCCGTTTTGGTTCGGAAGCTGCGCGAAAATTTTCCCTAAGCCAAGAACGAGAAACAGGAACAGTGTGGTCAATGTGAAACGGACCATGATTCGCTTAAAACTCCTCGAAGAGAACGTCGGATGAAAAACCGTCGGAGAATACTCAATTCGACGGTTCACGACAAGAGGAGTTTTCAGGGAGGCCGCCTTTCACGAAAATCGACGCCTAACTCTGTGCTAGCAGTTGCAACCTTCGACGGCAAACGGGCTGTAATACTGTTCTTCGAACTCTTCACCGGACAAGAGCATGGCGTCGACGTCAGGATCTCCCGTCGGCGGCGACTTTTTCGCCGAATAAGAAAATCGGCGAACAATCTCGGCAAGACGTCGAACGCGTTGTTGTTCGTCCTTTTCTTCGGCAGCTCGGCGAGCGGCAAGCGTCCAGTCGTCGTCGCTGCCGGACGCCTCGGCCAACCATTGCAGAAGCTCGCTTTGCTGCAACGGCGAGAACGACGCGGACGTTAACGATGAAACGTCGAGATAATTCCGAACGGAGTCGAGTTCGCCGGTTTCCCGAAGCGTTTTTGCAAGAAAACATCGGGCTCGCAGTCGACGGAAGGGATCCTCTGAGGCCGAAAGAGCCGCTTCGGAAGATTCGAGGAGTTGGCGACCCGCTTCGAACTCCTCGGCCTTCCACAAGGCTTTGCCGATGATTCGACGTTGGATTGTCGCTGCTTCGGCGTTTGCCGGAACGAGATCAATCGTTTCAAGGATCGTTGCCGCTCGCCGAAACCATTCACCGGGCTTGAGCAGGCAGCGGCCGACCTCGAAAAGGGCCCAAGCTCGTTTTTCCGGTTGCGTCAACCGTTTCAGGACCGCTTCGGCTTCCGAATGACGCGCAAGACTCGCATACCGCTTGGCAAAGGCGAGGAGCGACCAGTCGCGAAACTCCGCTGCGTTGATCGATTCGACCAATTGTCGAGCCTCGTCGAAGCGATCTCGTTCAAGGAGATGGGCGACGAAAGCATATTTTGCCTGATCTCCTTCGAACGGTTGTTCAGCGCAACGAAGAATCGTCAGCGCCCCCTCCACATTGCCCTTGGCGAGCAGCGACGACGCCAGCAATCCGACAAGCGCAGAGGATTTCGAATCAAATTCGATCGACCGCCGCAAGATCGTTTCCAAGGAAGCGATATCGTTATTCTTCTCGGCTTCGATAGCCAATTGACGAAAAACCCCTTTTCGATTTGGAGCCGCTTCGGCGGCTCGCAAGGCTTTGTCAAGGCGGCCGAGACGAATTTCCGTTTTCGCGGTCTCTTCGAGAATCCGATTTCGGGCCGAAACATCGACGACTTCTCCGGCAATGTCAAACACGACGTCAAGAGGAAAAAGCCGGGACATGGAAGAGAAGGGGAGAGAAGGGGAGGAAGATTGCGCGTCGCTTGTCTCGGGAGCATTTGCCGATTGAGGGCAACGATCTTTCACCCCAACGGGGTGCAACAAAGTAGCCGGGGGTGAGGCGTACTCGCCGTAACCCCCGGTCATGGAACGGGATGGAAAATCGACCCCAACGGGGTCGAACAAGGATTCACGGGATTCTGTTGCACCCCGTTGGGGTGCGAATTTTTGTACGGGTCCCAACCCGGGGGTTGCGCCGAGTACGGCTTACCCCCGGCTACACTGTTAAGCCCCGTTGGGGCTGAATTCGATACACTCGACCACCCCCTTTTCGCAAACGCGTCTCTTGTCTCAACACCGACGCCTATCTTGACGAGCCGAAGGTATCGTTGGCCCGAGACAATTTCTTTGCGATGCCTCTCAGGAACACCGGTTCGATGCCGAAGGTAAATCCCCATTCGTCAGTCGCTTCCTGGTACACCGCTCCGACCATGAATCGAAAAGATTCTCCGGTTCGCACGAACGTAAATTGGTGTCCCAAATTTTTCCAGTTATTCGCCATGTCGTAGGAAGTACTATAATTCATCTCGTATTTTTCATTGAACTTGTATTTGGTTTTCAGCAACAGGACCGTCTGTTTGAAGAGACCGTAAAGTTGGTCGACACCCAACGTCAGACTTCCGCGTTCGGGACGCTGCCATGATACGCCGACCCGCGTCACGTTTTGGCCGTATTGGAAGACGTCGTAGATCCCCGAAGTAAAAAGCGCGAAACGATCACCGACATTCCAAACGGCGTCGTAATCGATGAGGCCGATCGACTCACCGGGATAGTTTTCCGGATCGGGAGAGTAATGCTCCGGATATAAATTGAAATGGGCGGAGGCCGTAATCCAATCGATGATACGACGTTTTCCGACCGGACCACGTTTCGTTTGAAATCGGTGAGTCATTCCGAAGCGGCACAAGGTCATATTATCGGCGATTTCCATGCTGGAGGCGGTCACGTTTCCGGCCATTCCACTACGCAACGCATAATATCGAGGATCGAACCAAGCCGGACAGGCCGCGTCGGTGGAGAAACCGAGATTTCGATACGTTCCGTACCAATACCGTCTTCGGGCGTCGTCGATCGACCAGTTGTCGAGCGAGTCGTAAAGGATCAGATCGTCCATGCTCCGATCGGCTCGGGCATAGGACAATTCCGCGTCGAGATCGAATTTGTGGGCCAAACCGTTGACGTACCAGGTTCGACTGGAGCGATTCGGAAACACTTTCCAAAACGGCAGGTTCAAACGCACGCCGGCCTGTCCATACCAACGGTCGGCGCTGTCGCCGGCGCGAGTTTTCCCCCAATGAGAGAAGTCGCCGAGAACATACGGCACACAGCGAAGCGGTCCGACGTTGAACGGTAGATCGAGTTCATGCCGCGTGGAAAACACTTCCCCCGAGGTATCGATCGTGTACGCATCCGGATTACCCGAGGTGTACACGCGACGACTGGGCGTCTGATACGGCAGGTTCGACAACGTGTTCGTTTGCAGTTCCCATGGCAAATATCTCGTGTATAAACCGTCGTTCGCGGCGTCGTACGGTGCCGTTGCGGTATGGTAGTTGGCGTATCCGACCCGGGTGTGTTCGTACCAGGTCAGGCGGTCGCCGAGCAACGACTCACCGAGCCAGGTATGATCCAGTCGCGGCAGCCAATTGGTATTCGTGTAGCAATCGTCCAGCGCGTATTCGGTGAAGATCGACACGGACGAGTTTCCACAAAGCTTTTTGAGTTCCAGCGAGGTGGTTCGATTTTCATCCGAGATCCATTCGTTCTGAAAATAGGAATTGGTGAAATTGTGATCGGATGTTTTTCCGACCTTGGCGTTCAACAACCACGGAGACGTGGAGAATCTTCCCAGGGAAGGAAGTTCCTGGGTGTGATTCCAAAAAACCCGATAACGATAATCATAAGGAAATTTGACGTTGCGGCGTCGCCCGCCAAGGTTGTCGGTTCCGCTGTCTTCGATTCCCCAAAAGCGAAGATGTCCGTTGACATCGGTCGGAATCCCGAAACAGGACGGCGGAGTGTAATCCACATCGAAACCATGTCCGAAGCCGCGCTTTTCGATCCAGTCGAGCGCAAGATCCGCGTCGAGCCATCCCGGACGATTTCGGATATTGAGCAGTTGAAACGGATTCCAATTGGTTCGAATGCTCTGACCGTCGCGGGTATCGCTTCCGAAGCTGATACTCCGTAAATAAAAGGTCGGGTCCTTTAAATCAGCCGCCATCCAGGGCCAATAGAGGACCGGCAACTTGCCGACGGCGACGTAATTATTTTCCGCGACGAGAAACTGGCGCTGCTGCGTTTGGTCGAGTTTCATTGTCCGCGAATGAAGCGAATACGTCGGTTCGCCCAGCTGGCTTGTCGAGACAAACCCGTTTTTGGCCGTATAAAGTCCGTCGCCGATCTTTTGGAGACTTTCCGCTTGAAGTCGTATTTCTCCTTTCACCCCCTGCATACCGACCATGGGCGAGGTCAATTTGGAATCGAGAACATAGGCCAAACCGGTTTTCGTTTCGTAATACATCCGGTGCGCCTCGATACGACGTTCACCGTCACGGAAAATGATGTTTCCTTCCAGGTAGATTTCGAAATCGTTCGATCCGTTCTCATCGCCGTTTCCGTCGTTTTGCATCCGGGACGGATTGGCGCCCCAGATCACGGCGTGGTCGGCTGAAATGTCGACCACATCGCCGAGCAACATCGATTGACTGCTTACACCTTCGATAATCAGGTTGATTCCCTTGTTGATGACCGCGATACCGCGTTCCGGATTATCGGGGAATTTGTCAAAACGAAAATCCAGCGGCAGGTCGCTTCGGGAATTGAAACGCATCCGTCGGAATGGCAACGTCGATTCGGCGACGGGTTGCTTCTTCGGCGTGGGCGTTTCCTGAAGAAATTGCGTCTGGCGAATGGCGGAGCTTTTCCGAGTCGCCGATCGTTGAGCCCGTTCGAAAATCGATGGATCATTCGCGGCCGGCGGCAGGGGACGGACGATCAGGGTATCGATCCGATCCGCAGTCGAAAAACGACCGGTCCATTTTCTGTCGAACATCTTGGCATCGATCTCGTTCGGGTCGAATTCAAGGCACAGCGGCGGCTCATCGACGTCGCTTTCCATATAGACGACGACTTCCCGGACTCCTTTGTCGTTCGGTTGTTTTTCGATCCAAATGACCGCGTGTGGTCCTTGTACCGACTGACGACCTTGCCGCAAACAGCAATCGCCGTCCAAAAAGAAAACACTGTGTTCGCCGTTGGAACGAGACCAACCGACATTCGCGGAGATCGTGATCGGTTCCGCGCGATTGGGAGTAAATCCCAAGGAAAACGTTTGCCCTGAAGGATCGATCATCACGACCGGTGACGAGGTGGACATCCCACCGACTGCCGACAAGGGGAGCAACGCCACGTAAGGATTATTCTTCAGTTGTTCGTAATCTTCAGGGCGAAAATAGGGTTCGATCGACGGATCGCTGACCGGAACGTAGCCTCTTCCTTCGATATACAGGGCCGGAACGGCTGCATTCGACGGAGCGTAAACGAGCGACCCGCCAAGAAAGTCGTTTCCCAGCGAGGACATCGGAGGAACGGCCGTTGATCGGGAGGCTGTCCCGCCGAGACCGGGAAGATGCTCAAACGCGTTTTTTTCCGAAGGCTGCGGCGGCTGTCGAAACGACCGGATCGTCGGAACCGATGGTAGCGACGACAAGGACGGCAGCGACGGTCGAAAATTCCAAGAGGAGTCAGGCTGTTTTTCCTCTGTTTCCGCGTGTGCGCCGACGATAAAGAGCAAAACGCCGAGCAACACCATGCCGGTGCGCAGCGCCAACCGAGAAACGAAACGTTTCCTCCATCGCTCTTGATTACCGTTGACGCTTTTACTCAAGACCCTTGACCGGTGTTGATGGAAATCCTGCCCTTCGAACAAAAAACCAGCGGCGAATTATGAGGATTTCCTAAAAACGAATCAAGAGGAATTGCGGGAAAGAGTTGGAGACAAAACCGAAACGAGAAAATAGGCAATCCAGGAAAACCGGCAAATTTCAGAGCCCGACGCGTCAGCGAGGGAATGTGTCCCCGAATGCCCTTCCGCTCGAAAGTTACATCCCCGGTTTATCGATCGTTTGCGTTTTGGCCGCGCAGCGCGTCTTATTCCATTCGGCGGCGAAACATGATTCCAGCGGCGGTCAGGGTCAAGAACGAGATGATCGCCAACGGAATGCAGTTTAAGAAAACTTCGCCGACGCCCATTCCTTTCATAAAGATCCCTTTGACGATCACCATGAACCAGCGGGCCGGATTGGCAACGGTCAGCCATTGCATCCAGTCCGGCATGTTCTCGACCGGCGTTGCGAAACCGGAAAGCATCGTGAACGGCGGCATCACGAGGATCACGCCGAGAATCGCCTGCTGCTGCGTCAGCGACAGCGAACTGACGAACAATCCGACGCCGATGATCGAAAGCAGGAAAAGATCGAGCGCCGCCAACAGCAGGAAAAACGATCCCTGTAACGGAATTCCCATGAAGAAAATCGTGATTCCGATCAACATGACCGCCGAACAGGTCGCAAGCACCAACGCCGGGATCGCTTTGCCGAGCATGATTTCCGTCGGTGTGAGCGGCGAAACGAGAAGTTGCTCGAACGTTCCCGTTTCCCGTTCACGAGCAATCGAAAGCCCCGAAATGATGATCCCGAGCACCATCGCCAACACGCAGACCAACGACGGAATCGTCGTTTTGCGCGGATCGAGATTCACGTTGAACCAATTTCTCGTTTCGAGATTGATCCCCCCCGAAGTACCAACTGAGTTCCCCGGAGTACCGGCTAAATGTTCCTGTACGAATTTATTGATGATCTTTGCCGCGTAACCGCCGACGATCGGTGAAGCGTTGGACCTGCGGCCGTCGAGCAGGATCTGGAGCGTCGCCTTACGTCCGGCGTAAAGTTGTCGCGAAAAATCCTGCGGGATGACGAGCACCGCCATTGCATCCTGATTGTCGATGATCGGATCAATCTCTTCCCGATGCGTGATCGTCAAAATTTTCGTGAACGTCGGCGAATGTCGGAATCGTTGCGTCAGAACGAACCCCTCTTTGCCGAAGTCCTGATTGTAGACGGCAAGCGTCACGTTTTTGACTTCCTGTGTAATCGCGTACGAGAATATGAAGATCTGCAACAGCGGCGGACCGATCAACAGCGCCCGCGCTTTCGGATCACGAAGCGCCGCGAGGAATTCCTTGACGATCAGGTTGAAAAGGCGAAGAAACATGGGAGAGACTCCAGGCATCAGGCATCAGGCATCAGGCTTCAGGATTCAGGATTCAGGATTCAGGATTCATGATTCAGGATTCAGGATTCAGACTTCAAGTCTGACTCCGAGGTCTTTCCTGAAGCCTGACGCCTGGAGCCTGATGCCTCACTCCAATCGCTCCGGCGTAATTCGAAGTGTTGCGACGAAATACACAACCGCGATGATCGCCATACAGACGATGTTGCGCAGGTACAGCGGCCAAATGTCGCCGGTCATCAGGAGCGTCTGTAAACACGTTACGTAATACCGGGCGGGAAAAAGATACGCGATTCCCTGGATCGCCATGGGCATTGAATTGATTTCGAAGATCGCCCCGGACAAAATGAAGTTCGGCAAAAACGCCAACGCCAATGCCATCTGGGACGCGAGAAATTGGTTTTTCGTCAGCGTTGAAATCCAGAACCCCATTCCGAGCGAGGCGAGTAAAAAAATCGACGAAATCAAAAACAGCGAAAACACCGATCCGCGAAACGGCAAACTGAATAAATGCACGGCAATAAAGATACAAAGCGCATTCGAACCGATCCCGAGAACGTAATACGGTACGAGTTTTCCGAGCAGCATGTCCAGCGGCCCGATCGGCGTGGCGAGCATCGCTTCCATGGTACCGCGTTCCCATTCACGGGCGACGACCAGCGACGTCAATAATGTTCCGATAATCGCCATGATGAGTACGATCGAACCGGGGATCAAGGCGTATTTCGTCTCCAACTCCGGATTGAAATACACCCGACTTTCGATATTGACCGGCGCAATGCCGCTCCTTCTTTTGTCGCGGCTTTGATGGTTCGCCCAAACACCGATCACGCCGAGGACGTAGTTTTCCAATATCGTAGCGGTATTTGTTTCAACGCCGTCGGTAATCAATTGGATCGACGCTTTTTCCCCTCCAAGGATTTGTTGCGAAAAGTCGTCCCGCACCACGATCAGGCCACGAACGCGGGAATTGACGATTTCTTCCTCTGCGTCCATGCGACGATCAAATCTCAAGGGGCTGACGTATTTCGTCTTGTCGAACGAGTCCCAGAGCGACAACGCCATCGGAGAACGGTCCTCCATGACGACGGCGACCTTGACGTGTTCGGCGTCGAGCGATAAACCGTAACCGAAAATAAACAAGAGAATCACCGGCAGCACGAACGCGATCAGGATGCAACTCGGATCTCGCCGGACTTGCAGCGTTTCCTTTTTCATCAAGGCGAAAAGGCGGCGTAATCGTGTCATGGAAGGCTTCAGGGGGCAGGCTTCAGGGAAGAACTTCGCGGCATTTTCTGAAGCCTGAAGTCTGAAGTCTGAAGCCTTTTTTCAATTAGTGCAACGAACGCATCGTCGAGCGTCGGGTCGGGGAACGTCTCCGATTTCACGGATCGTTTCAAATCGTCGGGCGTTCCTTCGGCGACGGTTTCGCCGCGAAAGATCAAACTGATTCTGTCGCAATATTCCGCTTCGTCCATGAAGTGTGTCGTTACGAGAATCGTCACGCCTTTTTCGACAAGGGCGTTAATATGCGTCCAGAATTCGCGACGGGTGAGCGGATCCACGCCGGAAGTCGGTTCGTCGAGAAACAACACGTCGGGCTCGTGCATCAACGCGGCGGCCAAAGACAATCGTTGCTTAAATCCGAGCGGCAACATCGCGGAGTTCGTCGATGAGAATTGTCCGAGTTCGAACATCTCGATCATTTCGTTGACGACACGGCGTTTCGATAATCCCCAGAGCCCGTAAATTCCGGCGAAAAACGACAAATTCTGTTTGACGGTCAAATCGCCGTACATCGAGAATTTTTGGGCCATGTATCCGAGCCGCGATCGGGCTTTCGACGCCGATTTGAGCAGATTGTGTCCGGCGATGAATCCTTCACCCTCCGTCGGTTTGAGCAGGCCGCAGAGCATTTTGAACGTCGTACTCTTGCCAGCGCCGTTGGGGCCGAGCAGGCCGTAAATCTCGCCGCGACGGATCGAAAAATTATTGTCGCGCACCGCCGTGAACGAACCGAATTTTTTGGTGAGCCCCCGCGCAACGACAACGGGTTCATCGTCTGTTGATTTTTTCATTTCCCGTTTCGTGAGAACCGATTCCCCTTTCGGCACGCCGCCGAGCATGTCGATGAAACCGTCCTCGAAACGCGGTGTTACGGAAACAATATCGGTTTCGGAAGGAAGGGGCGTTCCGCTTTTCAGAACGAGCCGCAACGTACTGCCCTGGACGACACCGTCGACGACTTCGGGGTGTTGCAACCAACGGGACAACTCACGCCGTCTTTCCGTTGCGGGAAGTCCGCGAACCTGGACGACGCGTCCGTTCATCCGGCCGGACAGTTCGGACGGTTTGCCGTGAAACAATAATTCCCCTTCGTTCATCAGCAGCACGTCGTCGCACGCTTCCGCTTCGTCGAGATACGCCGTGTTCCAAACGACGACGACATCATCGGCAACCAAATCCCGTACCATTTTCCAGAGTTCGCGCCGACTGATCGGATCGACGCCGACGCCGGGCTCGTCGAGCAACAACAGTTTCGGCATTTTGATCAATGAACACGCCAAGCCGAGTTTCTGTTTCATGCCGCCGGAAAGACGTCGGGCAAGACGTTCCGTGAACGGTTCCAAGCCCGTGAATTGCAACAGTTCCGCGAAACGTTCTTTTCGTTCGATATTTTCGAGTCCACGCATCTCGGCGTAGAGATTCATGTTTTCCATCACGGTTAAATCCTCATACAGGCCGAATCGCTGCGGCATGTATCCGAGAATTTCGCGGATCTTCGCCGAATCCCGTACGGAATCGAGACCGAACGCCGTAATTTTTCCCGCAGTCGGTTTGAACAGTCCGGCGATGAGACGGGCCAGCGTCGTCTTTCCGGCGCCGTCGGGACCGACCAGCCCGGTGATCAGACCGGGACGGATCTCCGCGCTCAAGGCGTCGACCGAAGGCCGCGAGTTGCCGGGAAAGGTTTTCGTGAGGTTTTCGATGCGGATCATGGAAAGGCTTCAGGCTTCAGGCTTCAGATTTCAGGCTTCAGGCTCCAGGCTCCAGGCTTCAGGCTCCAGGCTTCAGGCTTCAGGCTTCAGGCTTCAGGCTTCAGGCTTCAGGCTTCAGGCTTCAGGCTTCAGGCTTCAGGACATGGCGGGTCAATTCCTGAAACATGAATATAAAGCCTTTTCTCTTCTAGAAGTTTTTACGCAATGAATTTATGAGTCCATTGAGAACTCTTGCCGCTTCGTTGCATTTTTCTGTTAATTTCAATGCAATATCTTCCTTGAGATAACCGAGTCGCCGAGCGAGTGACAATTGGTATTCCAGTTCACATAAACTTCCGTATGCAATATCGAGGAATCGAAGATAATCGGCGTGAGTATTTCGGGATGAACCTTCGACGATATTTGATGGAACGGAAACGGCGCAGCGTCTCATTTGCGATGTCAGGCCGAATTTTTCTTCATTGGGAAACAATTGCGTACAACGATAGATCTCAAGAGCCAAGTCGTCGGCAAGCTCAAATGCTCGTAATTTTCTGTAATCTCTCATGGATTTTTAGGTGTCAGGTCTCAGGCTTCAGGCTTCAGGGGCTTGAGGGTTCGCCTTTCATGTTTTGACTTTATTTGTGTTTTTCTGAAGCCTGAAGCCTGAAGCCTTTCTTTTACAATTTAATCTTCACGGTCACGGGCATTCCCTGGCACAGCCCGTTGTCCGGCGTGTCGGCGATGATTCGGACACGAAAAACCAAATCGGTGCGAAGTTCCGTCGTTTGCACGGTCTTCGGCGTGAACTCCGCTTCCGGCGAAATGTATCCGATCTGTCCGGCATACGGCTTGTCGGGATGCGAGTCGGTATAAATTTTCGCTTTCAATCCGGATTTCACGATGCCGTACAATTTTTCCGGAATGTAAACGTACACCCAGATTTCGTCTTTCAACGACAAAGTCGCGATCGTCTGTCCCGGATTGACCACGGCTCCCGGTTCCTCGACACGGGTCAAAAGGATTCCATCGTTCGGACAAATCAGTTCGGTGTCGTCCAACGACGTTTGCAAACGCTTGAAATTCGCCTTCGCTTCGGAAAGTTGCGATTCTCCCATCGCGATTTCTTCCCGGCGAAATCCTTCGATCAACAAATTCAGTGTTTCCTCGGCGAGTTTCTTCGCGGCAACCGCTTCGTCCCGCCGTGCGACCGCGGTGTCGAATTCCTGCTCGGAAATTGTTTTGTTGGCGATCAGTTGACCGGCCCGGACGCAATCGGCTTCCAAAACTTTCAAAGTCGCCTCACGCTGGTTGACGGTCGCCCTTGCCTGTTCGATTTCCTGGGGCCGGTTGCCCGTTTTGAGTTTTTCGTAATTCGCTTCCGCCGTTCGGATTTGAGTTTTGGCGACCGCGAGGCTGTCTTCGAACGGTTCCGTGTCGAGCTTGGCGATCACGGCACCCTTTTCGATTTTGTCCCCTTCCTTGTACAAGATTTCGGAAACCCGTCCCGAAACGCGGAAGCCGAGGTTGACACGGCGAATCTCGACATTTCCGTACAACGTGAGGAAACTGTGATCCTCCCGCAGTTTTGCAGCTTCCAAACGTTGCCAACCGAAGTAGATGCCGGTCCCCAAACCGAGGACGAGCAACAGAATAATGATTTTTTTCATGGTTGCACCCCCAATTGACGAAAAATATTTTGAAAAAGGAGCGACTTGAGTTCTTCAATCTCGATCGGTGAAAAGCCGGCGAAATTGAGATGCCGAACCAACAGTTCCCGTTCGATTCGGAATCCGAGAACCTGTCCGGCGATGGAAAAAAACTGCAACATCCCCCGCCGTCGGTCCGTGCTTTGGGTGATGCATAGGACAACGTCGGTCATCCGTGTCAGAATTCGCTTGAACATGTCCTCGTTGAGTTGTTCATAAACCGGGGACGGCGAAAGGTGTTCCCGCATAATGATCTTGGCGAACGAGACCGCATGATAGCTGCCGAAAATCCAGTCGGCAAGTCTTCCGATAAACGCACGAAGCTCCATCTTGGCGACCTCCGGATCCGTCGGTGGCGTTTCCGGAAGCAAAAGCCCCCCACGAATGATCCCGGCGACCCGGCGAATCACCTCTTGGTAGAGGTTTTCCTTGTTCTTGAAATGGTAGGCTACCGCCGAATAATTGACGTTCGCTTCCTTGGCAATCATCCGAATCGACGCCAATTCCGGCGGATAATCGGCGAAAATTTTGATCGCCGCCAATAGGATCCGCTCCTCCGATTTCAGCAACGATGGATCGATGGTCAAAAATGATTGGTTTTGCATGATTTTGTCCAACTCTGTGAATCCATTTCGCGCTGCGCAGCAAAACACAGGCGTGATTCCGTTTCTGTTGTTTATATCGGCCAAAAATTAGATCAAATCGATCTAATTTTTATCATTCTATGGCTATTATTGGTATTTGTCAAGATAAATATCGGTCATTTTAAACGAAAAACGCCGCCAAGAGACATCGGGCCTGATTGGGCGTCCGCTCCTTCCGCAACGCCTTTACA